>CAZDBH010000295.1:0-10954 GCA_964503485.1 uncultured Bradymonadales bacterium | reverse complement strand
CCGCAGTGCTTCTTTTGTGTGCGCTCTTGGACGATGACCAACTTCGAGCCCTGGTGAGGGTAGCGCGAGAATTGAGTATCGACGCCTTTGTCGAAACCCACAGCGCCGAAGAGATCGATCGAGCCCTGCGTACGGGTGTCAGCGTGATCGGCGTCAACGCTCGCGATTTGAACACCCTCGAAGTGGACCTCTCAATACCACGACGGCTGGTGCACAAACTGCCGGAATCCGTCGTCAGGGTTGCAGAGAGCGGAATCAGCGAAGGAAGCAGCCTGACCCGACTCGCTGATGCGGGCTACGACGCATTCCTGGTCGGGAGCTACTTCTCGAAGGCAGCGGACCTCGAATCGGCCGTGACCGAGCTGCTTGGGGAGCGGATTGAACATTGACCGGTTTATCAAGGTGTGCGGTGTTCGCGAGAAGAGCGTTTTTGCTGCCGCTGCCGAGCACGGTGCCAGCGCCGTCGGACTGAATTTCGTCAGTTGGAGCAGGCGCCATATCGAGGTTCAAGCGGCCTCGGACTTGCTCGCCTGGGCCCGACAAAGTTACGAACAGCTGCCTCTCATCGTCGGTGTGTTTGCCGACGAGAATCCCGACACAATCGCCGAACTACAGGACCTGCTTGCTCTCGAGCTCATTCAGCTCCACGGAAAGGAGCCGAAGGCCGTAGTCGAACGCTTCGCTCCCTGCCTCAAGGCGGTCGGCCTTAGCTCGGAAGCGGATCTGTCGGTGCTGGAAGGTGTGGCACCGGCGATACCGCTGATCGACGCTCGGGTTGACGGAGTGGTGGGCGGAAGAGGGCGGGTTCTTGATCAGGACCTCGTAGCGAAAGCCTGTGCACGCAGCGAAGTGATCGTGGCCGGTGGACTCGACGAATTCAATGTCGGGGAGGTGATCGCCCGACACCACCCGCTTGGGGTTGATTCTGCGTCCGGCACCGAAAACCAGAACGGTCAGCCTTGCCCAGACCGGGCTCGAAACTACATATTGGCAGCTCGAGCTGCTTTCAATCTTGGCGTTGGATAGCGAACATGGACAAGGATTCCCAGCAAACGAGGTCTCACGAGCCCAATCCTCTCGGGAGATGGGGTGACTATGGCGGCCGGTTTGTCGCAGAGACGCTTGTTGCGCCTCTTCAAGAACTGACCGCAGCCTTCGAAGAAGCACGAAACGACCCAGCCTTCACAGACGAATTCGAGGGTCTGTTGGATCGTTACGTCGGTCGCCCGACGCCCCTCACAGCCCTGAAGAGGCTCTCTGCGCAGGTCGGCGGCGCCCAGATCATCGCGAAGCGCGAAGACCTGAATCACACCGGCGCCCACAAAATCAACAATACGCTCGGTCAGTGCTTGCTCGCCCGCCGAATGGGAAAGAAGAAGGTGGTCGCTGAAACTGGCGCAGGCCAGCACGGGGTTGCGACAGCCACGGCCGCTGCGTTGCTGGACCTCGAATGCACGATTTTCATGGGCCTCAAGGATGTGCACAGACAAGCTCTCAACGTGTACCGAATGCAGTTGTTGGGCGCGGAGGTCGTTCCCGTCACCTCGGGTAGCAAGACACTGAAGGATGCGGTCAACGAGAGCATGCGACACTGGGTCTCCCACGTCGAAGACACCTTCTTCTGCCTCGGTAGTGTGGCCGGCCCCCATCCCTATCCCGTGATGGTGCGAGAGTTCCAGGCGGTAATCGGGCGCGAAGCCAAGGAACAGTGCCAAACTCATCTAGCGCAGCTTCCCGACCTGATCGTCGCCTGCGTGGGAGGCGGGAGCAATGCAATCGGCATTTTCCACGCCTTTCGCGACGACGTCGATGTCGCCCTGCACGGAGTCGAGGCGGCGGGAGCGGGACTGACTACAGAGGAACACGCTGCGACGCTTGTCAAAGGAACACCTGGCGTACTTCACGGCGCGTACTCCTACGTCCTGCAGGACGAGGAAGGGCAGGTTCAGGAGGCGCATTCCATCTCAGCGGGATTGGATTACCCCGGTGTCGGACCTGAGCACGCGGCGCTCATGGACAGTGGTCGCGCGACCTACTCGGCCGTGACTGACGAAGAAGCGCTCGAAGCGTTCCAGCGTGTGACTCGAACCGAGGGTATCATTCCGGCACTCGAGAGCTCCCACGCACTAGCCGGAGCGATTCGCTTGGCCAAAGAGATGGATCCGAGCCAAGTCGTGCTCGTGAATATCTCCGGACGGGGCGACAAAGATATGGGAACAGCCGCGACTGCACTCGCACTCGCACTACCCGAACCGGAGCAGGGCGAATGACCTCACCAGCTAGAGTATCGTCAGGCCGTGCACTCGAAGCCGTTTTTCAAATCACAAAACGGCAGGGTAGGGCGGCGTTGATTCCCTTCGTGTCGGCGGGTGATCCCAGCATCGAGACCACAAAAGAGATCCTCTCAGCTTTGGTCGCGGGTGGTGCCGATATCATCGAGCTGGGCATCCCCTTCAGCCCCCCGGGGGGGTAGGCCCCGGCAATCAAATTGGCTCGGGCGCGCGCGCGCGCGGCCGGGACGAAACTCGAACATGTCTTCGAGGTGACCAAAGAGATCGTGGATCGGCATGCAGTCCCCATCATTCTCTTCGGCTACTACAATCCGATCCTTGCCAAGGGTGAGATCGAGTTTGCTGATCGGCTGTCCCAGTCAAAGGCGGCGGGCAGCCTCGTTGTGGACCTCAGCTTCGAGGAAAGTGGGCCCTTCCGGGGATCACTCCAGGAGCGAGGCATGCATCTAGTTTCGTTGATCGCACCGACGACCCCTCTGGAGCGAGCGGGGGAGATAGCCGCCTCCTCGAGCGGTTTCCTCTACTACGTCAGTATGACGGGTGTCACGGGCTCGGCCATTCGCGGTTTCGATGACATCGAGAGCCGTGTCACGTCGCTTAAGAGTCACACCGATCTACCGATAGCGGTGGGATTTGGGGTTCGAGAGGGCCGAGATGTGCGCGAAATCGCTCAGTTCGCCGACGGTGTCGTAGTAGGCAGTGAGCTGACCCGACGAATCCATGAGGCTGGCCCCGCCGGCGCAGCTTCAGCGGCTCAACGCTTCATATCTGAGTTGCGATCCCACACGAATCGCTGATTGAGCAGCCCATCGTGCACCTTCTGATATGCCCAGACTCGCTAAAACTCACGTGTTCAGCGGCAAGCGCAGCAAAGGCTCTGGCACATGGTGCCGGTTTGGCCAGCGCCGACCGGGACATTACGCTGAAGACGGTTCCACTCTCTGATGGCGGAGAGGGTTTCCTGGATGCGCTGGCCGGCGAAATGTGCCTCCGCGAACGAGTAGCGCTCGTTCCTCACGTCGATCGGGGGCAACAACCTCGACTGGCCAGGTGGCTCTTCGACCCAGAAACTCGCACGGGGTACGGCGAAGCTTCTGAAGTCGTTGGATTGGGTTTGACCGAGCGCCCGTCGCCGGCCGACCGAACCGCGGTAGGCATTGCCACATACATGCACATCATGCGTTCGGCGGGCTCCAGGCAAATCGTCCTCGGATTGGGGGGAACTGCGACTGTCGACGCGGGCCTTTCAGTTGCGTACGGTCTGGGAGCTCGTTTCCTGCGCTCTGGCCGAAGCCAAATCGTCCACCTCCCATCGGAGGCAGCCCGCTGCGAAGGCCTGTCGCTCCCCTTGCGACAGTCCGGCTGTGGAGTCGAGTGCTGGGCTGATGTAACGACCCCACTCCTTTCCGAAGGCGGGAAGGGGGCGATCACTCGGTTCGGACCCCAGAAGGGGGCGGATGATCAGTTTGTTTCCAAGGAAACTGCCGGACTTGCCGAGCTCTTGTCGCGATCCGATTGGGACATTCCAGGATCGATCCCGACTCAGGCTGGCTCGGGTGCTGGTGGCGGGATATTTTTCGGAATTGCCGCGCTCATGGACGCTAAGATCCGTTCTGGAATCAGCCAAGTCTGTAAAATCGTCGGCTTGGACAAAAAAATCGCGGACGCAGACATGGTATGGACCGCGGAGGGGGCAGTTGACGGGACGACCCTCGATGGCAAAGTCGTGTGCGAGGTGAGGAAGCTCTGTCGACGATACGGCACCGCGATGGTCGTCTTTGCTGGGGAAGTCGATCCGTTGGTCGAACGCGCCTGGCCGGATGTCGAATTTGTGCAGCTCGTCACTGGACAGCGCCCAAAAGCATGGTGCATAGAGAACCCCGAAAAAGCTCTTGTGGACGCTGCGAAGCAATTTCTGAGGGATCGGGGCTAACCTCACACGATCCTCGACCAACCTGACAAGATGGGTAAGATTCGTCTCGAGGGAGATATGCATGGAAGCTAACTCTACAAAAGCACTTGGCGCCCTGATCGCAGGGGCCTTCGTCGTGATCCTGGGTGGAGTCATCGTGGCGACTACCTGCGATTCCGAGATCCCTAGCGAATCGGATGATGTTGCGGGAACCACACCCGACACCTCGATTCCTGACGGCTTCGATGCTGTAGCGGAGGTCCCAGATGGCTCTGAGCCCGATCCAGACTTACCGAGTGAGGAACCCCCTGAACCTGAAGAGGTCCCGCTCGTTCCGGCGGCGCTCGAGTTCCTCGGGCCAGAGTGGGAGCTGGATTGGGAACGCATCTCGCTAGATGAAGAACTCGGCAAGCTGGTTCAGCAGGAACTCGATGGCCGCCGAATCGTTCTAACTCTCGATCCGGCGCTACAGGAACACCTGACCACGGTGGTGCATCGTTACGACGAGCCAGCCGAAGCCGTCGTAGGAATCGAGCCAGCCACGGGCCGCGTCCTGGTGTGGGTTGGCGACACCTCCGATCTGTCACCGGTTCCCGATCCGTTGGTCAGCTCCCTTCCTTACGCTGCCAGCCTGTTCAAGGTCGTCTCGGGTGCGGCTTTGCTGGCCGAGGGTAGCCTCGATCCGGCTCGGGACTACTGCATCCCACCCGGGCACGCCGAGTTCGAGTTGGAGGATCTGGATGGCAACCGCGAAGCGGATACGCGGTGCGTGAATATGACCGAGGCGATGGCTCAGTCGGCGAATCTGTATTTCGCCCGTCAAATCGACCGCAGAATCTCGCGGGAGGACCTCGTTCAGTGGCTGACTCGCTTCGGATTCAATCGGCCGATTCCCTTCGAAATCACCGTTCCACCGAGCGACGCCGAAGTACCGGATGACCGGCTCGGGCGAGCAAGATTGGGGGCAGGCTTTCGACACAGCCATATCTCACCGCTTCACGGCGCCCTGATCAGCGCGTCCGTAGCCAACGATGGCAGGATGATGGTGCCGACCATCGTCGATCAGGTTCTTGACGCCTCAGGAACGGTGCTCTTCCAGAACGAACCCGTAGTTTGGCGGGAATCTCTGTCGGCTGAGGTCGCGAGCCGACTGACCGATGTCATGTCAGAGACCACGCAGAGCGGAACTGCCAGGACCTACTTTGCCGAACGCAGTGGCTGGCCCGGTGACCTCAGGGTTGCCGGAAAAACAGGCACGATGTCGAACCGGTCACAAGATGAACCGACACCCGATCCTCTCCTGATTTACAGCTGGTTTTCTGGGTTCGCACCCATCGAAGAGCCGACCTTTGCGGTGGCGGGCGTGGTGTACAACACCGAGCGGTGGTATATCAAAGGTGCCTATCTGGCGTCCGAGGCAATCTTTAGACACCATCGCGGGAACTGAGCCGAGTGAAATCCCTGTCGGACATTATCCTCCGTTTTCGGTGGATGATTCTCGCCTTAGTGGCTGTCATATCGATACTCGCAGTCTCCTTCATGTTCCCGGTTCGGTTCGACTTTAGCTTCACGACATTGTTCATCGGCGAAGGGACCGAATACACCGACCTCCAAGAGTACGTGGAGCGCTTTGGATCTGACATCAACCAAATCGCGCTCGTCCTCGAAGTGGAGGACGTATTCACCAAACCGGTTCTCGAGGAGCTCAGCAGAATCACCGAAGAACTCGAACTCGCTCCGGGTGCCACCGAGGTGCTCAGCATTACGAACGCCGAGCACCTAATCCTGGACGATTCGGGAGCGATTCGGCAGGTACCGCTCATCGGTGACGTGAGTGAGACATCCATCGAGACAATCAGGGCAGCCGTACTCGAGGAAAGGCACGTTGGCGGCCTACTGGTATCCGACGACTCAACCACCGTCGCCGTGCTACTCAAGCTCGGAACTGAACGCACAAACGAAGCCTGCAACGACGGGAGAGACAACAGCGGAGCCGGTTTCACCGACTGCCAAGACATGGACTGCTACCGAAACCGGCGTGTGGATCTCTGTGGTGTAGCTGGCGAAGAAGAGGGCGGGGCACGCTGTACGGACTCTGTCGACAACGACGGAGACGGCATCACTGACTGCGACGACCCGGACTGCCAGGAGCTGAGGGTTTGCCAGCCCGCTCCGCAAGGTGGTGAAAGCCAGTGCTTCAACGCTGCGGACGACGACTCGGACGGTCTCATCGACTGCCTTGACCCCGACTGCCAGGCGCGCTCAGCTGAGGCCTGCAACAGTGTCGCTACGGTCCATCAAGTAATCGAACGAAGTCGGACCCGGTTGACCGCCGAGGGAGTCGAATCACGATTCGAGCTGGCCGGGGTTCCCTTCGTTCACGAGGAATACGTGAGCACGGTCCGGCACGACCAGAAGACGTCGATGCCGGTTGCGGGGGTTGTTGTCGCCTTTCTGCTGTGGGTCGTGTTTCGCAACGTTCGTGGCGTCATCATTCCGGGCGCCGTCGTAGGCCTCGCGATCGCGTGGACAGCCGGCTTCATGATGGCTGTGGGCGAGTACTTGAACATGATCAACTCGGTGATTCCGACGTTGATCCTGGTCATCGGGATCGCGGATTCGATCCATATCATCAGTCGCTACCGCGAGGAGTTGGCGTCGCGTCCCCACATTGAATCGGTGCGCGTCACCCTTCGACATATGGCGCCAGCCTGCCTGCTGACCAGCGTCACCTCAGCCGTCGGTTTTGCCAGTCTGCTAACGGCGACACTGCCCATCGTCCAGGACTTCGGTACCTTTGCGGCCATCGGCATCGGCTTCTCCTTCTTCCTCACCGTGCTTCTTGTCCCGATCACGATCTATCTCTTCCCGTGGCCCCAGCGAACAGCCAGACCGCGAAAAAACAACGCGATAGACCGGCTTCTGGCCGGGCTGCTCGCTGTGCTACTCAAGCATCCGCGCCGTTCAGGTGTTGCTACCCTGATCGTTATTGTTGGTATCTGCAGCGGAGCGCTACTCGTACACCAGAACAGTCGAATGATGGGCGAACTACGAGATGGTTCCGACGGCCAACGGGGCAACGAGCTAATCGAGGACAAACTGTTCGGCGTCCTTTCCAACGCCATCGTCATCCGATCGGAAGACCGCAACGGGCTCGCCCAGCCTGAGATTCTGAATGCGATGCGCGAGATTCAGTTGTGGGTCGAAGCGCAAATCGACCCATATACCGACCTTGCACCCGTCAGTCACACGATCAGTGTCGCAGACCTCGTCGAGGACGCCCATGCAACATGGGTGGGCACTGAAGAAAGCCGCACGATTCCAGATACATTGGCAGGCGTCGTCGGGCTTTTAGATCAACTCCCGAGCGAAACAAGACGCCGCCTGATCAGTCTGGACTACCGCGTCGCTCATATCACGATGCTCTCGCGCGACGTCGGCACTCAGGGCTGGAATCCACTCCGCAGTAGGCTCCGAGACTACGTCCAAGAAGTGTTCGAAGAGCGTGGCTTGGACGACGAGTACAGTTTCTCGATCACGGGCTCATCCACTCTTGCGCAGGCGGCCATCGGCAATATCGTCAACGATCTCATGACCAGTATCCTTCTCGCATTTGTGGTCATTCTCGCGCTGATGACGCTGCTATTCCGAAGCCTGAGGGTCGGTCTCATGAGCATGATCCCAAACACACTTCCGCTGTTGTGCACGCTCGGGTTCATCGGATACGTCGGCATTCCTCTCCGAATCAGTACTGTGATCATCTTCTGCGTGTCCCTGGGTATTGCAGTCGACGACACGATTCACTTCCTGGCTCGGCTTCGAGAAGAGCAGGGCAGAACCAAGGTCTTCGAAGAGGCGCTGGGAAGAACCATGCAAGGGACCGGGCGCGCGATTCTGCTCACGACACTGCTGCTCGTAACCGGATTTCTCGTTCTGATCGCGAGTGACTTCGTCGCCGTCCACGAAATGGGCATTCTAGGAGCGTTCACCCTCGCAATGGCACTTTTGGGTGATCTCATTGTACTGCCTCTGTTACTGATTTGGTTCAAGCCGAAGCTAGACAGAGGAATCCGTCAAACGTCAGAAGTGACCACCGCCACCGATATCTCGACTTGACAACCGGAACGCGATTTCGTAGAGCAGGTCTCCGCTCCATGCGAGCGCACTGGCTACGTAGCTCAGCCTGGTTAGAGCGAGCGGCTCATATCCGCTAGGTCCGGGGTTCAAGTCCCTGCGTAGCCACTCAAGGCAGCCTTTTGGCTGCCTTTTTTTTTGAAACCTGACCACAACGTCCTGAAAAGCTCGACGGTGTTCACCGAAACTTCCGCGGAGGGAGCTTTTGGGTTACCTTGGGTCCACATGAATTCTGAGGCAAAACAAATTGCGGCCGACGTAGAACGCGAATTCAGTCGTCTGGATAACGCCAACTACTACGACGCGCTCAGCTTGCCACGAACCGCCGGATCCAATGAGGTCCGCCAGCGGTTTCGAGAGCTTGCGAAGAAGTATCACGCCGATCGCTATGCCAATCTCGGATTGCCGAGAGAAGTCATGGCGAAAATGACTGAGCTTCTCGGAATCATCTCGAGGGCCCACGCAACGCTCACCAATCCCGAGAAGCGTCAGGAGTACGACGCAACGCTCGACTTGGCAGCGGCGGGTATTCCCAGTGATCTCGGCACGATCATGGAAGCTGAGAGTCTGTTTCGGTCTGGACGCAGTCTACTGGACCGCGGACTGTACGAGACGGCCCTTCAAAAACTCGATCGCGCCGCCGAACTGAATCCCGTGGAGCCCGAGTACGCGGCTACAGCCGCTTTCTGCAAGTACTGGACCCTCGAAAGGGACTCGCGGGGACGAGCAAAGAATCGCGCGCTCACAGGGTTAATCGTCGAACACATCGCGAATTACCTCAAAGAGAACACCCGCAACGACAATGCCTGCGTATACCTCGCGATGATCGCGAAGTCCGAAGAAGATTCCGAACGAGCCATGGAGTACTTCCGTGAAGCGCTCGCCATCAATCCGAGAAACCTGATTGCAGCCAGGGAACTCCGCCTTTTCGGTATGCGAAAGAAGAAAGCCGGTGGTTTTCTCAAGCGGATCTTCGGAAAAAAAGACAAGTAATCGGCCGTCCCAGCCTCTAATCGACACTCCCAGTTCACAGACCCGACACACAACAGCCGCTCAGCACACCGTTCACCTCTTTCCGCCTCCCAAACCAAACGTCCGATAACGTATATTATGTAAACTCGCATCTCACCGCTACGATTCCATTCCTCACAGGCTGCCCTTTTGGTATGTTGCGGCCGATTTTCCTTTTTTGGGGAGTGAAACCGGTGATTCGAATTCAACTTGCAGTGCTTCTTGCGGTCTCAGGGACCCTCTTCTTAGCGGGATGTGGTGATGATCCAGTACCGCCCGAGCCTACTTTTCCGTCGAATCCGGGTGCCATTACCCTGGGTTCGGATCAGCTTGGTCTGCCAATGGAGCTCAATCGGTCCTACACGGCGAACCGAGCAAAATACGCGACTCACGCCGACGACGTGAGCGCGGTGTTCATCTATGAGCAGATATGGAGCGAATACGTCCAGGCAACTGAAGCCGAGGGCCGCGCGGAGCTTCCCGATCGCGTAGACGATATCTATGAGGAGTTCTCAACCGAACTCGCCCTGTTCGACGAGACCTACCTGGTCGTCGATCTGCAACGGCTCGACCGAGAGTGGCTAGTCGATTGGATTGGTGGAAGCCGAGACGAGCCCGAGAACCGAGACACCTACCTCTACTTCGGCCACGAGGACCGCGATGACTACTGGGCTGCTGTCGAAGAGCGTCTTGTCGAAACAGCTCAATTCTACAGTCCGGATGTGATGATCATCGGCATGGAGATGAACCGCTACTACGCGCAGAACCCCGACGATTGGGACGAATTCATCACCTTCTATTGGACGATGTACGACGCGGTGAAAGCGGCAAATGACTCGGTACGCTTGGGAGTCGGCTTTAACTGGGCCTACTTCATGGAGTCTCAGGTTGCCGGATTCGTCCAGGGCGAAGAATCGGTCAACAGCGTCGACACTTTCAATCGGGCATACAGAGCGGTAATCGACCCGCTCGTGAATCGCTACGACGGCTCAGGGGCACGAACCGGCTCATCGGACCTGGTCGGTCTTGCGATGATTCCGGACCCAGCGATGCACGAAGGCACGCCGAGCGAAGTACCAACTCGCTACTTCGGGGCCCTTCGAGAGGCTTTCCCAGCTAGCGGAAGAACGCCGATCGTCTTCTTTCAAGTGGGCTGGCCGGTCAGCAGCACTGGTTCCAGTACGCCACAGCAGTTCTACGACTACTTCCTTGCGAATGCGGGCGGCGTCACAATCGAACGATTGGCCTGGTATGGACTGAGTCATCTACTCTCAGGCGACTGCTCGCCGCTGACCAGCGACGCGATTGGGTCAGACCAAACAGTGTGTTTTCGGGGCTTGTTTTCGCAGTCGGGCGCCGATACGGCGCTGAGTGAGGACTATTTCGCTACCGAGGAAGAGTAGATTAGTAGATAGATATCCCCTCTTCTTCTTCCTCTTCTTCGTCATCTCGATCGCGTCTCCTGGGTGTGGGCTCGACTTCTTCACCGTCGCCCTCTTCTTCTCCATCAGCCACCGTCGCAGAAGCCTCTGGGATCGAGAGGTCCACCGGGTTTGCCTCGGGAACGACCAGCTCGACCTCAGTTGGGGTTCCAATAATCTCGTCC
>CAZDBH010000294.1:0-10978 GCA_964503485.1 uncultured Bradymonadales bacterium | reverse complement strand
CATCGGGGACCTGGTCAGGCATCGCGGCCGCCAACGTCCCGTCCTCTTGGCTGTATGAGAAGACACCCATGTGATCGAAGGCGATTTCTTCGACCCAGTCATAGAGTTCCTGGAACTCAGCGTCGGTTTCCCCGGGATAGCCCGCGATCAGCGTGGTCCGAAGGACCATTCCGTCGATCGAGCGGAGCTTCTCGAGAAGCCTCCGCTGCTCGTCTCGTCGG
Organism: uncultured Bradymonadales bacterium; assembly: GCA_964503485.1. GTDB lineage: Bacteria > Myxococcota_A > Bradymonadia > JAFGEP01 > JAFGEP01 > CAZDBH01. The sequence goes on along the minus strand of CAZDBH010000294.1, from coordinate 10,757 downwards.
ACATTGCGTCTCATGCTCTTGAGAATGCGATCGCTGATGTGCTGCAGCGGCATATCGACGTAAGGGACGATCTGATCGCTCCTGCGAATCAAGTCGACCAAGTCATCCGTGAAGTTCCATGGGTAGCAGTATTGGAGCCGAATCCAAGGAAGACCATCGATTTCGCTCATCCCGGCGAGGAGACGTTCCAACCCGCGACGAATCCCCAGATCGATACCGTAGCTGGTCAGGTCCTGTGCGATCAGCACGACCTCCTTGATACCGAGCGCAACCAGCTGTTCGGTCTCGCGCAGTAGATCGGGGACGTCGCGCGATACCTGCTTTCCACGAATGTCAGGAATGATGCAGAAGCTGCAGGTTCGGTTGCACCCCTCGGCGATCTTCAGGTAGGTGCTGCCCCCGAGTGTTATCGGGAGACGCGGGTCTCCTGCCTCATACAGATGACTCCCTTCAGACATATAGGTCCGCTCGGGTAGACCACTTACAACGGCTTCGGTAATGCGCGTCAGTTCGTTCGTGCCCAAAAAGGTGTCGACTTCGGGCAATGCTCCGGGCAGCTCGGACCCATAGCGTTGGACCAGACAGCCAGTCACGACCAGCTGTTTACAACTCCCCTTTTTCTTGAGTTCTGCGAGCTCCAACACGGTGTCGATCGACTCCTGCGTTGCGCTCTCGAGGAACGCGCAAGTGTTCACGATGATTGTGTCAGCCTCATCGGCGCTGTCGGTCAGTTCCGCTTTGCCGTCTTTCAGCAGACCAGCCATCAGCTCGGAGTCGACCCGCGCCTTCGGACAGCCGAGACTCACGAGATGGACTCTCCTGGTCGCAGTGGCGGCCTGGTTGTCATTACCTTTTGTCACTCGAACTCCGTCAGCCAGGCGGTTGAGAAATACGGATTTGCCAGGCTCTTTAATTACCCGCCAGCGCGAATTGCTGGCGTAGCGAGTCAGACACGTCTATAGAAAAGGCGCGCAGGCCGTCAAGGCGAAATCTGCCGTTGACGGCGCCGGTCTGCTAGGCTTGCAGCGTCACAGTGGACGAACGGGCCGGATCGTGAGCGCCTTATGAGGCCGATTCGGTCCAGAAGGAACGAGTATCGAGATGGGTGGCGGTTCGAAAAACAGGAAACCTCGACGAAGAGCCAAGCTCGCTGCAGCCTTCATCGGCGTCTTATTCGTCGGCTTCCTCGGAGCGATGGTGAGTTGGCCTGTGATAAATGACGTCGAGACCGGCAAGACGCCCGAATACCCCGATGTTCAAGTTCAGACTCTGCGCTTCAGTCCCGACCTCGTTTTTGAACGAGCGGTCGAGACGATTGATGGACTCTCTATGTGGAGCCTGAGCGAAGCCGATCCAGAGAGCGGGGTCATTACTGCCATTCGAACCACCCGAGTGTTCCGTTTCAAAGATGACATCACCGTCACCGTCTCTGCCCACGGCGAGGGGAGTCTGGTCAATGTCAGGTCGAAGTCCCGTGTTGGTCGCAGCGATTTTGGGCAGAACGCCAGAAACATCCTGGCCTTCCAGGCGGCACTCGAAGAAAACCTGCAGCTCGCAACTTCTGTCGCGGAGTGAGCATATGCCTGTCTCTCGAAATCTGTGCGCCGAGGCGAAGCGGGTCGTCATCAAAGTAGGCAGTCGGGTCTTGGTCGGCAACGGGCCGGGGACTATCGACCGCGGTATCTTTGCACCCCTGGTTCAGGAAATCGCCGCCCACGCGACCGATAGAAAACTGGTGGTTGTTAGTTCTGGAGCCGTCGCTCTCGGTAGAGGGAAGCTCGCGAAGTCCAAGAACGAGGCGAGCCTGGCACGACTGCAGGCACTGGCCGCCCTGGGTCAGAGCGCTCTGATGCAGCTGTATGAACACGAGTTTGCGTTTCACAACCATCTCGTCGGCCAGATCCTCCTGACCCAAGCGGACATCGACGATCGCCGTCGTTTCATCAACGCACGTCACACTCTGAAGATGCTCACCGAGGAGATGGGGGCGATTCCAATCGTCAACGAGAACGACACGGTCGCCAACGATGAGATTCGGTTGGGTGACAACGACCGCCTTGCAGCACTGGTTGCGTTGCTCTTCGAAGCGGACTTGCTGGTCGTCCTCTCGGATGTGGAGGGCCTCTACTCATCCAACCCAGCGACCGATCCAAACGCGACATTGCTCGACGAGGTGAAGGCCGACGACCCAGCTCTCGATGGGTTGGTTTGGAAGAGCCCCACGGGTCCCGGTCGAGGTGGAATGGCAACCAAGATCGAAGCCGCTCGAATGGCCGCCCGCGCCGGCGTGCCCACGGTGGTTGCGGCTGGACGAACCATAGGACATCTGAGCCGCGTCTTATCGGGTGAGCAAGTCGGTACTCTTTTTGTACCCGCTGATAGCGGGATCAGTGCTCGTCGTCTCTGGTTACTTCACGGAGTAAACAGCGCGGGCACAATCGTGGTCGACGACGGCGCAGCCCGAGCGCTCCAGTCCGGCGGAAAAAGCCTGCTGCCGAGCGGTATCATCCGCGTAGACGGCAAGTTTGGTGAGGGAGCTGCAATCGAAATCACACACGCTGACAGAGTGATCGCTCGAGGTCTCAGCTCCTACGCATCGGCAGACATCGCTCGAATAGCGGGCCGCCAGAGCGCCGATATCGCCTCGATTCTCGGATTCAAGAACTTCAACTCTGTAGTGCACTGCGACGATATGGTTATCGTCGACTAGAGCGCCGACCGTTTCAGTATGAACAGGCTAGCCTCAGTTGCAGTTCTAGCTGTCTCTGCTTCGAGGCCTGAAGAGGAAGAGACCCAGTAGCCCGAACCACCCGGCAGCACGAGTCACCCGGTCGGCGAGCCCGCTACCACGGTATCCGTAATCTTGTTCATCGAAGGCGTAGTCCAACTCGTCGAGTGTTGCGATCAATTCCTCTGGGCCGTAGGAACCGCCGCGATTATCGAACACGACCGTTCGGCCGGCTCGGATCGCGTCCAGAACACCATCAGCACTCACCGACTCGACGAAGACCAGGGTGCGGCAGAGACCCAAGGCGCTAGAAAAGTGGTAGTCCGAAGCGGCAATCGGCGCGATCTCGAACCCATCTGAATGGGCGTCGAGGTAGAAGTCTCGAATAATCTCCCAACGCCACTCTCCACTCGTTGCACTGAAGAACGCCAGCGGATGCATCACTTCCGCCGCGTCGAGGACGTCGCGCACCGGTAGGAACGCCTCCCACGCTCGCCGAACCGGGTGGGCCGCAATAGCGATTCCGCCCTGGGCATGCACATCGGCGATAACATCTCTCGCTGGCTGATCCCAATCAACGACCTCTTCGATGCCCACCCCGTGGAGGTGAAAATCGCTCGAAGTGATCTCCTGACTCACCAGAACCACAGGCCCATTCACTTGGTCGGAGTACCAGCGGGCTAGCTTTCCGGGAAACACCAGGTTGTGTTCCGTTACAGCGATTCCGTCGAGACCCCGTCGTTGTGCCTGCATCACCAGGTCGATGGGCGAAAGGAAGCCATCACTGAACCGTGTATGGGCGTGGAACTCCACCTCGAGAATGGTGTACTGGCCCGTCTCTACCGGCGGCTCCACTTCTCGATCGTCGAGGAGCGACCCGCCCACGACTCCGATGACTACCAGCCCGACTGCGATCGCGAAGAAGCGGTTCATGAGGTACCCAGTCCGAGCAAAGGCTGAAGTTGGTCCATCGCGAAGTAGTAGCTAATCACCACGCCGGAATACAACAGATGATAGAGGGCGAAAGCAGCCGCCGTACGCTTCCAGCTGAAGCCAAACCCCGCTCGGAAGCACGCCACGCTCAGGATGTTCGACCAGAAGGCCGTCGCAAGCAGACCAATTGGCAATATGCCGTTGCCCATCAGGAACGAGAACGACCCATAGACATCGGGACTGAACAGGCAAAGACCTGAAATCGTAAGAAAAAAGATGTACCAGGGGCCTTGGCTGACGAAGAACCGATCAATCGCCACAGACGTGCCACAGTTCGCTCGAAGTGCCCTGGAAACCACAATGATCGCAACGACCTGGAGTCCAGGAACGAAGAGCCAGAAGGCTGCGGTGTTGAGCAGACTATACGTGACGAGCCGCCCCGCACTGGTGAACGAAACGAATGCGCCCAACATTAATAACAGCAGGGCAGGGCGGCGGGCGAACACAATCAGCCTTTGCTCCGTTCCTCCCTGGGCCGCGATGCGAGAGTAGGATCGAAATGGACGAAGAACGACTCGGGCTTCGGAAGACCATGCAAACGCTGTGCGCCAACCTTCCATCACTAGGCCGCATACTCAGCAAGCAACTCTGTGAGTCGATGCCCTAGGGTGTTGAGGTCTTCGGCGGCCCGCTCAGTCTCTTCGCTGGCGCGTAGGCTATCTGAGGCCGCTCGCTCGATGTCCTTGATGGCGTGGTAGATTTGGTTCATGCCCGCGGCCTGCTGATTCGCGGAGCCGGCAATCTGGCTGCTCGTCCTAGCCGAATTGGCGATGGTGCCGCTCAACGACTGAATGGTGGCGTTCGCTTTTTCGACGACGCCGATCGAGCTGTCCACCGTCGTTGTGCAGTCCTTGGTGGCAGCCACGGCGGTGTCGGTGGCACGCTGAATCTCGTGGAGAATCTTGCGAACCTGCGAGGTGGACTTTTTCGACTGTCCCGCAAGCGCTTTGACTTCCCTCGCTACCACCCGGAACCCAGCACCGTGCTCGCCGGCTCGCGAGGCTTCAATCGTGGCGTTGAGCGCGAGCAGGTTCGTTCGCTCCGCGATGTCACCCACTGTATGTATGATTTTGCCAATCGTCTTAGCCTGCTCGGCCAGCGCCATAATCCCGTCCGTGACCGAACTGACCCTTTCCTGCACTCGCCCCATGTTGACGACGGTTTCCTCGACGAATTCTCTGCCAGATTTTCCGACCTGCGCAGCGTTTACGGACGATACTGCGACCGTTTGGGCGTGTTCAGCTGCCTGAGTAGCCGTCTGGGATACCTCTTCTAGCGTGACGACCGTCTCTGATACGGCCTGTGCCTGCTCTCTGGCTCCCGACGCCTGTTGCATTGTCGTCGTCAGTATCTGAGAACTCGCCCTCCCCAGACTCCTGGCGGTTTCGGTGATCGCTTGAATCAGCGCTTCGCGTTCAGCCGCCAGACGCTGCCGTTCGGTAATGTCCTGAACTGTTCCAATAAACAGGCGCTCTCCTGCGTGCTTCATCTCACTGACGCGCACGGCCAGCGGAACGAGGCTTCCATCCTTGCGTTGGCCGTCGAATTCTCGTTCTTGGTGACCGAGCCGGCCCCTTTCCCCCCTCATGTATCGAGCCAGATAACGGTCGTGCTCTTCCTTGTGCGGCGAAGGCATGACCAACGACACGTTCTTACCCATCACCTCGTCCGCCGCGAATCCGAAGATACGCTCCGCACTTCCGTTGAACGCTTGGATAATACCTTGGCTGTTGATTGTGATGAGTCCATCGACTGTTGAATTGAGAATGGCCTTCAGTCGAGCTTGTTGCGCCTCGGTATTGGCGATCGAGAGGCGCAACTGCTCGGTCATCTGATTGAAGCTCCGCGCCAGAACGGCTAGTTCGTCGTTTCCTGAGGCGCTGGCCTGTACCTGCAGATCTCCGGCAGCGAGCCGTTGGCTTTGCACCACCAATTCATTCACTGGCCGAGTGATGTTACGCGCCAGGAAAAGGCCCCCGAACAACAGCAGAATCACGCCCACTGGCACAGCGACCTCGATCGCCCTGGTAGTCTCATCGATCACCTGATCAACTCGTTCCGCCTGTCTGCTTGTGGCTTGGTCCAGCTCCGACGAGAGGGACTGCAGCGCCTGCAGATACGGGGCATCGTCGATGGCGACGATCGCGTCGATAGACGAGACGGAGACTGGGTCTTCCCCAAACACCGACCTCTCTGCTCGATTGATATTCGACCTAACATCGTCGATCCCAGCCCGATACTCTGAAATCAACCGACCGAGTTGAACCAAACTGGCCTCCTCGGTTTCGGTGACTCCGAGTGCCCGATAGGCTTCGATCTCCGCCAACAGATCGGCTTCCAGCAGCCCGAAGGTGTCGTAATAGTCGGACCTGCCCTGAAGGCCCCGAATCACATAGTTCTTGTAGACGTGGATCAGTCCGCCGTAGCCCAGCCCAGCCCGAATCTGCAGCAGATGAGAGCGCTTTCCTTCGACGACGCTCTCGAAACGGTCCCAATCTTCCTGGATCTTCCTCGACTCACCAATTCCAGCAATGCCCCCAACCAACAAGATCGACGCCGCAAATCCGAGCAAGAGGAACAACTTGAGTCGAATGCTCAGGTAGCGCAACCGGTCCTCCCAGAAGCTGAGTGCATGCGGCAGCGTCGAAAGTCATTAACTGGCTCCACTGTGTGGCGTTCCAACGCAGTTTCCCCAACCGGACGAGTCTGCCTGGTCACAGTACAGAGCTGAATAGATGTTTGGTTGCAGGCGTCCGCAGCCTTCGACACTGTTGCCCCCCGGGTTCGCCCGAACCCTCTGTTCGCAGGTTTCGGAATTGTTGTGGAGCAGAACTGAAGAGTCAAGAGGTCGGAGCCAGTTTGCCACCTACAGCTGTAGGTTCTCCACAACCACTGATACGCCTTGACCAACCCCGACACACAAGGTGGCCAATCCGTACCGGACGCCCTGACGACTCATCTCGTGGACCAGTGTCGTGAGTATCCGAGCTCCCGAACAGCCGAGCGGGTGGCCCAAGGCGATTGCGCCGCCGTTCACGTTCACTTTGGATTCGTCTAGCCCGAGTTCTCGGATTACGGCGAGCGACTGGGAGGCAAAGGCCTCGTTCAGCTCGATCAGGCCCAGGTCTTCGATTGAAAGTCCTGCTCTTTCGAGAGCTTTGCGGGTGGCCGGAACTGGGCCAATCCCCATAATCTCAGGATCGACGCCCGCGGAAGCCGTCGAAACGACTCGCGCGAGCGGCTTCAGCCCGCGCTGGGCGCAGGCATCTTCGGAGGCTAAGAGAAGGCCCGCCGACCCGTCGTTGAGTGTGGATGAGTTTCCAGCCGTTACGGATCCACCCTTTTTGAACGCCGGCCGCAGTCGAGCAAGCCGGTCGAGGCTGGTGTCGCGACGAGGTCCTTCATCGGCTGAGACTGTTACCGGCTCGCCTTTCCGTTGGGGAACGACGACTGGAACGATTTCGCGCTCGAATCGGCCAGCATCCTGCGCTGCGGCAGCTTTTTGATGGCTCCGCAAGGCATACTCGTCCTGATCTCTTCGGCTGATCTCGAACTTTTCGACGAGGTTCTCAGCAGTGCAGCCCATCGCCTCGAGTGGAAAACGCTCTGCCATCTTCGGATTCGGGAACCGCCACCCCAGTGTGGTGTCATAACCGGTGATGTTTCCAACGGGAAAAGCGACGCCCGCTTTTGGGGTGGAAATCGGAGCCCGCGTCATGCTTTCGACCCCACCAGCGATCGACAGATCAGCGTCCCCCACCGCGATCGCCCTGGCTGCCTGCACGACCGCCTCGAGACCCGAGGCACACAGCCTATTCAGTGTCACGGCCGGTACCGAGTACGGGAAGCCCGCCAGCACCACCGCCATCCGTCCCACGTTCCGATTGTCCTCACCGGCTTGGTTGGCACAACCCCAGAAGACCTCATCGAGGTCTCCTGGATCGATTCCCGAGCGATTCGCCAGCGCTTTGAGCACAAGCGCTGACATATCATCAGGTCGCACCGAAGCGAGGCCTCCACGGAATTTGCCCACCGGTGTTCTCAAGGCTTCGGCGATCAGCGCATGTCTCATGGTGCAACTCCTGCGTTCCAGTTGTATGTCTGCCGTAGCAGTTGGCCGGAAGGTATGGTAATGGCGAAATGAAGGTCAACCCACAACCGTTCTGCAATCGAGTTTCGAGCAAGAAAGGGTTTCATTGAGATCGACAGAATCCACAACACAACGGCCAACTCGGGAGATCGTACTCGCGCTGTTGCTCTCCATGGTGGCGTTTGCTTGCTCTGAAAGCGGTCGAGTGCCCACCCCTGACAACCCGCCCGAAGCGCTTGCAGCACACGAGGCCAACCAACAGGCCGCACAAGAGCGCGAGGCCACCGGAGAGGCCGTAAGAGAAGCTGGCCGGCTCTTTCTGGAGACCCTTGCGTTGACCAACTCGACCACGAACCAGGGCCCAATCGACATCTTCGTGGTTATGGCCGAGGCAGGCTTTCAACCCGACGACTCAGGTGACTACGCAAACCACCTGCCGATTCCACCCGGTGCCACGGGTCAGATCGCCCACTTTCGGCTTGAAACTGACACCGTGGTCGTGGCACGAATCACGTATCAAAACGAGAATTTCGCAGAGCCGCATCGCGTTCTGGCCCAGGAGCGCGCAGCCAGCCTATCAGAACGTGTCCTGGTGGACGGCGCATCGATCATCCAGATCCGTGGAACCTCTGACGGCGTCACTGAAGCTGTCGCCGCGGTTCTCGAACAAAAGGTCTCAAGACGGAGTCAAAATGACTGAACTTCAACTTCTCGAAAGGCACTCGAGCCTTCTCCAAAAGCGGACCTTGATTGCGATGCTCTCGTTCTCTGCTTTTGTTCTCATCGGCGCGGTCTCCGTCACCAAGGGACTGGGCCTTACTGACCCTCTCATGATACTCAGCGTGGGTCTTTGCTTCGGATCATTTCTCATTCTGCCGAGAGACTACAAACCGGCCAGTTTGATGATCCGAACCCAAGACGAAGAGGCGAGGCCGATCCTAATCAGGATTGACCTACTGCAAAAGTACGGGTTCGTGCTCAGAGGCGTCTTTGCATGCGGCGCACTGTTTCTGCTCGGCCTTTTGCCTCGTTTGATCAACTAACGGAGTAATGAACCATGCGGTCATCCTGTCTGACCCTAGCGCTTTCGATAATTCTGCTGACGCCCTCTCTCGGTGCCGCACAAGACGCCGTATTTTCGAGTGAAATCAACAATATACACAGCACGACCTTGGCGAACGGCCTCGAGGTAGTCGTGATCGAAGACCACTCGCTCCCAGTGGTCGCAATCGAGATTGCGGTCCACGCTGGCGCATTCGTGGAACCCGAGGACCTCAACGGACTCTCTCACCTTTACGAACACATGTTCTTCAAAGGAAACGAGGCGATACCCGATCAGGAAGCATATATGGCCCGCCAGAGGGAGCTGGGCATGCTCTGGAACGGTACGACCAGCTCCGAGCGAGTGAACTACTTCTTCACTCTCGGTAGCGATAGGCTCTGCGAGGGTATGGTCTTCATGAGCAACGCCATTCGCACCCCGCTCTTTCGCGACGACGAACTCGTCAGGGAGCGCGTTGTCGTACTCGGCGAATTCGACCGCAACGAGGCCTCACCCTACTACTGGATGCGCGAAGCCGTTGATCAAGCCCTCTGGATGACTTATCCCTCGCGGAAAAACGCCCTCGGTGATCGAGAAACGGTGTCCACTGCGACCGTCGAACAAATGGAATGGTTTAGGCAGACCTACTACATCCCCAACAACAGCGCTCTATTCTTGGCTGGCGATGTCACTCCCGAGGCTGGTTTTGCGCTAGCCGAAGAAGTTTTCGGCCTCTGGGAGTCCGGCCCCGATCCCTTCGAGTCGAACCCGACCGTCGAGCACCCAGCGATGGAACAGTCGAGTGCCGCGATTGTCGAGCAAGACGTGCAAGCTGCTACAATCATGATTGGTTGGCACGGACCCAGCGTGACTGACGATCCAGCGGCAACATTCGCGGCAGATGTGTTTTCCTTTATCATCAGCCAACCAGCCCATCGCTTTCAGCAGAATTTGGTCGAGAGCGGTGTCACCCTCGGTGCGGGCGTCTCCTACTACACCCAAGCCAATACGGGTCCGATCTATATGACTGCGGCCATGCTGCCGAACAGAGTCGAGGAATCTCTTGGGCTGATGCGGAGTGAGATCGAACAATTCACAGACCCGCTCTACTTCACGGATGAACAGCTCGAGACAGCAAAGACACTGTTAGCGGTCTCTGAGCTCTACTCGCGACAGCAGACCACCGAGTGGGTTCACACCGTCTCGTTTTGGTGGGCTGTTGCAGGGCTGGATTACTATCTCGACTATGTCCGCAACCTTCAGGCTGTGACCCGCGCGGACATTGTCGAATACATCGACACCTATCTCACCGATCAGCCATATGCCATGTCAGTGCTGGTGAACCCAGGAGTTAGGGCCACCCTCGACCTCACATCGGAGACTGCTGTGGAGTGGTTCGAAACTCCGGCCCAGACCCCAGAGGAGCCGGTCGTTGAACCTGATTCCGAGGAAGAAGGGGCCGAATAGCCTATTGAGATAGACGGTCGCGAGCGATGTCGATATACCGACCGGCGCTCGGATCACTTGGGTCGAGCTCCAGAGTTCTTTCCCAGGACTCGATAGCTCGTTCGTAGCTTCCCAGCCGAAAGTAGTCCATTCCGAGCTTCGAGTGATACGAGCTGTTTCGTCGAGAGTGGCTCAACGCTCGGCTGTGAAATCGTCGAGCGCTGCTAAATTCCTGTCGCTGAAAGAACACATCGCCCAGGCCAGCGTAGGCCTCGGCGTTTTCATCATCCAGTTCGATCGCTTCTTCAAACAACTGCTGGGCCAGTGTGTAGTCCGTGTTTCGAAGCGCTCGCTCCGCTCGCCGTGCGACGGTCCTGGAGCGTTCGGCGTTGTCCTCCTCAGGCTCCGGTTCAGGCTCTACGTTCGCGACCACTTCCGGTTCGGGGTCTGGTTGTGGG
>CAZDBH010000293.1:0-11018 GCA_964503485.1 uncultured Bradymonadales bacterium | reverse complement strand
CTAGCTCGCTCTTGTTCCAGCCGCCGGTGGTGTGAATTTGTAGTCGGGCAGCACCTTTATCGACTGGCGGGTTATGTCGACCGCCGACACCACGATACATACCCATCCCACCCAGGTTCCCAGACCATTGTCGGACAATACGTCGGGAACAACGGTCGCCCAGATCCAGACCACGGCCACCAGAAGCGGACTCAGCATTATCGCCCCGATGGTATAGGTCTGGGTCAAGTCCTTTCCTTGAGCCCGGTCGATCGCAACGCGGTAGACCCGAAACTGATTCACCAGGGTCGCGACCACCGCGACCGAATAGATGGCCCCGAGTAGAAGGGCGCTCTCGCCAATCAGAACCTCCCATCCCGCCTCGGGTTCATCGGAACCGAAGAGGCGCGTACTCGCGATGGCCAGGCCAACGAAGAGAATCGGCGAGATCGTCTGATACAGCGCAGGCAGGGTCTTTCGGGGAAAACCCTTGCCCATGAAGATGCCGATACTGGCCCATCCCAGGAACATCCACACCCAGAGGACAGCCGCGACGACAACCGGCGGATTAGCCGCTGCGAGAGCCGCCAGTGAACCGGCCAAGACCAGTGCGCAGTTGATGAATCCGAGTGCCCAGGGAATTGGTCGGAGTTTGCTGCTCGACAGGGATGAGCGAGCGTAGCCACCGTAGGAGATCATTCCGATCACGAACGCAAAGGCACCGACGACGAGCTGCCACTTGGCAGCCGCTTCGACTATCTCCGAAATGGTCATACCACGATTCTAGCAAGAACCGCGGAAGCCGATCAACTTCGTCGAAGTGGTCGCAGAACTACGATGAAGACCAGTCCGCTCGGGAGGTGGGAAAGTGCCTCGCGATGTCCTATTGTGCTCTGGCTCGGGCTGCAATTTTGTAGGCCGGACGTTGCAAACACCCGAACGGAGCCTTCGAAGCGTGGAACTTCCGTACGCCTTTCTATTTGATCTGGACAACACCCTGATCGTTCACGAGCAGGGATACGAGGGACTGTGGCTGGAGGTTTGCGAGCGCCACGCTGGCGCCTTGGGTGTTGAGCCAGCCCGCCTTCACGCTGAGATTATAGACGTGGCCCGCGACTACTGGCGCGATCCTGAACGTCATCGGGTACAGCGCCTTCGGATACTCGAGTCGCGTCGTGAAGTCGTTCAGTTAGTGTTCGAACGGCTCGGACTGGACGACGATGCCGCCGCGATTCGACTGGCCGATGACTATCACACGACGAAGGAAGGTGGAGGTCGCCTATCACCGGGCACCCTGGAGCTTCTGGGGTGGCTTCGCAACAAAGGGGTACGACTGGGCCTGATCACCAACGGGGCCTCTGAACCGCAACGAGCTAAAATCAATCTGTTTGAACTGGCTCCGCTCTTCGACACCGTTTTAGTCGAGGGGGAGTTCGGTATCGGAAAACCCGATGAGCGGGTCTACGGTGAAATCCTCGGCCGCCTTGGAGCAGAACCAAAAAGCAGCTGGATCGTGGGCGACAATTTGGAGTGGGAGGTCGCCACCCCGCAGCGGCTGGGACTGTTTGCGATTTGGTCAGATTTCAATGGGAGTGGCCTGCCGGCGGGCTCGTCCGTACGTCCCGATCGGATCGTGCGGTCGATGGGTGATGTGCTCGATTGGTTTTCTTGAGGTTCGGGGAATCAGTTTGTGGCTAGGGACGGTTGGTTCCGAGGCAACTCTTCTTGGCTCTAATATCTTTCAGAGGTCGGTCACTCGATGATGCGCAACACACAATCGATTCTCGCCATGCTCATATCAATCACTCTGCTGGGATGTGGGACCGGCGACTCGGCGCTCTCTGACGACATCGTCGATCTCAGTGTAACGCGACAACCGCTCCCGGCCGGCATAACCCACCAGCCCTACGTCTACTCTTCGGCACTCTGTTTTCAGTGCCCCCAGCCGACCCATGCCGTCACCACGACCCCGATGTCAGCAGACGCGGCCACGCGGTTGTTGGCCCAGGCGGATCTGGGTGATCGAGTGCCGGCCGGCTATCCGTTCGCGGCCCATACCGACGAGCTCGGCGACGCGAGCGCTGGAGAGGGCGTTGTTCTCGTGCTCGCCCAGTTTGCGGACGGTGACGTCGCGAACAGCTGGCTCGACATCCTGTCATCGAACCTGTCGGTCCCGATCCGTGTATCAACCCTCTCTGCCGTGCTCCCTTATTCAGAGGACGGGCGAGTAGATCACCACCTTGCGGTTCAAGTTGGGGGAAGCGAGCCGGTCGTCGCTTACCGACGTGACGAAGTGGATGCTCATTGGGGACAGCGCGGGATCCCCGCAGTTTGGGACCAGCTCGATCTCGAACCCGCCTGCACCGTGGCTGCGGGGAGCGTCTTTGTCGGAGAATTCCACGCACTCTACGACTGGGGGCGTGTGGTGGCGCCCGTGAATTGCGACGGTGTTCCTGCGTACGTTCCCTTCACGGCCACGCGGCTTGAAACCGTCGTCTTGCCGTACGAGACTGCGGCGGCCCAGGTCCACGAAGACGACCCACTTCGCTGGCGGATTGACGAAGAGGCTCAGAACGCACCTGACAACGCGTTTTTCCTGTTTCAAATCACATCGGTCGAGTGTGATTCCGCACTGGTCGATGTGTGGCCTTTCGTTGATCGCGTGCGAACCTCGTGCATCTCGGACGACCACCCGGTAGCCCGCGGCGGGCCCTGCTAGTCCGCACGCCGTCGCTTACAATCCCAGCCATCGTTCGGTCCTTCGAGCGTTCGATTGCCCACCTGCGGCTGGGTCGGCGGCCGTTATGCACTGCTGATTGGCAACCTGCCTCGGCTCCACTATTGTGTTTTGGCTGTTAAAACTGACGAGAACTTCGCCCGGAGGCACAACATGTTCCGCGGAACTGCTATCCTTTTGACCTTGCCTTGCGCTTTCCTCTGCGCTGTATCCCCCATCGCTGCTCAGGACGCTCCCGCTTTTCCAGAAGTCGCGGGACAGGAGGTCACTGTCGGCGGCGGCACGCTTAGCCTGCCCGCAACGCTCGAGCTGCCCGAGGCCAACGAACCGGTGCCGTGCGTTGTCTTCATGGCCGGCAGCGGACCGACTGATCGAAACTGGAACTCGGCGATGGTCCCCGGTGGTGTCGGGAGCGCCAAGCTGCTGGCGGAGGCCCTGCGCAGTGAGGGCATCGGATCGATCCGCTATGACAAGACAGGATCGGGACTCAACCAGACTGCAATAGCGGGCGTCACGCTTCAACACTTCGCCGACGAAGGCATTGCAGCCTACCGACATGTGAGTGCCAACCCGGCTTGCGGGCGCATCTTCATTGTCGGCAACAGCGAGGGCGGGATTCACAGCTTGACCGTCGGTTCACAACTACAGAGCGAGGCCGATTTTGGCGGCGTCGTCACACTATCGGGAGCGGGCCGTTCACTTGCGGCCACGATGCTCGACCAGCTCGACACCGCGTCTCAACTCGAAGGCCACTCGGCGGAACAGATTCAGGCGGGACTCGCTGTGCTGAGTACAGCGCTCGAGGGCTTGCCCGACACGGCCTCGAACCCACCCGACTTTTCGGTGTTCCCCGACTACGGCATCTTTTTTCAGTCGCTGATCGCGAGCACAGGTGGCGAGTTGGACCTGTTGATCGGACTGATGTTTGCGGATCCAGTCGAACTGGCTCGGGGCTACACGGGGCCAGCGCTCATTGTCTCCGCCAGTCACGATGCGCAGATACCTGTTTCCGATGGTGATTTGGTCTTTGCTGCGCTGCCCCAGGGCGACCAGATTCATCGTCGAGTCACTATCGAGAATGCGAGTCATGTCTATCGACAGGAGGCCCGGTCAATCGACGAGGGTGCAGACCCGACTGCTCTGATGCTCGCCTATTGGGAAGAGGGGCGCCCCCTGGCAGCTGGCACCGTCGAAGCGATCGTGAGTTTCGTTCGCGAGGTGGTGCAGTAGACCTCGAGAGTGACTGTGAAGACGGACTGGTCGCTCCGGTTGCAGGTGGAAAGGAGGCGAATGACTATCGCAGCCCGCCGGCTGCCGCAAGGAGCCACGTCGGTGTTACGGTTCGCCCCCGCAATCAATATCTGCCCGAATCGCCCGAATGAAGTCGGGGGTGGTGCCGCAGCACCCTCCGACGATGCGTGCCCCCGCTTCCGCGAGTTCGCGGATTGTGAGCGCAAAGGCCTCGGCATCAGTACCGTAAACGAGCCCGTCGGGGGTGACTTCGGGTTGACCAGCGTTGGGTTGGGCGACGATTGGGAGGTCGACCTCTGCTCGCGCTTCGCGCACCATGCCGAGCATGTCATCGGTCGCGATGTTGCAGTTGAAACCGACAGCGGTTGCGCCGGCCTTAGCGAGAGCGCGGAATGAAGCACCGATTTGGTCTCCCATGATGGTGCAGTAGCCCTCGTCCTTTCTCTCGAACGTCATGGTGACGATAACCGGCAAGCCTGTCGCGACAGCAGCTGCGGTAGCCACTTCGGCCTCGCGTAGGTCGTACATGGTTTCGATGATGAGTAGATCCGCTCCGGCCCCTGCCAAGGCTTGGGCTTGGTCCTCGAAGGCCGCGCTCATGGCTTCGCGTGTCACGCTACCCTTCGGCTTCAGAAACTCACCGGTCGGCCCGATGTCACCCGCGATCAGAGTCGAGTCGGAGCAGGCCTCCCGAGCGATCCTGACGCCAGCGGTGTTCACTTCTGCACACCGGCCCTCGAGTCCAACCGTCGCCAGCCTGATCGGTGTTGCGCCGAAGGTGTTTGTCGTGACGATATCACTGCCAGCCTCGGCGTAACTTCGATTCACGGCGGCGACGAGGTCGGGCTGTTCGAGGTTCCACCACTCGGGCGCCCTACCCTGCTTCAAGCCTGCGGCGAACAGTTGCGTTCCCATGGCCCCATCTAGCAAGAGGCAACCTGACGATTTGGCGAGGAGATGTTCGACACGATTCACTAGTGACCGGCCCCTTTGTCTTTAGCCTAAACGCCCCGGCTCACACCGAGAAGTACCCGGAATCCGTCAACACCAAAGTCGCCGGACCCGAAGGGGGTGGTGCCGAAACCCAAAATCACGTTCCAGAACATGTCACGATTGTTGCTACTTCGGATGCCGAGCCCAAACGAGCCGACCATCTCAGCGAAATCGAACCCTTTAAAGCGGTCACCAAAGGTGTTCCCGGCCTCGACGAAAGCAAACCCGTCTAGGAAGACCCAGATTGGGTAGGTGTATTGGACTGTGGTCACAGTGCCGCTCGCTCCGCGAAACCGACCCGGCTCGAAGCCTCGGAGTGTGTTGCCGCCCAATGCCACTTGCTCGACCAGTGGGACGGGGAGATCGCCGAGGGACTCGCTCAATTCGAGCCGTTGGCGGATCCCGAGCGTGTGATTCCAACCGCTCAGATCGAGCAGGAAAGCGAAGTCCGTTCCGTAGGCGACGAACATGCGTTCGCTCGATTCGAGGTCGGCTCCGTACGAACCAAAGAGGTCGAGACGCACGCCACTGCCGGGCTGGGCGGGAGGAGGCCGCGTATCCAAAATGAGGTTGAAGGAGGTCTTGCTGAGGACGTAGCCGCCGAATCCGGGTACCGCTTCTTCATCCTCTATGTCGTGAACCTGCTCGATCGACAGCTCGCCACTGTCTCGATCGGGGAAGCCAGTACCAAAGCTATTCCTGATGACCGAGCTAGAAATGACCAGGCCGTCGCCCTGGCCGAGCACGATTTCGGTTTCGGCGACGCCGCCCATTTGCTCCCAATCGAAGCGAGTCAACGGCGTTTGTCCGTTCGTCTCGAACCCGCCGAACAGGTGGTCAGGCCTGTAATCGAGAATAAACTCCACCCCGACGAAACTGCGATCGAAATCGGTCCCTTCGCTTCGCGATTCACCCCACCCAAACCGCTGGCGAGCACTGAGCAACCACCACTCTTCACCGCCCCAGGCGAAGTGCACGCGGGTCTGGTCTTCTGGTGTTGGCAAGCCCTCGCCCCAAGCGTAGAAACCAATACTGGCTCGCGTTCCGAACTCGACGAAGAAGGTTGGGAACAGGCCAAAGTCACCGGGGGCGTCACCCACCGAAAAGAAGTCGCCAATCTTTTCGAAAACCCGCTCCTCCTCGATCCAGGTCAGCGTTGTACCGATAGGCCAGCGGACCAGATATTCAGTCACTAGATAGACCGGGTAGAGCACCACTTTGGGAACCCAGATCAGCACGTCCCCAGCCGTCGGGTCGGGCTCTTCTCGCCCCGTATAGTCGGGAACAGGCCGGTCCTCTTGATCGGCGTGCGCGGGGGCTGCGAGACCCCAAGCCAGGGCACTGACGAGCAAAAAGGCGATCAGTGATTGCCGGTTCCCCTGGCGTCGTTCTTGGCTGCGCATGGCCTGGGATGATAGTCGCCGGCGATCGCTTCGCCAAGAGCTGTGAGGGCTGATCGAACTGGACGCGCCGTCCTTTCGACAGTTCAGCCCTGATGGGTTTCCACTCCTGCCATCAACGGCTATTCTGGGCGCACCAAATCATGTCGGAGAAACGGAATGCTGCTCGATATCGTCTTCGAAGGCGGCGGTGCCAAGGGGATGGCATTCGTGGGTGCGCTCAGGGCCATTGAGGAGGCTGGTTTTACCTATCGGAGGCTTGTCGGAACCTCTGCAGGCTCGATTGTGGCTGCGCTGGTTGCCGCCGGCTACGACTCCGCGAGCCTCGAAGAAGTCATGGCGGAGCGGCTGCCCGATGGTCGGCCCCGCTTTGCGGGGTTCAAAGACCCAGCTCGGCAGCTTAGCCTGGAGGAGCTTCGCGCGAGCGTACTTGGGCGCCTTCTGACGCGGGTCGACATTCCGCTGATTCGGGAGCGTACCGAGCGCAAAATCGAGGACGCGCTTCTGAAGGGGCTGGCGCGATTCTCGTTGTTTCGAACCCTGATGGGGCTCACCGAACGGGGAGGCCTTCATCCGGGCGACGACTTCTGCGGTTGGCTCGACGATCGGCTTGCTGACAAAGGTCTCGGACAGATTACACTCGCGGGACTTCACGAGCGCAACGGGATGCACCTCACGGCTGTCGCTTCCGACGTCAGCGCATCGCAGCAGCTATTGTTGAATCACCTCACGGCGCCCGATGTCCCGGTCTGCTGGGCAGTTCGGATGTCGATGGGGATCCCGTTTCTGTTCGAGGAGACCCAGTGGCGGTCGGAATGGGGCCAGTATTTGGGCACGAACATTACCGGTCACGCCGTCGTCGACGGGGGCCTTCTTTCGAATTTCCCGCTCGAGTTGATCACGGCCGACGATGACCGAATTCAGAGCGTAATGGGAGGCGACCCGGCCGACGAAGCGGGAACGCTCGGCTTACTGATCGACGAGGGGCGCGAGGTGCCCGGGCAAGAGACCGGTTCAGACTCGGAGTCTGGGCTTCTATCCGAGGTACAGTTCGACGACCGGCTCGGGCGGTTGGTCAACGCCATGACCGACGCTCGAGACCGAGCCGTCATCGCCCAACACGAGGAATTCGTGTGCCGCCTGCCGGCCAAGGGCTACGCGACCACTGACTTCGAGCTGAGTCAGGCGCGCCGGGAAGCGTTGATTGCCGCCGCATACGCTGTCACTGCAGAGCACCTCGACGGCCCAGACTGAATCTGAACAGGTGGCTGTCATCTATCGGACAAAGCTGGCAACTTGTTGGCCGTAGGAGGAATCCATGGCCAAGATGACGACCCGCCGAAAACTGGCGATCGCGACCTGGAAGGCGCCCAACGAAGGCAACATCTACGGCAAGCTGACGGTCAATGCGACGAAGGCGAAGACCTATCTCGCCCATTTGCGTGAGACGACGGGTGAGAAGATCACCATCACCCATCTGGTCGGCCGTGCCATCGCGGAGGCACTGGGAAGCGCTCCCGGGCTCAACGGCCGAATCGCCTTTGGCAAGTTCATCCCCCATGAGACCGTCGATTTGAGTTTTCTCGTCGCCCTCGAAGACGGGAAGGACCTGGCCAAGGTCAAGGTCGAGGAGGCGAACAAGAAAAGCGTCGCCGACATCGCTGCCGCGCTGCGTGACGGCTCTCAGAAACTGAGAAGTGGCAAGGATGAGGCCTTCGAGAAGTCGAAAGGACCGCTCAGACTTCTGCCAACGTTCATGATCCGGTGGATGGTTTGGTTCGTGGGCATCCTGACCGGTGTGTTGGGCATCGACGCCAAAGCGTTGGGCCTGGAACGATTCCCCTTCGGCGCCTGCATCATCACGAGTGTTGGCATGTTCGGCCTAGACGAAGCCTGGGTTCCGCCGACGCCCTGGGCTCGCGTACCGCTCTACATCCTGGTTGGAGCCGAAAGGGAACGCCCAGCGAGCGTGGACGGGGTGATCGTATCGCAGCCGCAGTTCACACTGACAGCGACCATAGACCATCGATTCGTCGATGGTTTCGAGGCCTCGAAACTGGCGCTGGTCACGAAGCGAATGCTGGAAGATCCGTGGACCTATTTAGAGGCGGGCTCCGAATCGGCCGAAAGCGAGGCGGCTTAGCAGGCTGAAGACCAGGGGTCAGGACGCTATGGGCTTGAATTCGCTACTGTAGACCCGAACTGGTTCGCGCCTCCCTTTGACCTTGTGCTCGCCTCGATCGATCCACTCCTTTTTCGTCTCGAGGCTGAGTCCCTGATAGGTCTGCTCGGTGATTAGGAGCGAAGAGCTGAGCTCTTTGTTTAGTCCTTCGACTCGGGAGGCTGTGTTCACGGTATCTCCGATCACAGCGTATTTGATACGGTCGCGACTGCCGATGTTGCCGGCGACGCATGAACCGGAGTGGACACCGATTCGAATTGACAGCTTGTCGATTCCAGCCTTCTTCAGTTTCTCTAGGGTTCCGTCCTCCTGCCACTCGACATTCAAGTGCTCGACTTCCTCGAGCAGCTGTTGCGCGGCCTCGACGGCCCTTCTGCGATGATTTGGCAGGTCGAGCGGGGCCCCGAAGATGGCGAGCACGGCGTCACCCTCGTATTCATTCACCATGCCCTGGTTCTCCGTAACAACCCGACTGGCGCGCTCGAAGAACCGGTTTAGCAGAGTGATGAGCTCAGTCGGTTCGAGTACTTCACTGATGGTCGAATAACCGCGAATGTCGGTGAATAGAACAGTGACTTCGCGTACTTCGCCGCCTAAATTGAGTCGAGTTGGATCCTCGATGATGGCGGTGACAACTTCAGGTGAGACGTACCGGCTGAAGCTGTCTTTGACGTAGGCGTACTGGGCCCGCTGCTCTTTGAGCTTCTCTTGTATCTCAGTGACTTTTCGCCTCAAGTCGACAATCTCGAAGGCCCCTCGATGGAGGACACCGCCGTGGACTTCAGCGGCGTTGTGCTTGATTTGCCAAGCCAAGTACATCGACATCGGAATGGCAGCAGCGATACCGGCCTGCATCTTCTCAGCGAGTTGAAGATCCTCCACGCCAAAACCGAAGCCTGCCAGCGTGCCGAAGACCACCCCATCGTTGACCATCGCGAGAACCTGGGCGATGAAGAACGGCACCGCTAGCGGCAACCACTTCAGCCGGTTTCGCAGCCCCTGGTAGACGACGATCATGACGACGAAGTCGGTCAGAATCGCAATGAGTGATGCGACGCGCTTCCGGAGTGAGAACTCGAGGGCCGCCAGATCACCGCCAAACACCTCACCTGGTGGTGGGTTCTGACTGTAGTAGGCGAGGCTGTAATCGACGATCCCATGGGCAAGGTACAAAAAGCAGAGCGCGACAATGAGCCGGCGCGCCTCCTGTGTGCCTTCCAACACGTAGATCATCGCGATGCCGGCGAACAACAGGGGCAAGAACAACTCGTACGAAATCATCGCCGAGGGACCGAACGGCAGATCGACCCGAACCTGGAGCTGAAAACCAAGAAAAAGGAACACTTCGCACAGACCGAGCACCATGTAGAGCGGCATGAGGCTAAACCGCTTCTTAAGGAGATGCAGGCCACACAACCCGGCGGTGAGAATCATGCATTCGATAAGGATGAACCAAGCGGTCATTGGGAGTGGACTCCGGGTCGTGGAAATGACATCGTTCCAGAGTCAAACTTACGCTGTGTGAGTGGATTTCGCCAATGGTGTCGGCTTTAGAATTCGACTTCGGGTTCTACTCGAATCCGGTCCTACGCGCACGTCTCAACAGGCTGGTGCTCGAGGTTTTTGGGTTAGACTTCGGGCCTTGGAATGAGCTTGCGTTCGAAGGTTGTCAGTACACTCCGTTTACATTCTTCGAGGCCGGGCGAGCGATCGCCAATGTCTCCGCGTCCCCCATGCCGCTCTTTCTCGGCGGAAGGCAGGTCACCGCAATCCAGGTCGGTACGGTTTGCACGCTTCCCGATCGTAGAAAGGGTGGGCTCGTCCGCGAGCTGATGGAACGAGCCCATGCCTATTGGGACAGTCGATGCGAGTTTAGTTACCTATTCGCTAACGAGTCTGTGTTGGACTTCTATCAGCAGTTCGGTTACCGCCCGGTCGACCAACATTTTTTTCGCTGCATTGCGCCTCCGTGGCGAGCGCCGACGGTCTCCGCTCGGTCGCTGAACATCGGTGAGCCCAGTGACTTTGAGTTGATGATAGCGGTGGCTCGAGAGCGCGCGCCTATTTCCAATCGGCTCGGGGTGCTGTCGCAGGTCTGGCTGTGGCTCTTTCACGCGGCGGTCGCACATCCCGAAAACCTGTTGTTCATCGAGCCATTGGAGGCGATCGCCGTGAGTCGGTTGGAAGGCCGCACGCTCCATGTCTACGACTTGGTCGCGCGGGAGAGCCTGTCATTCGAGGACGTCTATCCCTTCCTCGGTTCCGAGAGCATCGAAGAGGTGAGATTTCATTTCACACCAGACCTAATGGACCTACCCGGAATCTCCGCCATTCCGGCGCAGGACACCCATCTGTTTGTGCGCGGGAACTTTCCAGAAATGACCCATCCGTTTTTGTTTCCGTCGACGAGTGAGGCCTAGGCGCCCGTCGCGTATAACGCCCCGGACTCCAGCCGTTAGCTTTTAGCGGTAAGCGA
>CAZDBH010000292.1:0-11037 GCA_964503485.1 uncultured Bradymonadales bacterium | reverse complement strand
GACGCCATCTGAGACGATGTCAGGACCCGCAACGCAATCGGCCTCGAGGTCGCACACCTCGACGCCGTCGCAGAAGGAACCGTTCTGGCACGAGGCGTGGTCGACTGTGTTCGTTACATCTCCCGTGTTGGGTTCATCCCCCTCGACACAGTCGTCGATGGTGCACCCGACACCATCTGTGAGTTCGAGTGGCGGGCCAGGAATGCAGTCGTCTTCGAGGTCGCAGCCCTCCACACCGTCACAGAAAGAGCCGTTCTGACAGAGATCGTGGCGGGGCGTATGGGTGACTTCGCCGATGTTGTCCGTCGGATCGAGCCCTTCGGAGCACTCGTCTTTGGTGCACGGGACACCGTCTGTCAGCAGCACCTCGACGCCAGCCTGACAGCCGTTCTCGCTGTCGCATGTCTCGACACCGTCGCAGAACAAACCGTTCGAGCAGAGCGCGTCATTTGCCTCGTGCACGGAACGCCCCAGGTTGTCCTCGAGGTTGTCTCCCTCGTCGCACCGATCGATCGTACACACCACACCATCAGAAAGACTAGGTCGGCTCCCTGACTCGCAACCGAACGATGGATTGCAGACTTCAACACCGTCACAAAACAGACCGTTTTGGCAGGAATCGTGGTCGGGTTGATTGACGATCGTCCCTTCATTGTCGGTGAGGTCGTCACCTTCCAAACAGGAATCCTCGGTACAGTCGACTCCGTCGGACAGCGTCGGTACATCGCCGAGTTGGCAGTCCTCGACCGGGTCGCAGACCTCGTTCCCGTTGCAGAACAGACCGTCTTGGCAGAGTTCGTCTGAGGCCTGATGCGTTACCTCATCGTCCACCTCGTTGCAGCGGTCGATGGTACAGCCCACCTCATCGTTGAGCACTGGCGGTTCTCCCGGTTGGCAGTCGAGCTCCGGGTCGCAGACCTCGCTCCCGTTACAGAACGCCCGGTCATCGCAGCGGTCGTGATCGGGGAGGTGCTCGACGAAATCAGCCTCTTCGTCACAACGGTCTATCGTGCAAGACACACCGTCACTGACGGTCGGCGGGCTACCTTCGATGCAACCATCCGTAGGGTGGCAGACCTCTGCGCCATCGCAAAAGAGTCCGTTGCTACACCATGCAGCCACGGGCGTATGCAGCAGCTGGGCCGTATCTTCGCTACAGCTATCGACGGTGCAAGCCACACCATCATCCAGCTCAGGAACCAAACCGGCGGCACACAGGTCGTCATCGGCACAGAACTCGGTCCCGTTGCAGAAGAAGAAGTCTCGGCAGTCGAGGTCATCCTCGCAGGACGAAGCCGGGGTGCAGCCGTCATCGGCGCTGCACAGTTCGTTGGGTAGGCAGAGCCCGTGATCGGGCACGTTCTGGCATGCGTCGGCCAATTCATCGCAGGTGTCTGCAGTACAGTCGTTGCCGTCGTTGCAAACGAACGGCTCACCCGGATCGCACTGGCCAGCAAGGCAGCGCTCCACTCCATTGCAGAACAACCCGTCGTTGCAGTCCTGATTGGTTTGGCACTCCGCCGGCTGAAAACAGCCCGCTTTCGGGTCACAAATCTGCCCCAGCGGGCAGGCAGCATCTTCGGGTGTGTACTCGCAGCGATTCTCGTCTTCCAGACACTCGTCGAGGGTGCACGTCGTCCCGTCGTCGCAGGGCAACAGCGGCGATGGGTAACATACGCTACCCGAGCAGCGCTCCTCGCCGTTGCAGTAGATCTCGTCGTCGCAGTCGGAGTCTTCGGCACATTCGATGATGATATCCGGCGCCCGCGGCCCATCGTCGTTCTGAATATCCCCCATCTCGCCAGGATGGCTGTCTGGCTCGGCGTCACCCGGCGCGTCCACGTCGAGTACGTCGCTGGCGCGACCCCGCAAATCGGGCAATCCGTTCGACCCAGGACCCTGCTCGTCGCTGCACCCGGGAAGGAGCATACCGAGCAGGAGTCCGATCGTGAGGAGTTGTGTTCTGTACACGATTTGATGATTGCCTGTGTTTCGCCCGAGTCATTGTTGCGCCTTCGCCTATCGGATTCAAGCCAGCCAAGATAGGAGACTCAGGTTTCGCGTTTTCTGTCTTCGCTGCCTCATCGACAGCGTGGTCCAAACGGCAGCCTGGTCGCCTTTCTAGGCGGCTAAGATCGATTAAGTTCTCAATTCCCTCCTGTGAAGCCATCCTTTGCTCAGAGACTTCACAACATACTGAATGGCCCAATAGTAGAGAGGTGATGTAATGGATTTCGAAGCACAGCGAGCAATCAAAGGGATCGAGAAAGGCAACGACTCCTTCAAGGCAGGCGTGGCTGCGTTTTTTGCTGTGATGATGATTGTTGCAGCCTTCAGCGAGGGAACCTCGACCGACCAGATCATTGGTATGTCTGTCTTCTTCGGAGTAGTTGGTGGCCTGCTTTGTTCCTACTTCCTGCTTCGAAACCCACTCAAGGGCCGGTTCTACCGCACCCTACTCAAAAAGCCGCAGAACGTGGTCTGGATCTATCCCGTACAAAATCGCAAGCTCATCACGAATCAACACATCGATACCGAGGTTACGGTCTGCACAACCAACGGTCGTCGGCTGACTCGAACGTTCGACCCCAAACACGAAGCCAGAGCGCTAGAGCATATTCATCGGCTCTGCCCCCACGCCGCCTACGGCTATTCGGATCAGTTGGCCCACCTGTACCGCTACAATCCAGCGGGCTTTTTGCACAATCTTCATCACCAGCAGGCCTGATCGGCCAAGCAAACATTCATCGCTTGACAGGGTCGACCCCACTTCGCTACAACTGCCGGCCTGCTCAGGGGTTTCCTGCGCAAAACACGAGTCCATATTGCGGAGCGATGCATGGCACGCGTTACTGTCGAAGATTGTTTATTGAACGTTGAGAACCGATTCGCATTGGTTGTTCTCGGCACCCAAAGGGCACGCCAGCTTCTCAAAGACGCTGAGCCTTTGGTTACCAGTAAGAACAAAGAATGCGTCACCGCACTCCGCGAAATCGCTGCCAACAAGGTCGGATTCGACCTCGATGTTGCAGACGTCCTCCAGGGTGAAGTGCCCAAGGACAAGCGCCGCCGGCGCCGCTAGACCTCTCCCACTCGTTTTCATTCGAGCTCCACTAACACCAAGGCCGGCTTACGGTTTCGGGTTTCGTTCGCCGATCGCACCAAACCTGTAACACCCGAACAGCCAATCTGGGCGACTGGTACAGATTCTCCCCACTTCGTAGCCATAGCAAACCGAGCCCGCCAAAACTGCCAGACAATATTCCGCATCAAAACCAACCCCTTATGCTATTTTTTTACCAACCAAAACGTTTTGGCACAAAAGCCGCAATGTGTTCTGGGTGTTAGCGGGACAGAATATCCCACTGGCAAAATGGAATGAGACGCTTGAATGAACGCTGGAATGGCAAATTTAAATGAATTGAAACTTCCTCCAGTCCGGTCGCGATTGGCGACCGATGGGCTGGTACCTCGGGTGAAGACACCAGAGTCGCGAGATATTACTCGCGAGACTCAGGTTGACTCACCAATAGTTCGGAATGAAGAGGAGCCCTGACAATCGGTCTTTCTCCTCCTCCTCCTCCTCGTGACTTGATGGACCACTCCACATTGTCGCTTGGGACCTCTTCAGTCCGATGACTCGTCCGTTGTACAAAGCGCCGCTATCGGTTGAACATCCGGTAGCGGCGTTTTTGTTTTCTTGGAAGCCGGCTGAACTGCTTCTCAATATCCGGTGGGAGAAAAGTGCATTAGGTCGCGGGTACGACCCGATATCTCGCCACCCCAACGCCATCCTACGCCCTCGACAAAGGCCCGATAGACAATCCCACCTTCGACGATCGAATGACGCGGCTCCTCACTCGGCCGCCAGGCACCGCCCACCCCCAGCCTGCAGCCGGCAATCGCCTCCTCTGTGAGCTCTGTTACGTCGCAACGATTGTACAAGCCGTTGTGGGACGCATTGATGTCGATCGCTGTTCCGAAAGAGTGATTGCTCAGCTCGGTACGAAGACCGTCTTCCACTCGACCTCGGGTCCGACCCACCCGGTACCCGTCCAGCTCGACGATCACGAACTCATCGGACGCAGAAACCGTCCTCAGCGCTTCGCGGACCGCGTCGCCAAACACCAAACACACGCTAATAGGGTCGACCCCCTCGATTCCTAAATCGGCAGGATCCAGTGTGATCTGGTCCTCGCTGCACACCGTGCAGCGCGGGTCGGTCGGGTTCCGTTCTTCGGCGTCGAGTTCGGAATAGTCCTTCTCGACAGTTCGGCGATTCACCGCTCTCCCCTCCGCAGTGCTCCATTCGTAGGTGCGATAGGTGCACGTGGTGGGATCGGTGCGGGTCGAGTCGGGTGGCTGATCGGAGCGTCCCTCTCGAGCGCCCGGCAGGCCGCTGAGTAGCGTTAGGAGGGCGACTCCAACCGCCCCGAACGTCATTCCGGTCACCCTCAAAAGCTGGATCCCGGCTTCCTGAGGAATTCGAGCTCCGCGTCGGTACTGTCCCGGCCCAATATCGCGTTCCGATGGGGAAAGCGACCCCACTTGGCGATTATCGCTCGGTGTTGGTGAGCGGCTTTGACATTGTTGCGAAGGCGCGCTTGGGCTGGTGTCGGAGCAGAGTCGAAAAGCGCCTCAAAGAGTTCGACGACTCTGTTCTGTGAACCCAGATCTTCGTTGTGCATCAGAGGCATGTAGAAGAACGTCTTTTCTTCGAGTGCCAGCTGCGCGTCCATCTGTCGTTCCAATCCTCGACGGGTCAAATCGAGAGCGAGCTGATCCGAGGCGAACATCGCCGGGGTTCCACGGAACATATTGCGTGAGAACTGGTCGAGCACGATGACCGCGGCCAGGTGGTGGCCGGGGTTCTCCAGCTCGGAGAGATGTTCGCCTTTCATCAGTAGACTGTGCAGGCCCCCAAAGCGAGTGCGTATTTGCGAGTCGAAGTGCTCGTCCTTCTTCCACCAGGCTGAGGCGTGTGCTGAGTCGGACTGACCGTTCGAATCAAGATCTCCGAACCAGAACTTGCGAACCTGCTCGAAGGCTGTCTTTGTTTCCGGATGCACCCTGTTGCCCCCTTTGAGACCCGGTCAGTTTAGACCAAACCGGTCTCGGCTTGGATCGCTTTCGTGGTTGTGTGCCATTTTCCGGCTCGGGAGTGGCTCAGTTGCCGTGAGCTACCGTCAGCCGATCTGCATTCTGAACAGTTGCTGGCCCAGGAAGATGAAGTCCTGATCTCGTAGATTATGGGGTCCGCTAATCCGGGTCCAAGTCCCATTTGAGCTGTTGAGATCGGTCAGATAGACTTCGGTGCCCTGCTCGGTTGTGAGCTGAGCGTGCCGAGCTGACATGAATTTGTCACCAGGAAAGGTGACATCACCGCGCTCTCTTCCCAAGACGGCTCCGCCGGCTGGCAGGCAGTAGGTGTTTTGCTCTGATCCGCCGATTCCGATTTGCACGAGCTTGAAAGCCCCCCCGGGAATTGGGCTGCCCATGTATCGGGTACCGTCTGCGCTGGTTGCCTTCGGATTGATCTGAGTCTCAAAGACCTCCAGGCGGAGCACCTGGCGACCCATGAGGAAGCAGTCCCCCGGGCGTAATCGAACGGAATCGCGAATCCTCACGAATGTGCCGTTGAGACTGGTGAGATCCTCGATCGCGACATTTCCGCCGTTCACGCTCAAACGTGCGTGACGTGGCGAGAGAAAAGGATCCTCTCCGAAACGCGAATCGGTCTCTCGACCGATGATGCACTCGGCTCGATCCAGAGCGATTCGGGTCCCATCACTACCGTCTTCGTTGATGCAGACGAGCGCGATGTTTAGTCCACTAGAGACCGAAGTTACGGGACCTGCGACCTCGTTCGGTTCTGGCAGCCGCGAGCCACAGCCTCCGCAAAAGCGGTTGTTGGGAGGATTAACAGCACTGCATCGCGGACAGACCTCTTGGCCGACCGCATGCGAACCGGATGGGACACGATCGGCGCCCGCCTCAATCGGTTCGACCACCGGAAGGTCTTCTGAAACCGGTGGAGCTGCACCGCGACCCGGTATCGGCATGTCGTCCGGTACCGGAAGCTGCTGAACCATATATCCACGCCCGTGGCGGTTCTCGCCGCGTGCTCGGCCTTCTGCCGGTTCCTGATTCAATGCGTCGAGCAATTCCGAGGCCAGACTTCCGCCTTCTGGTGCCGTCGGGTCTGCCGCTGGTTCGGGCTCGGGAGCAGGCTCGGGCTCAGGCGCAGGTATCGGTGGCGGCGTGTGTTGCAGCTCGTCAGCGATAGCGTGAGCTTGGATCGGTTCCGAGAGAGGCTCGGTCTCGTTGAGACCGGCTCCACTAAAATCTTGTCCAGTACCGAGATCAGCGCCGCACAATTCGCAGCTTGATTCTCCGTCCGGATTGAGGTGATGACAGCGCGGACAGCTAAGCATGAAGAGGCCCGAACCTACCTTTGAAAAAATTTCGGTCGTGCTTTTGGGAGATTAGCCCAGCGAAACGTCCGTGACAAGGGTTTGCATCACAGAGTTGTGGTTGAGGTTCCGGTATCTTGCTGGCTACCTGGCCGGCGTGCTATTGCATGGTTAACCGAGGCTCAAATGAAAGTCTGTCAGACCTGTCACCAACGGTATCCGGAAGCAGCGACGGTTTGTCCTGCCGATGGCCAAACCCTTGTCGAGCTGGACAAGCCCGGCGAGGGTAGCCTGGTCGGCCAGCGAATGTTCGGTGACTATATCATCGAAAGGAAGCTCGGCGAGGGTGGCATGGGGGCCGTCTACCTCGCAAAACACGAGACGATCGATCAACAAATCGCCGTCAAGGTGCTCCACGGAGCGGCGGCTACCAATTCTGAACTGGTTCAGCGCTTCAATCGGGAAGCGCGCGTGATCGCGAAGCTCACCCATCCAAATATTATTCGCGTCTTCATCTTTGGCAGGACCCCCGAGGGGTTGCTCTATCTGGCGATGGAGTATGTACGGGGGCAGAGTCTGCGCCAGCTGATCGAAGCGAAGGGCAGACTGAGTGAGCCTCACATTATCTACATCTTGAAGCAGATACTGGGGGCCGTTGCCGAGGCACATGACTTTGGGATCGTCCACCGCGACCTGAAACCGGACAACATCCTGCTCACCGAATATCGGGGCAACGAGGAGTTCGTCAAAGTGCTCGACTTCGGCATCGCCAAAGTCCGGGAGCCAGAAGGGGCGGTTCAGCAGCAGTTGACCCAGGCAGGCGTCGTGTACGGAACGCCAGACTACCTGTCTCCTGAACAAGCGATGGGCAAGGCCCTCGATGCCAGGAGTGATCTCTATTCGATTGGGGTCATCCTGTGGGAGATGTTGACCGGAGACGTCCCGTACAAGGCCGACAACTCGATGGCAGTGCTCATCCAACACGCATTTGATCCGGCGCCTGACCCGGACAAGGCCCCGGTCTCGATCTCACCCGACATGAAGGCCGTCCTCCGAAAGGTCCTCGCCAAGGGCGCTGACGAACGCTACCAAACCGCTGACGCTTTTCTCCAAGCCCTCGAACTCTGCGAAAAAAATCTGCAGGAGTCTGGGGCGTTTGCGACAGCGTCTGACGTTCCGGTCCAAAAAACGGAACTGTGGGTGCCCCCAGCAGAAATCGCTGAGCTCGCCCAACAGACGATGGCGCAACATCAGGCACACGGGCAGCCTCAGCCCGCTCAGGGCGGGGCCATGACCGGCTCTCCGCAGTCGTGGTCCAGCCATCCGCAACATCGGGCGACCGAAGGCATGCGCGCCACAACCGGCCGTCGAGTTGTCGTCGGTCTCATCGTGATCGGCCTGCTCAGCCTAACTCTGATGGCCGGAATCGTTCTGTTTCTCGTCAAATAGCGACCACGCACTGCGGCAAGTTCGAGTCCAGAGCACAGATCACTTGATCGTCGGATGAGCCAACTCTAGAACTGCGCCATAGAGATTCCCGATTCCACCGGAAGCCAATTGTCGAGGAGCACAATGTCAACGCTAGACGCTTACCTATCGGAACATGAAGAACGCCATCTTCAAGAGTTCTTCGATCTGCTCAGAATACCCAGCATCAGCACGGACCCCACACACGCCGGAGACGTTCGTGAAGCCGCCCAATTCCTGGTCGACCAGTTCAACGGTCTCGGGATAAAGGCTGAGGTGTGTGACACCGAAGGCCACCCCATCGTGTACGCCGAATGGTTGAATGCACCAGAGAAACCGACGGTGTTGTTCTACGGTCACTATGACGTCCAGCCGGCCGATCCGATTGAGCTCTGGGATTCTCCGCCTTTCGAACCAACCATTCGCAACGACGCCATATACGCTCGGGGTGCCAGTGACGACAAAGGCCAGGTCTTCGGTCACATCAAAGCACTGGAGGCCATCGTCAAAACCGAGGGCACATTGCCCATCAACCTGAAGTTCGTCATTGAAGGCGAAGAGGAGTCGGGGAGTTCCAGCCTCGAGCCGTTCTTGACCGCGAACAAGGCCCGACTCGAAGCCGACGTGGTTGTTGTCTCTGATACCGGGATGCTCGATCCCGAAACCCCAGCGATCTGCTACGGTCTTCGCGGAATGGCCTACCACCAGATCAACCTTCAGGGCCCAAGCCGCGATCTGCATTCCGGGATGTACGGGGGAGCCGTAGACAACCCAATCAACGCTATGTGCCACCTAGTCAGCAAACTCAAAGACGAAAAGGGGGTTATCCAGATCCCGGGCTTCTACGACGATGTAGCGGAACTCAGTGAGTCCGACCGAGCGGAGTTCGAACGAGTTCCATTCGACGAAGAGGGCTTTCTTGGTGAGATTGATTCGGCGGCCTACGGAGAACCGGGCTACTCGACACTGGAGCGGCTGGGAGGCCGACCGACCCTCGACGTCAATGGCATGTGGGGTGGGTATACTGGCGAGGGAGCCAAAACCGTTCTGCCCGCCAAAGCCCACGCAAAAATCTCGATGAGATTGGTACCCAAACAAGATCCCAACGCAATCGCCAGACAATTCGAGGCGTTCGTTCGAGAGATCGCTCCCCCAACGGTAAAGGTCGACGTTGAATCGATGCACGGGGCTCAGCCGTCCATCACGGACCGCACCTCCCCGTATGTCCAGGCCACCGTCCGGGCCATCTCGGAACTGTTCGGAAAGGCGCCGGTATTCACTCGGGCGGGCGGAAGCATCCCCGTGGTGGCCTCATTCAAGAACATCCTCGGGCTGGATACCATCCTGGCAGGGTTTGCACTGCCGGACGACCGAATCCACTCGCCCAACGAGAAATTCGACTTGAACAGCTTTCGGGCCGTTGCTCGTTTCGGTGTCCGAGTCTGGCACGAACTGGCCAAGATCTAGTTTGATTGGCCGGCCGGCTAGCCTACGGCTGGTGTCGGTGGGATATCTGACGGATTGGAGTCTGCCGCGGGTAGCGCGTTAGTTGCGCTGACACCGGTTGTCGTCGCCACAACTGTAACCGTCGGCGCAGTCGCTGTCGTTGTCACACGAACGGCCGGTAGTCTGGTTGGAGCGACGCTGACAGGAACCCACCGCGCAGACGTGGTTGTCGGCGCAGTCGAGGTCGCTGTCGTTGTCACAGGAACGGCCTGTGGTTTGGTTGGAGCGACGCTGACAGGAACCCCCGGCGCAGACGTGGTTGTCGGCGCAGTCGAGGTCGCCGTCGTTATCACAGGAACGGCCTGCGGTCTGGTCGGAGCGACGTTGACAGGAACCCCCGGCGCAGACGTGGTTGTCAGCGCAATCGCTGTCATCGTCCTCGTCGCAAACACTACCACGCGTCTGGTTCGAACGCCTGCGGCAGGTCTCTGCAGCGCACACTTCGCCGTCGTAGCACGCTCCGTCGCATGGGTCCACTTCGGGCTCCACGTCAGTGTCCGGGTCAACGTCGGTGTCCGGGTCAATGTCGGTGTCCGGGTCAACGTCGGTGTCCGGGTCAACGTCGGTGTCTGGGTCTGTGTCCGGATCGTCGCCGGTGGAAGCATAGCGGTCTGTCGCGGCGGTGAACTCAGCCTCGGTCACCTGCGCCACTCCGCCGGCACCGATGATGTAGTGACCCGGCCCCTCGAAAGTGACGGGCATGTCTTCGACGAGACCTCCGTCCGGGGTTGTAACCAGCGCGGCGCCCGAGATCGGACCAGGTCCGGCGGGCCAATAGAAGGTCTCCACCAACTCAGCGTTGAGGGTGAAACTTCTCCGCGCAGTGATGGTGGTCTCCCCACCAGCTGAAGTTCGTGATTGGAATGGCGCGATGTCCAGCTCTTCCTCGTCGCCTTGAAAATGGAAAATATTGAAACCCTCGCCGGCTACAGTTATCTGCCAGAGGTCGAACGGTTGCATGAAGGTCAACGGCTCGGCTGTTGGACCGGAAAGCTCTGCGCTTACCTCGAAGGCAGTCGCCGCTACAGCCGGTACAGAATTGGGTGAGGGCAATCCGAATGCGACGACGAGCGCAACCGGAAAACTCCCATCGGGAACTTCGAATAGATCCTGGGCCCCTGAAGTCCGCAGGACGCCCGCACCGAGCTGATCTCCATTCTGGTCGAAGGCCTCAACCGTCATGACCGACGGAATCAGCACGCCCTCGGACGCAAGATCGCAAGTCAGACTTCCATCCGCCACCCAGCATCGAGCCCATTCACTCGCATCGATCACAGCGTCGCACTTCGGGCACGAGGCAGCATCCTCCACCGACGCCTCATCTGCTTCTCCGGCTAGATCGGTGCACCCGGTCGCAAACCAGATAATTCCGACTGTTATCCACAGTTGTTTGATTGTGTTTCTCAAGTTGACCCCAAGTGTTTCAGCATTCGTGAGGTTCGATTGCAAAAACCGATCCAGCCCTCCAAGAATTCAACAAACAGCGCGACACGAGCCTGCGCAGATAATCATTCATCTCGAAAACACCCAAGAACGGGGTCAACAGTCCCCAGACCGGTGTAGGGCCGTCGAACGGTGGGGTATTGAAGCCCCAGATCTTCTTCTTATCCTTTTACCCTGGTTACGAGTGGACATGCTCTGGCCGGTCGCC
>CAZDBH010000291.1:10655-11050 GCA_964503485.1 uncultured Bradymonadales bacterium | reverse complement strand
CGCTAAAAGCTAACGGCTGGAGTCCGGGGCGTTATACGCGACGGGCTCCTAGGCGGCTCTTGGAGGTCTTAGTCGGGGCGCCTTCCGTTCTAGCGTCCGGTCGGGATCGAGGTAGCACCCCGTTTCGATTTCGGTTCCATCTTTTCACGCAACGAGTTTCGAGACCAACCGCCGACGCAACGCCTTGGGCGTTGCCCGGCCGATGCGGCCCTGTGGTATCCAAGTCGGATTCACCTTCATGCAGGGTCACCCACCAAACTGTCGACATAAAGGGGTAGCCGGTCTGACATGAACCTCAGTTTTGACGTGCGCGTTCCATTACGGAACTGAGGGCTGGCAGCGCGGCCCTTCGCGATCGGACGCCTGGGAATGAACCGCCGTCGAAGCCAAGTCGA
>CAZDBH010000291.1:0-10555 GCA_964503485.1 uncultured Bradymonadales bacterium | reverse complement strand
GCGACCCTCCGACTCCGACAGCTCATTCGCGAAGGTTACTGCCTCGTACCAGCTCACTAGCTCCACAGGGCAGTCATCGCCGCAAGCCGGAAAGTATGACGGGTTGCTTCCCATCAGCGCCTGCCACTCACCTTGCGTCACTTCGTGGGCTTGCAAGTAGAAGTCCCGTGTGATCGTCACACGGTGCTGGGTCTCGTCGTCATCACGACCGGGCTCGCTCGTCGGGCTGCCCATCTGGAACGAACCCGCCTCGATCAACACGAAGCCGGCCGGCGCTGCCGGGGCCACGTACACATCCAACCCGGCGTCCACCGCCAGGCGCCCACCCGGCACCAGCTCCACGCGCTGCTCGAAGGTTGTGTACCCCTCTCGCGCCACCCTCAGTGACGCACGACCGGGCGATACCTCCAACTCGACCGAACCGCCGCCGCGGGTAGTCCCAATAGAACTCCCACCCAACTCGATCGTCGCCCCTTCCACGTTACAGCTCACCACCAACATGGCGGGCAACGGATCCAGCGACAACCCGCGCAGGGCCTCCATGCTGTCAGCTGTCAGCTCCACCGACCTGCTCATGTCTTGGTAGCCGGTTGCCCGCAGCGTCACTTCCACGTTGCCGAGCGGCAGATCGAGGAACTGGCCCGGTCCCAGGCCAACCTCGGCGCCGTCGATCAACACGGTCACTGGTGAGGGCGTCACGTCCATGATCTCGAGCCGGCCGCGGTCTCGAGTCGCGGCGGGCGTCCCGGTAGAGGCTTGGGGGGCGGGTCCCGCCTCGATCCCCCGGTTGACCAGGAAGCTGTGGCCGAGCTGCGAACAGGCGTCACGCCCAGCGAGTACCGCGTGCTCCTGCTCGATGAGGACGTCGTCTGCCCATACCGCAGCGGCCTGCAGTGGGCTCATCGCGGTGCCCTCGAACAACCAACCGCCCGGAATCTCGGTTGCCTGAAACAAAATGATCAGGTCAACCTGCGACTGGGCCGTCGCCAGGTCGCACTCACGCGCGAAGCTGGACGACGTTGTGCTGCCGACACACTCGGACACTAGCTCCGCCACCTCGGGCGTCTGGCGTTCGACAAAGGCACCCGACTGAAGTAACGGCTGACGGAAACTGCGGCCGCAGGTGTCGATGGCGCGCGCCTCGTCGTCACCGCCTTCGCCCGGCGCGATGTAGAAGCTTTCAGAGAAGCTCGGCTGAGCGTGGGCTGCCATGCTGCCCAGGAACAGGCAAAGTGCAACAACTGGGGCGGTGGCCCCAATGGTGCGGCACAGCCGAGACTCGATACTGTCTGGTCGCGATCGCATGAGCGGATTGTGGGGCAAGAAACTCCAGTGCGCAAGACCGTCCACGTCGGGGACCAACGGCGGCTAGCTGCCCCCAACGAGGGCTAGCTGCGCTCGACTCCGGTGGATGGGCTAGATGTAACCCGTCGAGAGGAGGAGGAGCAACAATGAGCCGTCAAATCACCGAACAATGGCTTCGTTCTGCCTTTGCGCCCGGCGCACAAATCAATCTAGGAGATGACCATGAAACTGCGTGTACTGACCATTCCGCTTCTGAGTTCCGACGGTAGTGACCGACTCGATGCCCTGCAACAGCAGTGGGAAATCACCCGATATGAACACTATCTCGTCGACCTCGCCGAAGGCCCGGCAATCGCCGTGGTCGCGGCCCTTCGCGATCGGACGCCTGGGAATGAACCGCCGTCGAAGCCAAGTCGAACCTCCCGTCGCCAGCTTGTGGCGTCGCTCGATTCATTGGCACGCGACCGATTCGAACAGCTTCGTGCTTGGCGAAAGAGCACTGCAAAGGACGAGGGACTCCCAGTCTATGCACTGGCCACCAACGCCCAACTCGCCGACATAGCATCTTTGTCTCACCCATCGAAATCCAAGCTCTCGGACATCAGCGGCTTTGGTCGCAAGAAAGTCGACCGTTACGGGGACTCGATACTTTCCTTGCTTTCCGCAACCAAGTCCGATGGCAACAGTGGGGAAAAACCTGACACCAGAAATGAGGCTCAAGATGCCTGAACAACCGAAACTGCTTCTGTCAGTGTTTGAGTTCAGCGTTTGGGTTCTCGAGAAGACTGCTGGGTTCCCCAAGCGGTTCCGTGGGAGCCTGACCACTCGAATCGAGTTGAATGCGCTCGAGTTGTTGGAGAACATCACCGCCGCTCGCTATTCGTCAGAACCTGAGGCTCCCCTCTCGAATGCATCGCTGTCGTTGGATCGGCTGCGCCTGCTTCTGCGCCTGGCCCATTCCCTTCGCGCCCTCGACACGACTGGTTACGAGCGTTCCGCAGAGTCGCTCGTCGAGGTCGGTCAAATGCTCGGCGGGTGGCTTCGACACCTGCGGAGGGAGGGGGACGGACCATGACGACGACGGTATTCGACGCTATATCCTCTTTTCGCTACCTTCTCGCAGCCGCAGAGCGCGCCCGTCGCGCCAATCCCACCAACACCGACGCGCAGACGTTCTTTGCCGAGCTGGAGTTCAACCTGATAGAGCTGAGGCAAGAGCTCCAGCTTGGGAGCTACCGACCGGGGCCATTGCGACGTTTCGTCATCTACGAACCGAAGCAACGTACGATCTCGGCCGCCCCATTTCGCGATCGTGTGGTTCATCACGCCCTCTGTGCCGCTCTCGAGCCTACCTTCGAGAAAACTCTGACGCCGCACAGCTTCGCATGCCGACGCGGGCTGGGCCTCCACCGTGCCGTGCTGTGGGGGCAGCGTTGTCTTCGTCGCCGGACCTTCGCGTTGAAATGTGACATTCGCCACTACTTCGAGACGATCGATATCGAACTCCTCCGCCGAGCAGTGGCCAGGCGGGTTCGGGGCCGTCGAGTCCGGGCGCTGCTCGACCTCATTATTCAGAACGGCGCGGTAGCTGGCGATATCGGTCCCGTCGGTCTGCCGATCGGGAATCTCACGAGCCAACACCTGGCCAACTATTTTCTGATGCCGATTGACCGGTGGATCCTTCATCGCATCAACGGTGGCACCTATTGCCGCTATATGGACGACATGCTCATCATGGCAAATGACAAGTCCATGTTGTGGGATCTGCACGAGCGCCTTGGCTCTGTCCTCGAAGAGCGCTTTCGGCTCACTCTCAAGCGGGAGATCTCCGCCATCTATAAGTACACGATCGGGGTGCCGTTTCTCGGTATGCGCATCTTCCGCGGCACAATCCGACTCGGCGGGCCGGCCCGACGGCGTCTGATTCGGAAGCTCCGTTCAGCAGAGCGGGCCTTCGCCAACGGTCGCATCGACGACGACACATACCGAGCCCGAGTCAACGGCCTACTCGGTTATGCGACGGGGGCGAACACGCTCGGTTTGCGGCGCTCCATTCTCTTCTAGACGTTGCGGGTTGGATTGCCCCCGCGGTCGCCTTCATCTTGCGCTGAAGAGCACCGCGGGGGCTACTTTTTTGTCCGGCCGGACTCTCGACCGTCCCGGTTCGCCGGCTGGTCGGATCGGGCGCGGCCGCCGAATCCGTGAACGCGGCAGTTCTGGCGTGACCCGAGCTGGCAAGGCGGAAGCCGATGTTGTTGTTGCGGTTGCCGGGCCCGTTGTTGTTGCGATTCGCAGATCGCACGTTGCGAGCGTTGTTGTTCCAGCTGCCGCCACGGTTGACGCGGTTCTGCCTCTGCCGGCTAAACCCAATGGCCAAGGTTACTCAAAATTGGACAACATGCCAGGGGTTCATGCCTGTATACGCTATGCTCACAATGTCTACTCGAACAGGGGATAGGTCGCTGCTTCTTCTTCGGCTCGTCCTCACACCCAAAAGAACCAACCCCCACCTTGAGATTGTGTGGTGGATTTACCCGCCGCCCTCTCTGGCCGTCAAACCTACCACACAATCTGGGACGGAGGGGCTCTTCCCCGACGGGGGAAGTGGCGCGTCAGCGCCGAAGGGGGCAGGTATACCGAGCGGCGTTTGTCTACCCGATCCCGACCGCGGCTCGCTCCGCTCTCTCGGCCTCGTGGCCGGCTCCCCGGGGGGGACCCCTCCGGCCATTCTCGTCCGCCGCTCCGCTCGCCGCCCCTTCGTCCCACAGCTGTACTCGTATTCAACGACTTTGCTCTCCGATTTGCGGCCAAGGGCCAACAGACCAACGATCCAACGGATAGGAAGCCCGGCGCTAGGGCGCCGACCTGGCAAGGCGGAAGCCGATGCTGTAGTAGCGGTAGCCGGGCCCGCTGCTGTAGCGAAGCGCAGATCGCACGCCGCGAGCGTCGTCGACCCAGCTGCCGCCACGGTAGACGCGGGCCTGCCCACTACTCACTCCGGTGGGATCGGTGACCGAGCCCGACGGGTAGTCCCCATACCAATCCCAGGTCCACTCCCAGACATTTCCTAAGACGTCGTACAGGCCCCAGTCGTTTGGGCTCTTGGAGCCAACCGGGTGGGTTCCACAATGTGATGACGATGTGTACTGGCGCTCATCCCAGCCCGAACAATCCCGCCCTCCGCTGTACGTCACTCCACTGTTGCCGCCATACCAAGCGATCGGGTCCAAAGCGGGTGCGTTTCTCTCGCCTCGGATATCCATCGACCCAGTGTACAGCGTTGTCGTCGTCCCCGCTCGAGCTGCGTACTCCCATTCGGCCTCTGTCGGCAGTCGGTAACCGTCGCAGTCGAGACCAACGAAAGAGACCGACGAGTAGGCGAAGTCACCCGTGCAATACCGTTCGCCGTCGCAGCCGCCACCGAGCGTCCCCGAGCGACCGGACACATTGTAGCACTGCTGGCGACCCTCCGACTCCGACAGCTCATTCGCGAAGGTTACTGCCTCGTACCAGCTCCCACCCTGGCTGTTCTAACCAGCGGTGCATTCATAGTCGTGTCACTGCTAACCTTCGACGTCGTCACCGTCGCAAAACTCGCCAGCGCGTTCCAGCTCCTGATGTTCGCCCTGGTGAACCTGGCGGTCATTGTGATGAGGGAGTCGCGGATCGACGGGTACGATCCCAAGGTGCGCTCACCCTTGTATCCCTGGGTGCAGATCATCGGCATCTTCGTCTCGTTCGTCTTGATCGTCGAGCTGGGTCGCCTCTCAACATTGTTCACAATCGGGATGGTGGGCGCTGGCGTCTGCTGGTTCTTCTGGTACGCGAATGCCAAGGTTCGTCGCCGGGGTGCACTGCTTCACTGGTTCGAACGCCTCGGTCGCAATCGCTCGGAAGGGCTGGAGCGCGAGATGCGCGAGATCCACGTCGAAGGTGGCCTCCGACACGACGATGGGTTCGCCGAGATCATTGGGCAGGCCCAGTTTCTGGATATGCCCGACGAGGCTTCGTTCCAGGAGGTTGCCGACGCGGTCGCTGCGGCCCTCGCGCCGAGACTCAACCTCGAGGCCTCGGCGATCGCAGAGCGGTTTGTCTCTGGGCAACGCTCCGGGCTTGCGCCCGTGGAGCACGGGGTGTTGTGGAACTGATCGCCGACCTGCCGGCGTCTCGAGACAGAGAACGACTGGCACGTGCGGCCATTGCCGAGAGCTTGGCCCGGCTGGAGGTGCTCAGTGCTTCGCTGAAAGACGAGGACCTGTCGATTTGCATCGATGTGATTGTGGGGAAACCGTGGGTGGAGGCCGTACGCGAGGTGCTGCGGGAGAAACACGACCTCGTGATCCTGGCAGCGAAACGGGATCCCAACGGGCACCTCGACAGTTTCACCCAACACGTCGCGCGCAAGTGTCCCTGCCCAGTATGGTTGTACGCAAATACGCCTTCGAGCGGGACGACGAAGGTCCTTGCTGCTATTGGAGCCCAAAAAGAAGAGACGAGCAGCAGCCTGTTCGACCGACGGATTCTGGCGCTTGGGGCCTCGATCCGCGAGCAACTAGACGCCGAGCTGGACGTGGTTAATGCATGGTACTTACCGGGTCAGGAACTCCTGCTCCGCCGAGCGGCCGCCCCCGAGCTGGTGACCGAGTCGAGAGGTGAGTGGCGCAGAATCGCAAGCAGGCGGTTTCAAAGACTTATCGATGATTGTCACTTCATCGATCGAGAGACGACCTCGGTGCACCAGATTGAGGGAAGGGCCTCCGAGGTGATTTCTGGCTTTGCACGCGAACAGGAGACCGATCTCATCGTGATGGGAACCGTCGGTCGGACCGGGACCGCAGGGTTGATCATCGGGAATACGGCGGAAGAGGTGCTTCAGAAATCCGCCTGTTCGTTGCTCCTACTGAAACCAAAAGGCTTCGTCAGCCCGGTAAAACTGCGGTGACGGGTCAGTAGGTCGTGGAGCGCTCAGCCTCAGTTGCCGTGATGGATTGAACATCGGGTGACTGGTTGGGTGGCAACAGCTTGAAGCCCACAATCAATCCAATCCCTCCAGCAATCCCAGAGCCTACCAAGACGGCGAGTTTGGCCACGGCCAACATGGATGGGTCCACAAACGCCAACGCCCCGATGAAGAGAGACATCGTGAACCCGATGCCTGCCACGCAACCGACCACCAATACCCCGCTCCAGGACACGCCCCGCGGTAAGGATGCAAGGCCGATACGGACAGCGAGCCAGCTGACGGCGACAATTCCGAGCGGTTTGCCGACGACCAGCCCCAGCCCGACACCCAGAGCGACACTGCTGGCATCGGATAGCGCACCGCCCAGCCCGCCGAGGCTAACCCCCGCGTTTGCGAGGGCGAACACAGGCATGATCCCGAAAGCGACCCAGGGATGAAGGGCAGCTTCGATTCGTGTTACCGGTGGGACCGCTTCACGTCGTGCGATGGCGACCCGTCGAAGGACCGGGAGGAGTTCGCGTGGATCCTCTGCTGCGGAGTCGTCCTGCCGAATCGTGGCAAGCGCACTGTTGGTCTCTCGCACGAAGCCTGCGCGACCGAACCACGATCGAACGGGTGTGAGCATACCGAGAATCACGCCCGCGATCGTCGGGTGAATGCCAGCGTGCAGCATCCCAGCCCAAACCAAGATACCCGGAGCCACATACAGGAATGGGTTGCGCACACCGAGCCGCTGCATGACGATGGCCGCACCGATTCCAAGGCCCACGATCGCGAGTCCGCTGAAGGCGACTCCAGATGAGTAGAACAACGCGATCACGAGGATCGCGCCGATATCATCGATAATCGCGACGGCAAGAAGCAGCACGCGCAGCGCAGCCGGCACTCTACGGCCGAGAAGAGCGAGTATTCCGACGGCGAAGGCAATGTCAGTTGCCATCGGAACGCCCCATCCGCGGCCGGCGTCCGAACCCGCATTGAGGGACAGATAGATCGCCGCAGGGACGAGCATCCCGCCAAGTGCTGCGGCCAAGGGCAGTGCGGCGCGCCGCGGCTCGGAGAGTTCGCCCTCGAAAAGCTCGCGCCGAACTTCGAGGCCCACAACGAAAAAGAACAGAACCATCAGGATCTCATTGATCCAGAAGTGCAGCGTTCGGGTGAAGGCGTACTCGCCGAATCCTAGAGAGATGGGGGTGTGCAGAAGGTGCTCGTAACTGGAAGCCCAGGGAGAATTTGCCCAGACCAGAGCCACCAGTGCGGCGATCAGCAGGAGAATTCCGCTCGACGACTCAATATGCAGGAACTTCTCAACCGGTCTTAGGAGCTTGAGAGCGAACCGGTGCGCTCGGACCGATGACCCAGGTGGAATGTCATCCGGAGCGTCACTTTGAGTCGTCATTTAGTAGCCCCCTAGTGCTGTCATTGAGGATAGAAATGGGTTGCCCGAATGGCCGTTGTCAGGAAGCCCTGTCGAGAGCGCTCGTTGCGTGTTTCGCGTTGGCATGGAACACACACGAGTGTGCAGCCAGAATACGCAGCGGAGGTGTATCTGACTACTGACGTACGAACAATCCGAATTTACTGGTCTCATCATCAGGTATTCTCGAATAAATGATGCGGCACTTTGTTAAGACGGGCGCGCTGAGGCGACCCGCAATCGATTACGTGAACAGCTCGGATCGAGCCGCTTCGCAAATCGCCGCCACCGCGGGATTGCGAATGCGACGTTCTACAGAGATGGCGTAGAAACGCTCAACGACGTCTTCGGTCGTTCCGATGGATTGCACCTGATACTGCCGGCCGACCTCGTCGGCGATAACGGACGGGACCGTGAAGAATCCGGCCCCGGCCTGCCCAAAGACCTTGAGTAGCGCACTATCATCGAATTCGCCCACGACCACTGGCCGCACTCCGCGACGGGTGAACCAGCCGTCAAGCTCGCGGCGAAGTACGGCATCCGGACTCGGTAGCAGTACCCGCGCCCCGTCGAGCGATCGCGGAAATCCCTCGCGAAGGCGTCCGGCCAGATCGGGGCGGGCCATGAAGGTGACGCCACACCGGCCGAGCTGGTGGTTGTAGGCTTTCACACGGACGGTCGGGGGAATCGGCCCGTCCGAGAGCACAACATCGAGGCGGTGAACGGCCAGATCAGCGAGCAGCTTCTCTGGTGACCCCTCGCAGCACACGACTCGAGTTGGCTCGTCGAGGTGTAGGGCAGGCTCGATGAGTCGGTGGGCTACGAGCTTTGGCACCACGTCAGCTACGCCCA
Source organism: uncultured Bradymonadales bacterium (assembly GCA_964503485.1). Lineage (GTDB taxonomy): Bacteria > Myxococcota_A > Bradymonadia > JAFGEP01 > JAFGEP01 > CAZDBH01. The sequence goes on along the minus strand of CAZDBH010000291.1, from coordinate 2,018 downwards.
CCACGAGGCGGAGGGGCCGGCCCGTCGGTTGTCCACGAAGCGTCTCCATCAGCTCGTGGCCTATCGAGAAGATCTCGTCCGCGTGATTCAGGGTCATCTGGCCCACGTCGGTGAGGACTAGCCGCCGCCCAGAACGGCGGAACAGCTTTTCGCCGATTGCCTCCTCAAAACTCCGAATCTGGCCGCTGACTGTCTGTGGCGTGAGACACAACTCGGCGCTGGCTCGCGTGAGATTGCCCTCGCGGGCCACCGCCCAGAAAAGGCGAAGATGGTGATAGTTGAGGTTCTGCATCGGGATGTCTCAGTTCGACGGTAACGAACATTTATCACTTACGTTCGAACAAACCGCAACTGAGGTGTGTGCTGTGAACGGTGAGCGGTGGACAGCGTCACCGCTCCAAACATTGGCGAGTCACATCCGGATATCGTGTCGGCTCTTCGCCGTAGTCAATCGTGCTCTCGAAGGGGAAATGGTCGCCTTCGACGACGTATGACACCTGGCCCGAGAGCTCGCTGTCGGCCCACAGCGTCGCGTGATGGTATTGAATCGTCCACTCTTCGAGGGTCAGTTCCTGCGACAACTCGGCCCGTTCGCCATCCAGACTTTCGAGTTGCCACTCTACAGAACCGGGCTCCAGCAACTCGCCTACGGAGACCCGTGGGGTGCGGGCAGTGAGCACCGTCGAGGAGAAGTCGCGCGAGTCGTCGAGGACAAGTGTGCCCTGCATGAGCAGCTTGTCGAGTTCCGCGAAGAGGTCGTCTGTGCTGTCGACGACGAGCGGGTTGGGCGGGTTCGGGCCGAAGCCGAGCAGTTCGATCAACGGACCGATTCCGTCCCAACTCAGCGTTACTTGATTCGGTTCGGATGTATCGATGACCAGGCCGTGGAAGTAACTCTCCATCTGAAGGACGTCGTACGGGATGACCTCGCCGGTCTGACCGACCCCGTAGTCGTCGCCGTAGAAGAAGCGGATGTCCATCACACCTTCAGGCACTACGGGTTGGACCCGATAGGTCTCTTCGGCGCGGAACATCGGCGGCGGCGAGGGAATGGGATTCGTGAAGACGAACTGCCAGGGCACCTTTTGGACTTGCAGGGCGAGGCCAACCATCATGGCGCCACAGCCCATCAACTCCCAAACCATCCACTCGACGTCCCCCGCAATGCGGTAGGTGTCTTCAATCTCCTCGGCGGTCGCCTCCCCCTCACACCCAACGGCAACGTGGCTCTCGCCCGCCCCGTCGGAAGTCGCCCTGTCGTCAGTACGCGCCGCCCCATCCGGACTCCCCTCTGCTGTTCTATCTTGGGTCGTGGCGTCCGCTGACCGAGCGCCGTCCTCTGGGATTGTGCTGTCGAAGAGGGCGGCGTCACTGTCAGTTCGAACGGTCGCGTCGGGATCGGCTTGGCTCGACGAATCCGCGAGATGGCCGCTGGCGGGCTCACCGCCGCAGTTCAGACAAAACAGAAGGATGATGCCCGGGGTGAGCTTGTAGCTAAGGAACCCGGTCGTGCTGGGTTTTCTCATTTCACTCCTCTTGTGGGCGGCATCATGGGCGCCAGACTCTTTCTGCAATTGACGAGCCAAAGCGGCAGGCTCTCAGTGCACCGAAGAAGCGGTGTGCGCCGGGAGCAAGATTGCTCCGTTTGGCTCGTGGAATGTGACAGGGATGTCGGAGTTTTCGGAGTTCATGCCTCACCGTAGGCCTGTTCGCGACCTACGGTTCCAACCCTGACTTTGACGTTGTCTCGCTTCGATGGTCGGGGTAGTGTCGCCCCAATTCTCGAGGATATGCCGTGTCGAAGCGGACGAATCGCGCTGATGCGCCACGCCGTTGCCCGACCGGCCCAGTGACAGGAGTCGTCCATGTTGGGCATCGTCTTTCTCATTCTTGCGCTTTCCGGGGGTATCGGGGTCTTCATCATGGCGGACTCGTCATTCAAATGGTTTGGACTGGTACCGATTGGCCTAGGAGCCCGTCGCGTATAACGCCCCGGACTCCAGCCGTTAGCTTTTAGC
>CAZDBH010000290.1:0-11068 GCA_964503485.1 uncultured Bradymonadales bacterium | reverse complement strand
ACCAGGTGTCGTCGAGAGCGCGACAATGCCCACATTGCGGTGATCCTCGCTATCCGGGTATTTCGTTGAGGGGGCTAACGGGCGGGTTTTCGTCACTTCGGTCCACGGCGCTCCAACGCAAACGCTACCTACCGACGCAGGCAACCCGCCTTGGACCGAAAGTACGAAAACGTGGCTGAGGAGTGCTGGACGGTGTCTGTCGAGCTTGCTCCCCATGGACGCGGGAGCGCAAAACACTGACCGGTGACGCTTCCCTCGGTGGGGGGGCCCCGCAACCCCCCCCCCCACCTTTGGGGGATCCATCTTTGTCCGGTCACTACTAGAAACCGGCGCAGGCTTGGAGACGATGGTCAAGACCTGTGCACTGGAGCCGAGTCCGTGGACACGACCCTTCGGGCAACTGAAGCACGATTGGTGCCCCAGAAATGTCGTGAGCTCGAGGCACGAAAGCCGAGGTTGTTGTTGCGGTTGCCAGGGTCGTTGTTGTTGCGATTCGCTGCACGGCAGTTCTGCGCGTTGTTGTTCCACGACCCGCCGCGTTTGACCCGGTTCGAACCCGTTGTCTCTCCGCGCCGAATGGTCGAACTCACCGATTCGTGAAGAACGATTTGCGAAACCGAAGGGTGTCGCCGTGTGCCGCCCAACCGAGAAGGCTCTGAGCCGACCTGGCAGCATCGTCTTCGCTCATGATCTCAGCGTCAAGCGCCTTATCGAGGGCACGAAATCGACGCCGAAAACGCCTTGCCCGAGACGGGTCGAAGCGGATCAAGCTGGGCCAGATACGAAAACCGAGAAAGGGGATACCTTCGGTTACCGGGATAAGCCGAGTGACCTCCTGCCGGAGCCTGAGCTTCAGCCGTTTGCCAAGGTAACCCTGGATCCAACCGAGAGCGGACCACAACTCCGCCTTGCTCTGCCCGAAGATCAGCATGTCGTCCATATAGCGGCAGTAGCCGGTCACACACTCGTCTCTGGAAATGCGTCGGTCGAGCCCGGTGAGATAGAAGTTGGCGTAGTGCTGGCTGGTGAGATTGCCGATGGGCAGCCCTTGCCCCAGCTCCGAGCCAGGTGCCCCTTGGCGCACGAATAGCATCGCCACTTCTCGAAGCCGCGAGTCGGCGACTGTTTCTCTCAACATCGTTTCGAGAACCCGGTGATCAACCGTCTCGAAGAAGTGGCGAATGTCGAGCTTGAGCACAAAGAGAGACGCCCGCGACAACTCCTGTGTGCGTTTCAAGGCGGTGCGCATCCCCTTGCCTTGGCGACAAGCGTGACTGTCATCGGTCGTTCGGCGCTCGAAGATTGGTTCCAATCCGGCGCAGATGCCGTGGTGCACCACCCGGTCACGAAATGGCGCTGCACTGATGGTCCTGGGCTTGGGGTCTCGGATCTGGAACGTCCTGTAGCCAGCAGGTCGGTAGCTGCCGGACCGCAACTCGCGCTGGAGGCGAAACACTTCGGGTTCGAGATTCAGGAGAAAGCGAGCGGTTTCCTTCGACAGCCGTTTGGCTTTGGAAGCCCTACGAGCTGAGGCGCACAATGCGGCGAATGTCGTCAGCTCGCTGAATAGACTGTCCCCTTTTGCGCTCATCTCGCCGCTTGCTGCTTTCGCCATCCGCCCAGCATACGGCCCGCCTCGTCGATCCCCCGCATCAGGTACTCATAGCCACGGCTGTCGAGGTAGCGACGCTCGTGGCTGAGCCGTAACATCACACGAAGCTTGGCCAGGGCCAAATCGGCTGCTCGTAGCGACGCCAGCTTCTCAGCTTTCGGGCTGTAGCAGGCCTCGACGACCGACTCGAGGATATCGAGAACCAGGTTGTCAATTCGACTCGAGAAGGTGAACCGTACCGACTTTGGGAACTTCTGAGTTCGATCCAGAATCTCCCCAGCGGTCTTTTCCCAATGCACAAACAGGGGAAGCTCATCAGTCTTCATCGCCATCACCCTGCGTTTGCGGGTCGCTCTCAGCGCTCGAAGTGACCAACTCCAGAAGCTCGTCACCGAAGCTCTCGATCCTGGCGTCGCCGATCCCCTCGACATCGCGTAACTCCGCAATGGAGCTGGGGCGACTGCGTGCGACTCGAGCGATCTGTTTATTGGTCAACAACACATAGGGCGGTTTGCCGTCCTTTTGGGCGCGCTCGTTTCGCCACCGGCGCAGGAGATCGAAGATCTGCCCGTCACTCTCTGATAGACCCGAGCGCCAGTCCGGTTTCGCTCCACCTCGCTTTACAGCCGGACGACCTGCGGGCGATTCGCGATACCCCAGCATTACCGCCCACATAGGCTCGCCGTCTCGCGTCAAGAAGTGCTCGAAAACACTGACGACATCTCGGTGCTCGAGGAACCTCTCCAACGCGCTCGCGTCAAACTCCCCTGTTTCGGGGGAGAATCTCAACGTGAAGACCTTGAGTTTCAACTTCGCACACCCTCATCCTGGCTAGTCCTAACTGAATATGTGATCAGCTTTTCGTGATCGCCGCGACCAGGGGCTTTGCCCCTGGACCCCTACTTCCTGCCCTCCTGCTGGCCCGCTGGGCTCGCACCCTCGGGACGGGCTACGCCTCCGCCCTCGGCGAGCCCTTTCGCTAGTGAACACCAGTCTGCGATCAAGGGCACAAGCGTTCAAGGATCAAGGGATCGACCTCGAGGCACGAAAGCCGAGGCTGTAGCGGCCGCCAGGGGCGAAGTTGCTGCGATCCGCTGCACGGCAGCCCTGCGCGTAGATGTTCCACGACCCGCCGCGTCCGACCCGGTTCGAACCCGTACCCCCCTGCGGATCCTCATCAGCCGAGGATGAATAGTAGTCCGATTGGTACTCGTCCCAGACCCACTCCCACACATTCCCAGACATGTCGTACAGACCCCAGCCGTTGGCGTCTTTCCCCCCAACTTCGTGCGTGCCACAAAAAGTCGACCCATCGTACCAGTCCGTGCAGGTATACCCGGGGGAGTAGCTCACACCCGAGTTGCCACCGTACCAACCGATCACATCCAAATTCTCGTCTAGGGGAGAGCGCCCTGTGTTGGTTATCCCACCAGTGTAGAACGCCGTTGTTGTCTCGGCTCGGTAGGCATACTCCCATTCTGCCTCCATCGGCAGTCGATAACCTTCGCAAAGATACGGGTTGCCCGACGCATCTGGGTCACTTACTGTGATTCCGCTACAGTCGATATCAGTCCCCGCCCCCGACGGATCGCACCCCTCCAGCGCGTAGCAAGGCTTCAGTCCCTCTGACACCGACAACGCGTTCACGTAGGCCACCGCCTCCCACCAGTTCACCATCTCGACCGGGCAGTCGAGACCACACTCGTCGAACAACGACGGATTCGTGAAACCCAGCGCAGTCCACTGCCGCTGCGTCACCTCCGTCTCTTGCAGGAAGAACCCGCGTGTCAGCGTCACCTCATGTAGTGGGCCCTCGTCAGAGTCTCGGCCAGGTTCGCCGATTCCGTCCGGACACTCGGTGCTCCCGCCTCCGCCAGGTGATCCCATGCAGAACGTACCCTGCGGGATGTAGGCGAACCCATCCGGGGCGCAGTGGTCGTTCGAGCAATTGCCAGACAGGCACTGGCGTGCTGTCACGCAATCGATTCCGAGGGGGGCATCGCACACGGCGTCGTCATCCAATTCGTACTTTGTTACCGCGCCGGTGAAATCGGTGAGTTGCTCGACCAACTCGTCAACGAGGCACGAAGGCAGATTGGGGCTGGAATCGAACGTGATACCGGCCCCGACAGATTCGAGTGCCATCAGCTCGAAGTCGACCAGAAACCCGTTCAACCAGAAACTGAGAGCCCCCCCTACCGTCCTCAACTCAGGGAAGTCGATGATCGGTTGCGAGACGTCAAACACTGCCAAACTACCGCCAACCGAATCGAGGGCTGGGAGGGACACAGATGGATGGTCATTGAGTCCCAAATACGCGCCAACACTCCTAAGACGCGGAGCATTGACAGCGAATGGACCTATCAAGTTGAAATCACCACTGACGTGATCGAGACTGGGTAACATCAATATCCCTACCTCCACTCCTACGAGGTCAAAATCGCCGCCGACGTGTTCTAGTTCCGGAAGCGCTAGAGAGTTGAAGTCAGGTGTATCGCCGCCAATCCCCCAGTCCCCCCCCACCGTTGTAAGATTGGGGAGAGCAATCGTCGTAATGTTTGGTGCGCAACCATGACACTCGCGACCAAAGCCCCCGCCAATCGCTTCGAGGTTGGGCAAACTGATTTCGGTGATGTCGGCGGAGTCGATCGTTAGGCTCCCGGTGACGGTGGTGATGGAATCGAGCAAAGCGAGGTCGTCCAGGCCACGGATTACGAAGTCACCGCAGATGTAATTCGGTGCACACTCGCAGCCCGTAGTCTCACCGGAATTGACACAACCCTGCCACTCGTCGCACACAGCGATGCGCTCACCTTGATTGCCACACGAGTCGTACTGGTACGGGTGGCCTCCATCGCAGTCTTGGTGGTCGTTCGAAACGCAATTTTCTTGGCACACCATGCCGTCGCACCAAAGACCTTCAGGGCACTCGTCTTCTATACCGCAGGAGTCGCCTTCGACACGCTTCATGCACTCGGAAGGCGAGCCAGAGCAGATATCCTCGTCATCCGTACAGTCAGAGGTGGTATCGCAATAGTCGCCCGTCGAACCGTCCTGGCACGTCGAGTTCAAGCAGTACATCCCCGGGCACTCATCATCACTCGCACAAACGTCCCCTTTTGCCCGCAGTCGGCATGAGCTAGGGGACCCGTGGCAGAGATCCAGTATGTCGCTGCAATCTTCCGTGGCGTTGCATTGGTCACCGGTCGACCCGTTGTGGCAGGCATTGTCAGGGCCGCAATAGCGGTCTGTCAGGGCACATTGAGTACTGCTTTCGCAGGGGTCGTCCTCGTTCCCGGCTCGACAATAGCCACTAGGACCACAGTAGAGGGAATCCGATTCGCAGCTATTGTCCCCGCTGCAGGGCTCCTCTACGCCCGCAGGAGCGCAAGCATCATCAACGCAGATTGGCGCCACCTCGGGGTCACAGTCGTCTGCGGCCAGACAAGGATCCCCTATAGCCCCCGTTTGGCAGACACCCCGCTGACTACACAGCAGCTCTGCTGAGCATTCGTCATTGCTGATGCACTCCCCACCTTCATCTGCGGGGGGATGAGTCGTGCACGTCGACTGCCAGCAACCAAGTTCGTCGCTGCCGCAATCTTCTGTACTCTCGCATTCGTCGCCCAGCCCTTCCGGCAATGCCACGCATTCGCTCCCCGTGCACCGTTGGTCACGCTCACAGATCAGAGACTCCGTCCAACTCTCTGCATCACCATCGTACTCTTCGATGACTCTCCCAGCACATCGTAACTCGCCATCGGGAATGTCAGCGACATCAGCATCGGAGTCGCTCGGCTGCGAGTCCCGCTGATCGGCGGGCGGGTCCTCGATTAGGTCCGTGTCATCCGATGGGGCGTCCAACCCCTCATCCACTGACTCCGCCAGCTCAGTGTCGACAAAGAGGTTGCAGGCCATGAGCATGCCGGACAGCAAAAATAGTGGCCATGGGTCGTATGCACGGGCTGCGACTCTCATCAGTTCTGGTTCTCCAAGACGCTTTCTGGTCAGAGATAGGCCACATTCTGGACTGCACCCTCAACTCCTGTCAATCAGCGACAACATCTGGAAACAGCTTCCACTCTGCACGTATTCTCGATAGAATCACCCGCAATCGTGTACCCAGGCTGCTGTGATGCCCGACCCAACCACCCGCGAACGACTTGCCGATCACCCGCGTATGCCTCGGGTTGGCGCTAAAGTCGCGAACCGCTACGAGATCATCAACATCATTGGCGAGGGTGGTTTCGCGGTGGTCTATCGAGCCCGCGACACCCAGCTCGGCGGCCTGGTTGCGCTGAAGGTGCTCGAACCCGCCAAGAGCATGGACCAGGGCTTCACCAAGCGCTTTGTGCAAGAGATCAACCTGGTTCGGGAGCTGCGGCACCACAACACAATCAAGATTTGGGATGCCGGGAAGACCGATTGGGACTGCCTCTACTACGCCATGGAGCTGATAGAGGGAGAGGAGCTCGGCGACCTCATCAACCGCTCGGGAGGCCTCCCTCTCGACAGGGTAGTCCGGATTATCTCTCAAGCCCTGCGCAGCCTCGGCGAAGCCCACAAGGCCGGAATCATCCACCGGGATTTGAAGCCCGGCAACATCATGGTCTGCCAGCTCGACGACGAGCCCGACTACGTCAAAGTTTACGATTTTGGGATTGCTAAGGCCCAGTCAGCCGAGCTTACTAGGGTGAAGACGCAGACTGGAATGGTCATGTGTACGCCCAACTACGCATCGCCGGAGATGCTGCGAAACCAGGAAGTGACACCAGCGTCCGATCTGTACGCCATGGGCCTCATCATGGCTGAGATGGTGACTGGTCGGAAGGTGGTGCAAGCAGACTCGTTGGTCGATATCATCACAATCCAAGCGTCGCCTGCTCCCCTCACTTTCGATCCTCAGCTTCGCAAGCTACCCATCGGAAGCGTAATCGCAAAAGCCACAGCGAAAGCCGTAGCCGAGCGGTATCAATCGGCGTCGGAAATGTTGGCCGCCCTGCGGGAATTAGGAAACCAGCCACCAGCGCCGATACCCGCTCCCCCAACGCCCGGGATCGGTGTACCAGACTCCATTGCCCTGATGAAAACTACCCGCGTTGCCACGGATCCGGGGATTCGGGCCTCCGAAGGGAAGTCTAGAGCGTCGAGGGCGATCGCAATCTTGTTGGGAGTGGTTTTTCTCTTGGCCGTTGCGGTGTTCGCCGTGATGAAGCTCGTACCCGGCGAGGTGGTCGAGGAAGTGGCCACTGAGCGAATGGCGAGCGGCGACGGACCCGCCAAGGCTGAACAGCCAGTAGCTGAGCAACCAGTCGACGATCCCGTCGTTCCGGTGCCCGACCAAGAGGCGCTACAAGCCGACAATCGTGATGATGAAAGTGCCATCGCGGATTCCGAGGGACCCGAGATTGTCGCTACACCAGACGAACTCGGCGAGCTACACGCAACACCGGACAACGAAGAGCCCCCACAGACGGCCACCCCTGCGTCAAATGAGCTCCGCCTTACGCTGACCTCCCATCCGAGTCGTGTCCGAGTCTATGTCGATGGGCAGTCGGTAGGTCGCACCCCACTTGACGAGCTAGTTCAAGTAGGCGGACAAACGGTCGAGGTTACATTACGAAAAACCGACTATCGGACGGCGCGCTTTGAGATACCTGTCTCTGACGGCTTGTTTGAGCGCGATGTACGCATGCGCAGAGAAGCGTCAGAGCCGGAGACTGTGGGACCAGAGCCCACAGAACCGGGAGCCGCCCCGACATTCGACGAGATTCCGTTGGACTTCGGTAATTGAGTCGCAGCGCTGGAGGAACGATGCGTTTCTGTCTTACTTCAGGTCTCTTGATCGTCGGTCTTACTGCCCTGTCGGCCCCTGCCTACGCCCAGGTTGATTGGTCGCAGTACGACGAACTCTACCAGGCCGTAGTCGAGAGCCATCGAGCTGCGGCAGACTCAGCCGACCGGAATGACGACGCGATTGGATGTGACAGTCGGTTTCTCACCTGGATCGAAGCCGTTGTCGTGACAGCGGAGTTCGAGGCTCTGCCCGAGGATCGCCAGCTCAGCCTTCTCAACGCTCAAAACCGCGTCCAGTTCTTGCGCGCAAGGCTCTATCTTCAGCAGAACCAATGTGACTCGGCCCGCGCGGACATCGAGGCTATCGGGGAGAGACCCAATGTAGACGAGGAGCTGAGGCAAGCCCTGGACGGGGTGCTGGCCGAGGTCCAGCAATGCGTGCCACCAATCCAAACCGCGAATTTACGAATCACCTGTACGCCTGCTGACGCCGAGGTGCTGATCGACGGTCAACCGGTTGGGCTGGCGAGTGATACGTATGAGGTCGAGCTGGGTGAGCACCAGGTTGTATTGCGCGCTGAGGGCTTTGATGACGCCAGTTTTCGAGTCAACGCTCAAGTTGAAGGTGAGATGATCGAGCATGGCCCGATCAGCCTCGAATCGGTCCAGCCGGAGGTGCCCGATCTGGCAGAAGCGGAATCCACGGAGACCGTGACAGAAGCAAGCCAAGCCCCCGTCGGTGGGGAGGAAGGCGTCGGTCTGCGAGATTTCGTACCACCTGTGGGCGACCCTGGCATGGTCTCATATGTACTCATCGGTGCGGGAGCGTCTCTGTTGATTGCTGGCCTTGTCTACGACCTCGCGATCACCGCGGAAACCCGAGATGATTTCGAGGCTCTCCAATCAGAGTGTGAAAGTAGTTGCAGCGACGAACGCTATGCTGAAGCCGAAGCGCTGCAAGGAGACATCGATACCGCCAAAGTCGTCGACGGCGTGCTCTATGGGAGTGCCATTATCGCAACGACGGTAGGAGTCATCCTACTGGTCACGAGCGGTGACAGTGGCGACGATTCGTCTGTTGTGGTAGCGCCGGATATCGGCCCTGAGCGGTTTGGTGGCGTGGTTTCGGTTGGGTTTTGAAGTCGGCCAGAATGATCCGGCGGGCGATGAACTTTATCACGACAACAGCCTCTGCTCTGGTGCTCCTCGCGGCGCTTCCGCTGCAATCTGCTTGTCGACACTGCAGTGCCTGAGGCGGCAACCGACACTAGCGACAACAAAGACCGAGGTGTTGTTGATGAAACGAGTGTCGGCCAAAACGATGTCAATGATCCGAGCATCGACCAAAGTGTGGATCCGAATGACCCTGACGGTGCCAGTCCGCATCCCGGCGGCTGTGTCGATAATGTTACGTTTACGGGCCAGGTGTCCATCCCCGAACAACGAGATCCAACTTCCCCGAATGGCGGCACCCCCCGTTTCGAACCCTTTGACGTTGACTACGATGCAGGCCTGTTGAGCGTTGTAGCGGCAGTACCGGCAGGTGATAGCGAGATTGCGGAAGTTGACTTGATCGTGAGTCGGGCCACAGTTGTTGCCACCTCCTTCAATAGCGGCACAACTCGGCGGGCGCAGAACCACTTCTGGCTCGCGGATGGGAGCGTCACGCTAGAAGTCTTCTTTTTCAACGACGACAGCACCAGTCCCCCTCCTTTCTCGATTAGGGTTGGGCAGAAAGACTCGGTTTGCAACCTGACTTCTTCGTCCTTTCGCACCTTCGGTCCAGGGCGGCCCAACACTGACGCAAGGTACCGACCGAGGCAAACCGCCTTGGGTACCGAGTACAAGGTGCTTGAAACGGTATGCTGGGCAGTCGTGGTCGAGATTTCCCGCAGTGGGCCGCATCTGTGAGCGAAACAACAACACCGTGCCCTGCCGCGGCCAAGATCAGAGAATTGCTCGGTACCACCTGAGACCGATCTGGTACCAGCTAACCCCTGTCTGATACCAGCTGGCAAATCACACATCGGTCAGACTGAAGCTCAATTCAGGAACGCGCCTGGAGCGCTGGATGAGCTTCGACCAAGACAACCCAAAACCAGACGAGCAGATTGAATCGGTCTGTCCGAAAGGTGGTCGTTGTCCGTTGGGTGACGGGCCGAAGTCTGGTCACCTTACGACCGCGCAGGCGGCGATCTACCTGGGCTTGGCCGGGCCGTCCTCGGTGCGTTCCCTAGTCCAGCGAGGCGAGTTGACCCCGGTTGGTCGACGCGGTCGGACCGGTCCCTATCTCTTTCGCGTCACTGATCTCGACGCCTGGATTCTCGGTTGCCTACCACCACATCTTTACACTAAGGTCCTGGAACGGCACTGGACGGCCGGCGTCGTCAGGGACCCCACTATCAGAGGTATCAATGATCAAGATCAAACGATATCCGGGGCTCTATCGACTCCCGGACGGACGATTCTTCATTCGCGCGACGGCCAAGAGCCAACGCACCAACAAGATGCGTCAAACGAGAAAAACACTCGCGAAGGGCGCCACACTCGAGGAGGCAGTAACCGAACTACAAAGACTGAAGACGAAACTGAGAGAAGACGCTCAGCCCACCAGTCCTCAAAAGAGGATGTGCGTGAACGACTACGCAGAGCAGTGGACCGAGCAAAAGGCAAGAAGGGTGCGACCCCACGTGATTGACAGATATACCCAGGTACTCGGCATGCATATCCTGCCCAAAGTGGGCGACCTCTACGTCGATACCATCAGCCGTAACGATGTCATCGATTGGGTTGCCGATGTCGAGGTGAAACGAATGGCCGATGGCCGTCCGTTCGCCCGCGACACCGTCATGGGGTTCTGGTTCGTGCTGAAAGCGTTTCTGCAGGATATGGCAGCCACGCACGGTCAGCCGGACCCGACCTATCGGGTCGCCCCGCCCAAACCACCCGAGATTCAAAGGCGGGAGTTGAGAACCTTGTCAGGGCCGCAACTTGGCGCACTGCTCGATTCGCTCGAGCAGTTCTGCCCCGGGCGGTACGCCGAGGGTTACGTGATGGCACTCACCGGTATACGAGCAGGTGAGGCCTATGCACTGTGTTGCTCGGACCTCGACGAGTCCCGCCTCGTGCTGAACGTTTCTCGAAGCGTTTGGCGTGGCGAAGTGAGCGGGACCAAAACCGACACGCCCAGGGAGGTGGCCGTAAGCGCTGAGCTGGTCAAAGTCTTGAGTGACCATCGTGAACGGTTGGTCGCAGCACAACACCGGGGGCTCTCGACTGGGCTGATTTTTCCCGCCAACAACGGGTCCTATCGGAATCCCCAGTCCATGCACAAACCCCTGAGTCTGGCCGCCGAGGCTGCGGGCATTGACGTAAAAGTCACACCGCAGGTTCTGCGTCGGACGTTCAACACCCTCATGTTGGCCGCCGGTGTGGATCGGATTGTACTGCGGTCCCAAATGGGACACTCGAGCGAGGAAATGACCCAGCGCTATGCTGGAATTCCCATCGAGGCGAAGCACGATGCGCTGGCGAAAGTCATGAAGCTGGTGGAGGCGGCATAATGATGGACTACTTGCCACCTCACTTGCCACCTTGGGGTTCTACTTGCCACTTTGGGGGATTTTCGGGGCGAAATGAGGCCAGAAAGGCCTCACTTCT
>CAZDBH010000289.1:0-11079 GCA_964503485.1 uncultured Bradymonadales bacterium | reverse complement strand
CTCCGTTCCCATCCCCGAAGAGCAGCGATTCTGGCGGGTCGTCGCTGACCAATAGAATCATCTCTGAGGTCGAGAACGTCAGGCCATCGGGGAAGACCACCGCATCGGCCGTGGTCAAGATCACCGATCCGGTATCCGTGAATTCCGATCCCGTTTCGAGCGTTATCCCAGCCGTGCAGATAATGACCACCGAGATGTTGCCCGCGCCGGCGACCGTTCCGATTTTGCTGTCGATGCGGGCCGGAGTGGTCCCCGTGACACGGATGAAGAGGGTTTCGACCTCGTCGGTGCTCTCGATCGACAGGGTTTCCCCAATTTCGAGGTCGAGGGCAGACAGGCTCACGTATTGATTGGTGCCGGAGAGACCCGTGCGGTTTGACGGAACCAAGTAATGGGGCCCACCGATCGGCGGTAGCTCGCCGACTGGTGGGTCGAAGGTGCTATCAACTGTGACTTCGGCGCCCACGGGTCCTGCCAGGAGCATCAGTAAGAAGCTCAGGATGAGGCATCGACCCATTCGGGATTCCCGTCCAATAGTGGTTGAGCAGCGTCAGTAGTTGCCAACCACACTAGCGGTTTCAGGTGCTCTTCTCAAGCTTGGGGCGGGCGGCCGGTTCACCATAATGACGGGGACACAGGCTTCATTCAAAGTCGGCTCATGTCGCAGTTCGCAGGCTACTAGCTTGTCGTTTTGCTGAGCAGCCCGTACCATTCGGGCTCTTACCGATGCCATCTACCGAACGGAGGCTGTTTTCGAATCATCGAACAGCCGGGAAGGGCAAGTGTTGGACAAGGTACGTGGCTGATCAGCAACGGTTCAATCGCCTCAATCCGAGGTTGACCCACGGGTTCATCTGGCTCGCCTTCTTCCTGTCAGGTGTCGCTGGGCTCTCCTATGAGTTGACCTGGATGCGCTACCTCGTCAGCGTATTCGGCGCCTCGACCCCGGCGGTTTCGGCGACTGTCGCGATTATGTTCACAGGCCTAGCCCTCGGAGCAGCCTTGGGTGGAAAGGTCTTCGACCGCGCCAAACAGCCACTCCGTCGCTATGCGGTCCTCGAGTTGTTGGTCGGTGGGAGCGCGCTACTCGTACCGACACTGTTCGGTCTGGCGGACCGTTTGTTGATCGCTCAATCCGGGGCTGCCGGCCACTCGACCATCGTGCTTCTCTTGGCGTCCACAGCGGTCTTGATCGTACCCACGACATTGCTAGGTGCGACGTTTCCCGGCATGGCCGCGGTCGTGCGCCGAATCTCCAATCCAACCCACTCGACAGGCTTGTTCTACGGCTTCAACACGCTGGGTGCAGTCGTCGGCTGTGTGCTGGCGTCCTTTTGGTGCCTAGCCACCTTCGGCAATCAAACAACGATCGCGATGATGGCCGCCGTCAATCTAGCGGTGGCCGTGCTTGTCGTAGTTGTCGGTTACCTCGCCGGCGAGAGGGAGCCCGAAATGCCTTCGTCGGAGGAATCCGAATCATCTACCGGACCGCCCCTAATCAATCGCCGGACCGCATTTGGCTTGGCGATGGCGAGCGGCTTCCTGGGCATCGGCGTCGAAGTCCTTTGGACCCGAGCCCTCGCCCTGTCGTTCCCCGCGACGGTCTACGTTTTTGCAATTGTGCTCTCCGCCTATCTGCTCGGGATTGGACTGGGCTCCCTGGCGCTCGGAGCCTTTCACAAGCGGCGAGCACCGAGCCTGGCGACGCTACGCGCGCTCTATCTCATCACCGGCGTTGGCGTTGCCCTGACTCCGAGCCTCTTTCCCGCTCTGCATTCGTGGGGACTGAGGCGCCTGGCGAGCGGGGCTGTCACGGCCTGGACTGGTCACATCGGAACGATTGCGGGCTCGGCTGTTCTGGTCATGCTCCCCGCGACATTGGCTATGGGCGCGGCGCTGCCTCTGCTCATTGGCTTGGCTACCAGAGACCGGAAGCAATCGGGGCGAATCGCTGGGCGCCTTTACGCAGCCAACACACTCGCCGGTGTGGCCGGCAGTCTGGCCGTGACCTTCGCCCTGATGCCCTTACTCGGCCTGTCACGGACCTTGATGGGACTGGCCCTCTGCTACTTCGTTATTTGTTGGGTAATCCGCCTGCCCGATCCGAGGCGAATCACTCGACTCGCCCTGAACCTTGGCCTAGGTGGCGCAATTGCCCTTGGCTCGCTCATGATTGTCTTTGACGCTGCACCTGAGGTGAATCCACTCCGCTATCGTCCCGGTCATTCGTTGCTCTTCTACAGCGACGCGCCCTCTGGAACGGTGGCGGTGTACGAGGCCGAAGATGAGACACGCGCGCTGCGCGTAAACAACATGTACGGGCTCAGCGACACGAAATTCGGCACTCTGGTGATGCAGTACACCCTCGGAACGCTCCCGATGGCGCTCAACCCGGACGCAGAACGAGCGCTCCTGATTGGTTTCGCAACGGGAACCACCCTCACGGCAATGGCGGAACACAGCGAGGCAGAAATCGACTGCGTCGAGCTGCACTCCCATTTGTTCGAGTTGGCGCCGCTCTTCGAGCAAGCCAATCACACCGTGTGGGATCATCCTCGGGTTACCTTGATTCAGGGCGACGGTCGCCGTTTCGTGGCTGGCCCGGGCCCGTCTTACGACCTGATCGTCGGCGATCTCTACCTCCCCCGAAACGCGGGAGTGGCCGCCATGTATAGCCTCGAACATTTCAGCGCCGTCCGCTCCCGGTTGGCCCCAGGTGGTGTCTTTGTGGCTTGGCTTCCCCTCGTTCAGCTGGGACCCGAAGAAGTCGCGCTTGTCGCACAGACCTTTCTATCAGCCTTCGACAACGCCGAGGGCTGGGTGGGTTCCTGGTCGCTCGACAAGCCCATACTCGGACTGGTGGGATGGACTGGAAGCGACCCGCTCCCCGAAATATCCGACAGCGCAGTCTGGAGCCGAGTGACCGATTCACTTGCCTTGAGTTACCCGGGCCAGGACCTGGCAGTTCTAGGCTGGCCTACCGCTCTCGCTGCCCCCCTACCCAACAGCCGTTTACTCGATGCAGACATGCTGAATGAGTGGGCTGGTGACTCAGAGCTCAACACCCTCGATCGCACGATCGTTGAGTACGCCGCTCCCCGAACCAACATTCAGTCACGAATCCAAGGGAATCCCCTTGGCCTGCAAAACATCCGACGGATCGCAGCACTTCGATCGCTGCAGGGCACGCCCTGGTTGCATGCTGAAGACTGATCGGGACGAGTAGCAGCTGTTGCCCGACTAGCGGGAGCACTCGAATGTGAGTTCGTCTCGGAATTCCCCGTTCGCCGCGACCATCACGTGGGTGTAGTCACCCACCAGGCTCGCCCCCTCGAGATACAGGCCAGACGATTCCGGCGTCCCCGGGAAGGTTTGAGCACAGGTCTGCCCCTCGACCAATTGGGCCTCCTGTGCCGATGTCGCATGGAACAGGCCAGGACACATGATCAGCGGACCTGCAGAGGAATCGGTGGCCGAAAGGCGGATTTCACCCCCGACCTGCTCGAGGACCTGCATCGAGAAGCTCACCGTTCGAGTCTCGCCCGCAGCCGTGTTGTTTGTGCCGCTGCACTGCCAATCACCAAGAAAATCGGAGCCGTTGTCCGCAGTTAGGCGTTCGCCGGGCCAGCAGTCGAGGTCGATGACCACGTGAGCGCCCGTGACATTCCCTTCCAGGTGTGCGGTGAAGCCTCCGTCGCCATCGGCTTCTGCCGAACCTTCAGAATATGCGAGGCCCGCTACCCTGTCGCAGCCCTGGGGAAGTTGGAGCGAGGCTGACATGCCGTCTAAATCCCACAATACGGGGCAGGCCTCGAACGGTGTGTGGGTCCCGACGACACCACGCATCTCGAGAACCCCCGGGGCGCTTTCGATGCCGTCGATCTGAGTGGGCGTGGTGTCCATGCCGCTCGACTGATCGCCTGCAAACGATTCAGTCGAGAAGTCGCAATCGAACTCACCGATGAAGGGACCGCCCACGGGTCTCTCGCCGCTCTCGTCGACTCCACTAGACACATCTGCGTCCGGCAGACCTGCATCTCCTTCTCGGCCGGCGTCCCGCATCGGACCTGAACCGGAGCCGCACACGCACCCGCTCAATGAGCCGTCCTCGCCGCAGGTGCGCTCGCCCACAGCACCTCCATCGCAATCGCAAGAGGCGGTGTTGCCCTCCGGGTCGCAGCTCGATTCGGAGTCGTCGGGTGTGCATCCCACAGCCAGGCACAACATCGCACTGTAGGCAATTGAAACAAGTCGCATTTGGGCCATCGAGCTTCTCCTTGTCGCTGGAGGTTGAGGTGACTTTAGTATGATTCGCGGTCAGTGACCCATCCACGAAAGCTGGCGAAACTAGGCTAGGGCGCGTCATGAGAGCCTGCTGGCTCCCAATGTGTTGCCGGTTTCGGCCTCGGTTGAAGGACTGAACTAGAACTTCAGGCCTGGCCCCGGAGTCGTGGACCAGTCGAAAGCCAACTACCGACCTCGTTTCAAGGCCGCCTAAGCTTGCGGCGGATGAGTAGTTGTGCTACTCGCGGTTCCGCCTCCAGAAACAGACCTGGGGCCAAACCCACGGGAGAATGAGAATGATGATGAGGATACTGACACTCTGCAGCCTTTTCGCTCTGTTGACCTCAGCTTGCGGAGGTAGCACGGCGGCCGTGCAAACCACTGACGAGCCCACCAGCCAGGGAAGCGCTACTGAGGAAGCACCATGCGCTTACTGCGAAGGCGATGAAACCGCCGAGTGCTCCTGCGAGCACTACGACGGGCCTGAGGGCGAGTGTGCTTACTGCTCAGGCGACGAGAGCGCCGAGTGCACATGCGAGCACTACGACGAAGAGGCCGAGGAAGCTTGTGCCTACTGCTCAGGCGACGAGAGCGCCGAGTGTACATGCGAGCACCACGAAGCCGAGGAAGCATGCGCATACTGCTCGGGCGACGAGACTGCCGAGTGCACCTGTGAGCACCACGAGGGAGAGGCCGAGGAAGCCTGTGCCTTCTGCCAAGGTGACGCCACCGCCGAGTGCACCTGCAATCACTAGACTGAGTCAGGTCGACCCTCCGGGCTGCCCCCCATCCGCGTCCAACACCCTGGTTTACAACCCAATCTAGATCGAAGACGCTCCATTGAACGTTCAACCCTGTGTTGTTCCCAATGGAGAATTGAAATGAAACGAATACTACTGATTCTCGGTACGTTGGTCAGCTACAGCTCGTCCGCATCGGCTCAAATTGAGCTCCCTGATGTGCATGAGCACACAATCGATCTGAACGAAAGTATCGAAGGGTTCGGCCTGCAGTTCTTCGTCTATTCGATGAACAACGAGAATACCGAATACTGGCTCACGGCTGTCGGACCACCCGAGCAAAGTTGGCGTTCACACACACTGATCTACGGCGATCGGCTCACCACCGCCAGCTCGTACGGAGCCGATTGGATGCACTCGACCTGTAGCTTCGCTCTAGACCCCGAATATGCCACCCAGATTGCAGAGCGCTTGGGCATTCCCAGGCAAGACCGAGTGCCCCTTGATGAAGACCTCGAGTTCCGATTCGATACGCCCGGCACAGTTCAAGTCGGTGAGGACGTGACCGTCGAAATGGTGGTGACCAATCGGGGGGAGCAGCCGATTCAAATGTCGACTGGTGGGGCCTATCGCGGCTCGGGCAGGAACGACAGATTCTCATTTCGAGTGCTGCGAGAGGGCGAGAACCTGCCTGATATCGGTGGTGGGCTCAACCTGGGCGGAATCACTGGAATCCCGGTTCTCGGGACGGATCAGAGCGCTTCAGATAGCGCGAATCTAGCACAGTGGGCCAGTCTCGAACCTGGCGAGTACGTCGTGCATGTTGAGTTCCACTTGGAGCTCGAACTCCCGAGCGACGCCGTTGCACCCGAACAATACGCAGTCGCCGCACAACGTTGGGACCGTCACGTACTGGGTCGGTTCACGCTTACTGTCGAACCCTAGCTGGTCAGACGGCGAGAGCGCCGAAGCGCGACCAAAAGAAGGCCAAACACGAGACCCGGCCACACACCGGACAGACTTGATGCGGCCACGGCACAGCCCGGTTCGATTGGGTCGGGATCGTTGTCTGGGCAAGGGCTTGGATTGTCCCAACTGGGCAAGTTCAAGTTATCCAGAACCGTCTCCATGCCCGCCGCATTGCTCGCGCTGAGCGTAAGAGCTTGGCCTGACCGAACCTGGCCTGCCTCGATGCTGAATGTGATCGGGTGACCCTCAGAGGTATCGAGTCCACCTTCCGGTAGATCGGCCCGCCACCTCTCTTCGCCGATATCTAGAACCACCGACACAACCTCGCTGTGCGGGTCGAAGATGGTGGTCGAGAGCTCCATCCGATAGCTGTTTGGGCGCTCGTAGTAGCAACCGAGTTCGAGGTCAGCCAAATCAACGTCGGGTTCTGTGATTTCAGGGCCAGACGCGTCGACGAGCACGACCTCACTCTCGCTCTCGAGGCCACGAAGGTCGCCCGGGTATATGGCGAGCAACGCCACGGTGAACTCCAGTCCATCCTCAAATCCTCGCTCAGGGCACAAGGAGGTGTGGCCTGCCTTGCCGACGCTCGCCTCGCCAAGAAGCGGTTCCCCACCCGGCATTCTCAACTCGGCCACGAAATCGTCGGCCTGATCGCCGAATGCACTCAGATTCCACCGGATTTCGAGACAGTCGTTTACGTTCAGAAAGGGGTCGAAGTCGAGCAAACGTGGCACAGCTTCCACCGCCAATACAGGCCAGGTCGCTTGACCCGCTGCGACCGCTGTACTCACCGGACCCGAGGCAGCATAGTCCTCGTTCGCTGCGGTCCTAACATATACGGCCCCGGGCTCCAGGCCGTCGAAAACAGACACCCCATTCGGAGCGGTGTTCACAGACGTCTCCACACCCGACAACGACACCTTCAGGCCCTCGATTCCCCCACCATTCGGGAAGATAACCGCCTTCGCAAACACGGAGCCGAGGTCGCTGGAAGCACCCTCGACCGGTAGCGAGGACGGCCAGTGGCCGTAAGTCCCGAAGTTCTCCTGATAGACATCCCAATCCAAGTCGAGTTCGCCTGTCTGCCAGACCGAGTCCCAGTTAGTCGTGAACCAGGGACGGGGTTCGTCGCCGACGTGCAGCTCGACGTAGAATCCCAAAACGTCCTCGGTATCCGCGGTGAAAGGGATCACCAGGTCTGTTCGCGGTTCCGTTGCGTAGTCGTGAGGAGTGGCGCTGAACGTGACTGAGGCCTCGCCTAAGACAGGATCGTCCGAGGTCGAGAGTCCAGGTCGGTCACCTCGAACCACCCCTCGGACCGTGCCGTCAAACGCGAGGCCCACGAATAGACGGACGTGGGCTTCGAGGCTGTCTCCGGCGACGGCCTCAGTTGCGATCGTCAACGCCTCTCCCGACGAATTGTGGAACGTCAGTTCGTCGACGTGAAGACCGGGTTGCAGGTCAAAGAGGTCAGGATCGGACTGAAGGACCGACTGGATGTTTCCGCTGATCAAGGCGTTGGAGTAATAGCGAGGCCAGCCCTCGGTCCGATGTTCCAGCTGCTCGATCGCAAGCGACGGCCCAAGATCGACGAAATCTGTGTCGTACAACTCCCAAAACTCGAGGTCGAGCAGGACCGAGTTCTTGAACCGCTCCACCTCGAGCTCAAAGTGATCGGACGGGGCGAATGACTGCCCCAAGAGAGAACTCAACAGCCCGCCGGTGAACAGGCTCACAAGCTCCTCCGGTGTACCGCCGATCAGCACATCCACAAGCTCTCGGGCCTGCTCGCGTCCAGCCCCGCCGACAATCGGATCAGCTGCCGAAAGCCGATTCTTCATCTGCTCGAGCACGAGCGCGCAGTCCGTCTCGAGGGAGTGGTACTCGCTCCCCATCTCGCAGTACCACGAGATGATCTCATTCATACGGGCCTCAGCGGCCTCATCTTCGAGGTAGAAATCAAAAAGCGTATCAACGACCGCATCGTAATCGCCTAGGATCAGGTCGCCATAGGCTTCCACGATGTCCTCGGTGCGTCCCACCGGCCGGTTTTCTCCCTCGAACAGGTCGAACATGCCCAGCGGGGCACTGGCAAACAGGGTTGAGGCAAAGAACACCTCCGCCGAAGCGTCCGACCCGGTGTGGGCCAGATGACCGAGAGCAAAGAGCCTGAAACGTGGCTCGAGCTCTTCAGACCCGTCAATCAAATAGTAGCTGAGGCCCTTAGCGTGACCGAAGCCGAGCTCGTCCGACAGCATGTGGAAATCTGGCGATATCGACCCGAGCCGTAGGTAGGGCACGGCCAAGGGCGCCTCGACCAACTCGGCCCATTCGTCGCTCTCTTCGGCAAGGTGCTGAAGGGTGCGCTCGCTCTCGCGCATGTGAACCCCGGGTCCGAAGGCACTGACAACGGGCCCAGAGAGCATGACGCACACGACGACCAACAATCGGATGGATTTCACCGAAGCTCCCTTCTGTTACGCCACGTTTTGAAGATAATGGCGCCTATGAACAGGAGGATTGACGCCTTTCTCAAGTGGGTCAAGTGGCCCGTCGCGATCATCAGCCTCGTGCTGCTGCCGGGTGCGATGTGGGCGCTTGGTACGATGATTCGCCTAGTCGTCGACAACTTCGGAGGAATGTTGCCCTTTTGGGGTGGCTTCGGGTGCTATCTTGTGGGTTGGTACTTCATCTTCAGGAAGCCCGGCTGGGGTAGCTACCTGTCGACTTTCGAGCACGAGATTACCCACGCCCTCTTCGCCGTGTTGACCTTTCACAAGGTCACGAGCCTAAAGACCAGTTGGCACGACGGTGGATCGACAACGTTTCGCGGCCAAGGCAACTGGTTGATCACTATCGCTCCCTATTTCTTTCCGACCGTTTCAATCATCTTGGCCGCCCTGTTATGGCTTGTTCCCGACTCACTTCTTATGTGGGCGAACGCCTTACTGGGCGCCTCACTCGCCTACCACTTCACCTCGACCTGGCTCGAAACTCACTTTCGACAGACGGACCTCAACAAGGCGAGTTTGCCTTTCTCGCTGATGTTCCTCCCCACCGCGAACGTTGCTCTGTACGGTCTGTTGTTCGCGTTCGCAGCTGACGGTCAGTCCGGAATGGGTGAATATTCGGCGGCGCTGATTGAGAAGACAGGGGAGCTCTTTTCCGCTCTGACTGAACTCGTCTAGCTGTTGAAAGGGTCAGTCCCACGCAGCGCACACCGGGAAGAAACTTGCACCGACATCGTTACCCAAGAGGGTTTCACAGGCGCGCGTGCAGATTAGGCTGCTGGTTTGCCCATCACAGCATCGATTGAAGGCCGCAACCATCGGCATGGCGCCCCCGACTCCGAGTCCGCAGGTAGCGGTCTCGAACGACTCGGCGAAGCAGCCCAGCACCATGTCGTCGGTGTCCCGATTGCGCCCAGCGTCATCTTCGCACCGGTCAATACAGCCATTGCATTCTCGGCCATCGGTCAGGCGGAAGCCCAAGTCGTAGAGTTGGGGGCTGAAGACTGGTCCGGTCGTTCCGTTTTCGACAACACAGTCACCCCAAAACTGGCAGTAATCCCGACATCGAGGTTCTGGCACCGACGGCTCGCAGGCGACAGCCAGGTAGGGGGTGAATTCGGCGACTGTGTCGCGGCAGGTAACAGTAGACGTCGCAGGTGGTTCGAGGCGCCAAGACGGGTTCTCGGCGAGTCCCTTGGGATGGGACAGCAGGAAGTCGATCATCCAGGGGTTGATGCCCCTCAGCCAGGCGTGTCCGAGGTCGTCGCCTTCACAATGGAACTGATTGACGCGCTCCTGGGTCTCGTAGAAATCAGACGCGATCGCTGCCTGTTCGGCGAAGCCGACGGCGGGTACGCGAACCGTCCCCGCAGCGGTTCCGGAGTAGAAATCGTCGTCACCTCCCCAGGTGATTAGCACCGCCACATCGTGAAGAGCCGGGGCGGGATCGGGCGAGGTCAGATCAAAGATTCCGGAGGCGGTGATGCCGCCCGCCAACAGCTCAGAACGGCGTTGCAGGACCGCGTTGACCATAATCCCACCCGCCGAGTGTCCCACGATGTAGACCCGGTTGGAATCCACCGGATAGTGGGCGGCGGTGCAAGCCACAATGCTGTCGAAAAAGTCGAGGTCCGGGTTAGGGGCGCTTTCGCTACCCGGCAACCGCATCGCATCCCAAACCGGCCAAACCGCGCCGTTGGATTCTCCGTCGAGATTTACAACGATGAATCCGGCGTCAACGAAGTCCTCCAAAGACCAGCGTCCGAAGTCGCGGCTTCCCGTGCCACTTGTGCCGTGGAAGCCCACCAACAACGGTCGCGCTCCCTCAAAACTGTCGGGTGGAAGATCCAGATAAAATGACCGTACTTGGCCGCCCACGGAGTAGTCTCCGTTCTGCCCTTCAGTCGGGGCAGTGGCTCGATAACTCGAAGGACAGGCTGTCGCCGCCTCGGATTCCAGGACTTTGATCGGTATGTCGTTGGCGTCAACGGGGACGAAGTCGGGTTCATTCGAGATGTCCGAAACCTCCTCCCCCGGTGCATCAGGGCTAGCTTCGTCGGGGGTTGTCTGGTCGGATTGTGTGTCGAAAGCAATGTCCGGTGCCACATCATCTGTGTGGGTGTCGCCCAAGTCGGCCTCGAGCACATCCGCTTCATCTGTTTCCGAACTGCCGGTGGCGTCTTCGTTGGACAACGGGTCTCCCGCTCCAGCAGCATCCGAAGACACCTGATGGGCGCCACTCGAACTGCAACCGGAAAAAGTGAGAATCACAACGAGGATAGTGAGAAGCAAGCGATGGCTAGGCGGAGTCAGAGGCTGGAGGCATACGAACCGATCCATGAGTCTCCTGAAGGTCACTTTGTCGGTGCTACAGCCCCCTGCCGGCCGGTGACTCGCGAGTCAGCGCGCCGACACATGACGCCACAACTCGAGAAGAATGTCCAACGAAAATTTGGGAGAGTTTGTCTGGTTCCCGGTGCGAGAGGAGGTCTTGGGTTTGGCGTTCTCCCCGCGCCGTCGGCGCGGTCCCCCCAGCGGGGGGCCAATAAATCCTCCTTAGACCGGGTTGTAAA
>CAZDBH010000288.1:0-11184 GCA_964503485.1 uncultured Bradymonadales bacterium | reverse complement strand
AAACTCAAGATAATACTGGCGCTGTTCAGGCGCTCTCAGCCATGGCGCATTGGTTTGCCCTAGTTTGCGTGCCGTAACGTGACGATTAGATTGTAGGGAAAAACGTTCGGGAGAGGCGGAGCGGACTAACCGTGGGAGAGCCAGTGAGAGAGCTCGATTGCGGAGGAGCTTTCTGCCTCGGCTTCTTCGCTGTTGTCGTCCTCTTCTTCGATCGCCGGCACTGAGCAGCGAGCGTCCGCGTTGCAGACATCGACCGAGTAGATAAGGATGTTCCCGAGGGCACCGAGCACGAATCCGCCCACGAAAATCGACGTGAACTGCGTCTTGTGGCGATGTTCGAGCGAGAACAGGGCAAAGAGCAGAGCGAGTGGCGGAATGATGCTGAGAACGCCCTGTACTGGGTCCATTCGATAGTTCTGAAAGATCAGCCACAGCCATCCGAGTGCGGAGACCCCGAGGCCACCGTACATCAATGTCAGGCTGATCGACTCGATGAACTCTAATTTTCCCAGCACGAGCAATGTTTCGGAAACCATCGTTCCTCCCTCTTCGGAATCCGCACCCTGGCGCGGAAGGGGATTTACGCAAGCGACCGTTTGGATGTCAAGTGAGAAAGCCCTCCATCCTGGAATTCGGTCCCCAGATCAGGTGTTTGATCGCCTGGGGGGGTGATGGACGCCCGGGCGGTTGCGTTCCGGTTGTTTTGGGTGTACAGAGCTGCCAAATGGTGATGTACCGTTTGACACAGAGCTTGGTTGCCTCCACTATGGAGCGGTCCAAGCCAAAGGGTAGAGAGATATGTCCGACGATACGGATCAACGGGCTCATGAACGTGTGGACGTTGGTGAAGACTACGAACCAATCGAGTCTCTAGTCAACCAGTACACGACGAATCTGAGTCGAGGGGGAGTGTTCATCCGAACCACACAGCCGATGGCTGTTGGAACGGAAGTCAACCTCAAGATCCCCGTCTACAGTGATGACGAAGACGACGATGATCTTCGTTTCATCGAAGGTCTGGGTCGAGTGGTTCGCACCGACTCAACCCCCGGCGTCGAAGGAATCGGGGTCGAGTTCGTTCAACTGACCCCAGAGAGCCAAGAGCTGGTAGATTCGCTTACCCACGAAGAGGGCGAAGCCGAATAGCCGCGCTTCGCTCGCTCGTCCGAACAAAGACAACTGCTAACCAATTGAAGTGAGGCAAAAATGACGTCTCGAGTGATTCAACGGGTCGGAGTAGTTGGTGCGGGAACAATGGGTCACGGCATCGCCCAAGTCGCGGCGTTGGCCGGGATGGATGTGATCCTCACCGATGTCGAACTCGGGGCCGCTACAGCCGGTCTCGACAAGGTCAAGCTGAACCTCGAAAAGGGGGTAAAGCGAGGTAAGGTGTCAGGGGATGCGGCAGAGGCAGCCCTGGCCCGAATCAGCGTCGCCGTCGGACCCCGAGCGGCCGCAGACGGGACCGATCTCATCGTCGAGGCCGTTCCCGAGAAGCTGGAGTTGAAGCGGGCCATATTCAAAGAGGTCGAAGAGGTTGAGCAGCGTTCAGCGTCGCTGGGTAGTAAGTGGTCCAGTCTGAGCTTGACCGAAATTCTAGCATGACTTCGGCGGCCTGAGCAGGTTGTGGGGCTCGACTTCTTCAACCCAGTCCACATAATGAAGCTGCTCGAGATAGTGAAGGGCGAGGAAACCAGCTCCGAGACGGTCGAGACGGCCCGAGCCTTTGGAATCACGATTGGAAAGGAGCCGATCGTGGTGCGCGACAGTCCTGGATTTGCCACCAGTCGGCTCGGCATTGCCCTCGGAAACGAGGCCATGCGAATGCTCGAGGAAGGTGTCGCCTCGGCCGAAGACATCGACAAGGCAATGACGTTGGGCTACCGCCACCCGATGGGTCCCCTGCGACTCAGCGACCTGGTCGGTCTCGATGTACGGCTGGCGATCTCAGAGTATCTGTTCGAGCGGCTCGGAAGTGACACGTTTCGGCCTCCGAACATACTTCGTGAGCGGGTTGCTGCAGGGAAGGTCGGGCAAAAAGCCGGCGAGGGCTTTTACTCGTACGAATAGCGGGTCGCTGGGTAGCCAGCACTGTGCCCCACCGCCGGGAGTTTTAGGTGAGCTCTTACTTCGTTCATGAGTCCTCTGTCGTAGACGAACCATCGGATATCGGGACTGGCACGCGTATCTGGCACTTCAGCCATGTCATGTCCGGCGCGACCATCGGAGCCAATTGTGTGCTCGGCCAAAACGTGTTCGTGGCGGATGGGGTCTCGATCGGAAACGGCGTCAAGATTCAGAACAATGTCTCCGTCTACAACGGTTGCACGATCGAGGACGACGTGTTTCTCGGACCAAGCTGCGTCCTGACCAATGTAATCAACCCCCGATCAGCGGTGGAGAGGAAGGACGAGTTCCAGCCGTCATTGATCAAACGTGGCGCAACCATCGGTGCAAACGCTACCATAGTCTGCGGGACCACCGTCGGTGAGTTCGCGTTCGTGGGTGCCGGCTCGGTGGTCACAAGCGATGTTCCGGCCTACGCACTAGTGGTTGGCGTGCCAGCTCGGCTTGTCGGGTGGATGTGCGCATGCGGCGCGAAGTTAGATGTGCAGGACGCTCGGGCCTCTTGTGCGTCGTGCGAGCGGACCTTTCGAGTCACGGATGGCGTTTGCACTGAGGAGCGGTAGCCTGTCCGGTTTCCCGGTCAGGCTGCTTTTGACCTGCGTCGCAGCGTCGCCAACCCAAGGACTACGACCCAAATCGCGAAAGAAGTGGGCGCCTCAGCACCGACTTGGGAACAACATCCCTCGTCGGGCGGTGTCGCTGGGTCTGCGACATCCGAATCACCGCCTGCATCTGAGATGTCCTGACCCATGTCCGACTCATCGGGTGTTCCTGTATCGGGTGTACCCGCGTCGGGGACCGGATCAGCGTTGCCGGCATCTTCGGTGACATCCGGACCCATGTCGGCGGTTGGATCGGCATCTGCGACGTCATCTGCGACATCTGGGCCAGGTGCCACGGTGATAAAGAAGGAGAGAGGCACTATCGGTGCTGTGGATCGATCGGTGAGGATCCAGATCTCGCCCTCGAATGCGCCGTCTGGATAGTCGGTTTCAATCGTGAGTAACGAAACCCCGAACAGGTATGCCTCTTCGGGTGGCAGCGGCTCCGAATAGAACACGTTGGTGAGATCCGCACCGTCTTCGAATGCTCCATTGTCACGCTCGACGTGTACCTCAGTTCCTTCGATTTCGACCCGTTCCAGTGCGTCAGAGATCGTGCTGACTTGTTTGAATCCGGTCTCGCCCTCTTGGACGAGCGCCATGCTAATGGGCGGAGACGGCAAGAAGTGGAGGGTACCCTCGACGCCAGATCCTCGGAAAGTGATCCCGCCGTGGCGTTCTCCGCGAATGAAGATGTCGACCGCCGCTGTCGACGTTGCCCGTAGGCTCGGTCGATACTCGGCTCGCACGATCAGCTCACCGGCAGCTGGCAACTCGACGGTCAGGTCCTCTGGATTGAGTTCAGCGAGCGTACCGCCCTCTGGATTGAAGAAGCGGAATTCCCCGATGTCACCGCCAACGATCTCGAGTTCCACCGTCTCGGCCTGATCGCCTTCATTAATGATAAGGAGCGAAGCTCGTTTCCTGGTTCCGACCTCTACCTGACCGAAGTCCGTGACACTGGGGTGGTTCACAGCAGGGGGTGAGATCGCTCTCTCCTGGACCTGCACTGCCTCTTGAACAGTGGTCGAGCCGAAGGTTCCAGTAACCAGCACATCCCTCACGCCGAGCGGGGCGTCCTCAGCCACAGTGAGACCCACGATGGCTGACACCGCTGAGATGGGTGTCAGAGAGTCTGTGGTAATTCCCTCACCGGCGTCGACGACGGACAGTTCGTCGAGATTGCGGCCTTCGATTGTCATCTCGACCGAGGCGCCTTGAGTCAGTCTATCGGGACGGATTCTCGTGACCAGGAAGTCTCCCGCTTCCACCGTAAACGCATCCTCGAGAATGAGTTGATCGGCCGCGGTGTTTAGGGTCACGTCTCGAGCGATCTCGACCGGACTCGATTCCTCTTGAACGCTGACCTCCACGGTGAGGGTGGTTGGGTCGGTGAGAGAGGTCCGATCGACGTTTACGGCATGGCCCAGGTTGATTGTCTCAATGAGGTCGAGGTTGAAGCCCTCGATTGTGATTGTGCTCGCATCGCCTCTCTCGGCGGAATCCGGTGAGAAGTCAGTGACCGCCAGCGTGCCGGCAGTTACCGTGAGGGCATTCGAGAGGTAAGTAGGAACACCATCGTCATTGGTGGTTTCCAGATCGAATTCGCCTTGGGGTGCTGTGTCGGCCACTTCAATCGTGGCGGTAGCACGAGTTGGGTCGCCCTCCTCGATCTCAAAATCGGTGATGGAAAGGCCATCGGCGATTGAGAGTCCAGACACCGCATCGAGGTTGCGGCCCTGAAAGGAGACCTCCGGCGAGGTGCCGCGCTCAACTGAGTTGGGAGTTAGGCGAAAGACCTCGATTTCCCCAGGCACGACCTCGAGGGCGGAAGCGAGAGTGACCGTGTCGTCACCGAGCGTGACCGTTAGATCCCGCCCGCCGGCGAGTGCGTGTTCACCGACGGTGACGTTGATCGTGACCGCATCCTCGCCC
This sequence comes from uncultured Bradymonadales bacterium, assembly GCA_964503485.1. Lineage (GTDB taxonomy): Bacteria > Myxococcota_A > Bradymonadia > JAFGEP01 > JAFGEP01 > CAZDBH01. The sequence continues at coordinate 6,520 of CAZDBH010000288.1, read as the reverse complement.
GCGTTCAAACCAGCGAGCTCGATCGTAGAATCGTCCAAAGAGACGTCTGTTACTTCCGCCAGGCCGGACCCAGCGATCGTCACGCTAGTCAGCCTTCCTCGTCGGACATTTCGGGGCGTCACAGTGCCAAACCGCGACGCGATTTCCACGCCATCGTCGAGTGTGTCGGATCCCCCAGTCGCAGTCACGGATACGTTTCTGAGTCCAGTTTCGGCGTCAATGTCGGTTGTAGCGGTGGCTGTCGCAGATACTGGCGATGCCAGCGAGATGTTGTCGATGACGATATCGTCCCCGGCAGTGACGTCGCTCAATCCATCCAGATTGCGTCCGACTAGTGTAACTTCGACTTCGGTACCCTGTGTCCAGACCGCGGGGTCGAGAGAAGTGAGTTCGACGTCACCAGCAAGTACCGTGAATGCATCTGACTTGGGTACGTCCCCAGCGGCGGTCGTGAGGGTCGCGTCGCGCAGCTCGCCGACGGGTACGGCAGTCTCGAGCACCGTGATCGGAAAGACCAACTCGGTGGGACTGTTGTGGGTCAGTTCACCCACGGTGATGCCACTGCCGAGGCTTACCGCGGTCACGAGATCGAGGTTCTTTCCCGTGACCGTTATCGTGGGGCTCTCGCCGCGAGTGGCTTCGACCGGGCTAATCTCCGAAAAGAGCACGTCTCCAGCTGTCACCTCGAGGGCTGCATCCAAGTTCGCACCCAGCGCGCCGTCCTCAACCGCGAGGTCGTAGTCCCCTGCCCTTGCTGTATCGCTCACCGTAGCGTCGACTGTTGCGACAGTCGGATCGGTCGGGTCGGGAGTCCAGTTCTCGAGGGTGATTCCATCTTGAAAAGCGGCCGATGTACTGACGTCGAGGTTCTTTCCGGTAACCGTGAGTTCGGTGGGACCGGAGCCGCGCACAAGCTCGCTCGGCTCTACCTGTGTGAGCTCGAGCGCACCCGCGACGACAGTGAGGTGGTCCTCGAGCACCAGGGGATCACCTGCCGAAAAGGTGAGAGTGAGAGTCTGAGCGCCTGCTACCTGGTTGTCGGCGACGACTGCGTCGAAGGTGATCTCAGTGTCGGTGACATTCAGGGTTTCTACCGAGGTCTGGGCGCCCGAAAGTGAAACCTCTGTGACCCCGCTCAGCCCAGCACCTGTCAGTGTGACGGGTGTGGTCGCTCCTCGCACCAGGTCCGTCGGATCGGTTTCTGTTACTCCCGAGTCCGCGAAAGCCAGGCCAGGCCCAGCTATCAGCAAGAAAACGATGAGGGCAACCACGGGTAGCCGGGTGGAAAAAGACGTCGTGCTCAATTGGAAACTCATTATGCGCATCTCGCTGCAAAAGCGCTGTTCAACGGGGTTTTCTAGTAGCACAATTGTTGCCAATGTGCGAACCGATTTGGGAGTCGCGAAACCCGACAGCTATGAGTCCGTTGATACACGACAATTTGGGGGTGACTACGAGGGCGGGTGTGGCGGTTCTGGATGGTGCCATGGGAACCGAACTCATCAAACGGGGCCTCGATCTTCCAGCACCTCTCTGGTCTGGCCAGGCACTTCTCGGGGCGCCCGAGCTAGTGGTCGAGGTCCACCGTTCCTACCTAGAAGCTGGTGCGACGATACTCACCGCCAATACCTTTCGGACCAACCGACGAGCCATCTCTTCGGCAGGCCTGGCGGATTCGCAGGCTCATTCGCTTACCCAAAGAGCTGTTGCGTGCGCTGAATCAGCTCGAAAGGAGTTTGGCGGCGGATGCCTGGTCGCTGGAAGCGTAGCGCCGGTCGAGGATTGCTACGAACCGAATCTTCGCCCAAGTGAGACGGCGTTGGAACGGGAGCACCGTGAGTTCGCGGGCTGGCTGGCAGAGTGCGGGGTGGACCTGATCCTCGTCGAGACCATGAATTCAGTAGTCGAGGCCTGCCGGGCTGTGAGTGCTGCATACGAAACGGGGATCCGAGTCTGGTGTTCCTTCGCTTCTGCCGATGGGATGACCACCCTCTCGGGTGACGATCTAATTGATGGAGTGAAGCGGGTGACCGACCTGGGGGCTTCGGCTGTCGGTATCAACTGTCTGCCCGCGGGTATTGCCAGACAAGCCGTTGTTCGTTTGTCAGAGCGTGTTCGAGTTCCGATGATCGTGTATGCAAATGGCGGGCTTGTACAAGATGGGGTTTGGGAAATAGACCCAACGCTGTCACCAGACGCCTACGCCCAATTAGCCCTCCAGTGGATTGATTGTGGGGCGCAAATTGTCGGGGGTTGCTGCGGTACTGGTCCGGCTCACATTCGCGCTATTCGCAGGGCCATAGACAACCAACCGAATGCCCCATAGGATTCCGTCAGAGCAAACAGTAAGGTTCACTAGTGACCGACACATACGCACCAACCGATCCAAAGGGCGCTGTCATTGCGTTCAATGAAGGGGCCAGGCTCATATCCGAGGGCGACGAAGCGGGTGCAGCGGCCGCTTGGCACAAGGCGCTGGAACTCGATCCGGCGCTGGTTCCCGCTGCGCTCAATCTGATCACGTACTACCATTCGCGGTCGGATACGGCAGCGGAACTCAAGTTGTGGGACCAAGTGATCGGGGTTGATCCGTTCGACACCGATCATCTCGTTCTGCAGGCCGCAGCCTATCGGCGGGCTGACAAGCACGCGGAAGCGATTCAAAACTACCAGCGCGCCATATCGATCTACCCCTACTTCAAGTTCTGGTATCACGAACTCGCGGGCATCTATCGTGACATGGGAGACCAACACGAGGCTGGCTTGTGGCAGAGCCGTGGGAACGGTTTGGACGCCGACGTGGCTGAAATGTGCTACGAGGACGGAGTCAGGCACGCCGAGGAGGGCCGCTGGACGAGCGCTCGAACCTGTTTCGAGGCTGTCCTGGACGACTTTCCTGCGAACCTCGACGCGAGACTGCGCCTCACGGCCGTACTCGAAGAATGCGGCACGCCGCGCGAGATCGAGAGTCAATTCGAGCAGGCCTTGGACCTGACACAGGCTGCCAAGGGATTGGTGTCGTTTCGCATGGGAGACTACTACAAACGGCGCGGCGACGCGGCTCGTGCAGAAGAGTGCTATCAACGCGCACTCCAGAGCGAGTCCCGCTATTGGAAGGCGGAACGGTCGCTGACAGCCCTACGAGCGGCCGGCGCAGCTCCTCCGGCGCAGCAAGCAGCTCCTCCGGCAGAGCAAGCAGCTGCTCCGGCAGAGCAAGCAGCTCCGGTAGCCCCTGAGCTCGAGGAACGTGTCCTCCAACCCGACGAAATCGGTATGGAGCGAATCGATACGCTTCCGCCAAACAATATACCCGAGTTTCGTGCCCCAAACCCGCGCCTACCCTGGGAACAACAGCTTCGCCAGGTATTGGACCAAGCGTTGTCTCTTTCCTCACCGGGTGGGATCGAGCCTCGGGTCGGGATCGTGATCGAACGAAGCCGGGAGTTGGCCGGGATCGTCTCGCACACCTTATCGGAATTGGTGGGCATTGGCCGCAGCCTGAGAGCAGACGCGGAGCAATCACACGTCTTTGTGGTCGAGCTCGGCAGCGAAGCACGAGGCGGTTGGCTGGGACGGGACGACGTGTTTTCCCAGCAACTACACGAGTGGTCGCGGACCTCTCCAGGAACGTCGCTGCATCGGGGTTTGGAACTCGTCAACCAAGCGTCAGCGGGGAAGGGATTCAACTGCATCTTGTTGATCTCGTTTGGACGATGTCTCGAGGAGTTCGACGCACGACAGTTGATCTCACTGACGGGTGTCTATGGGGTGTGCGCGATTTATCCCCACTATCATTATGTGGACGTCAAGTCGCTGCTGGCTCCGGCAGCACCAAACTTCATGGAAATTCTGGTCTAAGCACTTTAATTCCGTTGTGCATCTGCCGTTGTGGTAGATGGAGAGAACGATGGCGATTCAACTAGTAGTCAGCAGTGGACCGGAAGCAGGACGCCGAGTGCGTTATTCTGCCACTGTAACTACAGTGGGTCGGGGCCCCAAGAATGACTTCGTGCTTCAGGACGGCTTGGTCTCGCAATATCACGGCGAGTTTTTGAAACGCGATTGGGGTTATGTGTACCGAGACCTGCGAAGCCGCCACGGCACGTTGGTGAAGGTCAACCACGTCACGGTCAATCTTCATGACCGCAATCGCCCCCAGGAGGTCACGCTCGTCGACGGAGCAGAGCTCATGCTGGGAGAGTCTCTGCTTGTGGTCGAACTTGCTGACGACAGCACTGCGAATCTGGTCTCAGGGCTTCCGGCGTCGGTGCTACCGGACACACTTCCGACTGAGGGCTTTCGACCAAAGTTGGATGAGACGTTCATCACCCGGACGCAGGACTCCGTAGCCAACGTCGCCAAGCGTCTGTCTCGTCAAGACCCACGCCTGGACAGCATTTTTCGATTGAGCCGGAACCTCAACGCAACCTCGGACCTGGACGAGATTCTGGTCTTGCTGGGCAACGCGGCCTTCGAGGCCTTCAAGGTTGCCAACTTCTTTGCTATCTCGCTGCTGCCGGAGGGCCATCCACCTGAAGATGTGTCTGCGATGGTGACGCTTACGGCTCGGGAGCGGGACGAGAGGAATCCGGCGCGGGGTCAGCCCGTGCTCAGCTCGAGTCTGCTTTCCCAAGTGGCGACCAGTCGCGAATCGGTTCTTTTTGTTCGAGACGAGTCCAATCAACGGATCAGCGAGAGTATCATCAACGCCCAGATCATGGCGTGTATCGCGGCTCCTCTGGTCGGGCAGCACAGCCTGATCGGTGTGATTCAAGCCGATACCCGGGGGCTTGGCGGCCTGTTTGATCCAGAAGACCTCGACTTGTTTACCGTTATGGCCAGCTACGCCGCCTTCGCCATCGAGCGAGTTCGACTGAGCAAGAGCATTGTCGAGATGTTCGAGGGTATTGTCCGTGCGTCAGTGACCGCGATCGATGCGCGAGACCCAACCACAGCCGGTCATTCCGAGCGGGTCGCGCAGCTGACCCTGTCGCTGGCACGAGCCGCTTCGGAGGCAGATTTCGGCACGCATGCGAACGTCACGTTCTCAGAGGACGAGCTGGTTGAGCTGAGATATGCAGCGCTGTTGCACGATTTTGGAAAGATCGGCGTCCGGGAATCTGTACTGACTAAAGCGCATCGTCTGTATCCCAACGAAGAGCGCGAGGTTCTGGCCCGTTTCGAGAATATCAAGGCAAACCGGGCGTTGGACCTTCATCGCAGCGCGATGCAATCTCTAACCAGCGACCGGTCCGGCGAGGTCAAGGCGGTCCAGGCGCAAGTCGAGGCTGCGGTTCAGCAGCTTGCGTCGGAGCTAGACGAGATGCGTGACTACCTGATGTCAAATCAGGTCCAACGCAGAATCAGCCCCGAAGTGATCAAAGAGGTTCAACGCATCGGCGCCCTCGAGTATCGCGACTTTGCCGGTGTGTCTCGCCCTTACCTGCTGCCAACCGAAATCGAGAGCCTGTGCATTCCAATCGGCACCCTCAACGAGGCCGATTGGAATGATATGAAGGCCCACTCGGCGCGGAGCCAGGAGTACTTGTCGCAAATCCCGTGGAGCGAACAACTCAAGAACATCCCGTTCAGTCTGTTTTGCCGCTACAATTGCCGTTCATACGTTCGTCTCACCATTCCCACTGAAGGTCTGGATCGCTAACGTGAGAGCTAAAGCAGGAACTTGTCGACCCGTGACAAAGGTGTTACGGTCCACCCTACCTTGGGGACAGGTCGGATTCCAATCTGTGCGAAGGGTCCCAAAAACGCGGTCTAAGTGCTGCCAAATCCTGGCTCTCGCCACCATCATCATTACGTTGGGTGCGTGCGGCCTGAGTCAGCGAGAAAAACAGATCGCTGCGACCAATTCTCAGATCATTCAGGTAGGACAGGAGAGCGAGGCTCTGGCGGCGGCAATTTACGACACGCCGGACGTACCAGAAGGCCCTGAATCGTTCGCCGGCGTACTGACTGCATACCGTTCCTATCGAGCCGAAGTTGACCGCCTCAACGTTCAACTCCATCGGCTCGGCGAGGTCGTACCGGCCTTGACGCCCCATCTTGGCGAAGAATTCGACCCGAACGTCGAGTCCGCGCTGGCCCACTGCGACACAGCTGTTGCGGTACTAGAAAGCCCCGCCGATGACACCACTTACCGATCCGCACTCACATCAATGGGGCTGTGCATCGAGGAATATGCGGCCGCTGTGACTGCGGTCTCACGGCAATATTCCGGTCTAGACAGCTGACACCCAATGTCTGCTGGCATTTTCCCCTGGCTCTTTTTGATTCCGCCTGTCGTGATCGCCCTTGCGGGTATCTTCGTCGTCCTCTTCCGGCGAACCGAGTTGGGTCGGGCGCGACGGCGCTACGTTCTAGACAAATACGATCTGAACGATCCAGATGCGCACGAACCCGACGAGCCGCACGAACCCCCTACTGAAGACGAAAGCACAGACGAAAAACCGACCTAGGAGCCTGTCGCGCATAGCGCTCCAGGCTCCGCCATTGGCTTTTAGCG
>CAZDBH010000287.1:0-11213 GCA_964503485.1 uncultured Bradymonadales bacterium | reverse complement strand
GTTGTTCTGTCATTTTGTTATCGGGAGCAGCACGGTTTTGTTGTGTGAAAAAACCAGGATTTGTTGAGCGAATGTATCTGTCCGTATGATCAGGATGCAGGCAATGGGAGCATGAGACGGTTGAGTAGAGTGCTGAATACTCGCTTGTAACCGAAGCAATGGGGGAGTCTGACGAGGAAGCGTCGCACGGATTGCTGGACAATGGCTGCAACGCGGAGAAGCCGGAGCCGTAGGGTATCGAACTGGGCGCGTCCAAGCTCGGCACAGATGGGCCGCAGCTCACATTGGAGACGACTACACAGGATACACTCTGTCATGGCGGCTGTTACTCTCGAATTTGTCTTTCGTTAACGAGTACAATCGCTTAACAGCGCCGAATCCCCGCAAATTCCGGCTTCATGAATAATCCAGGCTAGATCGGCCTCAGACCGTTGAGTCGAATCACGAGGTTGTTGTAGTGGTGGCGCACTTTACCAGGGGAGCCAAACACGTTTTTCGTCGATGATGTGGACAGCCGTCGCAACTCAGATTGGTCAAAAGGTCTCTCCGCACGACGCCGCTCCTGAACCTCACGCGCCGCCGCAAGCAAGTAGCGAGCGTCGTTCAACTGCCAGTCATAGAGACGCCAAGATCGTACGAAGGGCCCGTTTTCTTCAACTGCCTCGCTCAACTGGTCCAGCACCAATGCGTATGCGCGGATGGCGTCGGCTAACCGACCCTCAGCTATCTGGTCGATCTCCTGGGGTCGAACGTCGATGATGCCGTCCAGTTCGGTGGCCAATCTCGCAAGTTCATACAAGACGATTTGGGGGGAATCGGCTGAGTGTTCGAGTTGAATAGCGAGAGCTTGGCCGTGCAACAGCATCACTTCGTCGAGCAGTGCTCTCAAGGACGCTTCATACGGTATCAGGGCTGCCATGAACGCGTCGTGAAGTACGTGTCCACGCGCAAAGTCGTCGTCTTGGTAGAGTCGCAGGTCATAGTAACGGTTACCTTCGCTGAGGACCTCACTGAGGGGAGCCAGAGTGTCAGCGTACGTGTCGGCTGCGCGATCAAGCGCGTCTGTCAGCAGACCCTCCGGGGATTCCAGTTCCACCGCCTGGAGGCAAGCGTCGGCTGGGCTGAGGTCCCACATAAAGTACTGTTCGCGATCATGCGGGGGGCCGGAGTCGGGATCGGCCCAATCGAGATAGGCGTCCCGTGCCCTGGTACCGGCCAACAGCATCGGGTTGAGACAGGCGTCGATGTAGCGATCGATCTTGGCCCCCAACGGCCCAGGGTGTTCGCCCCCTCCGAAGTGAGTCAAGAAGATGTAGGGTTCATGTCGGTAGGGCACCAACGATGCGACGTCTAGCGTCTCAGCGTGGCCGAAGTTGACGCCCTGGATATTGACTTCCCCGCTAACCGTGATGCCAGGAGCGATCGTGGTGACCCCGTTCGTTTGTTCAGGGGTGTCGGTGCCCTCGTCACCTTCTGAATTCGGGGTGAGGTCGTACTGGAGGGCAAACGCCACGCCCAGAGCCACGACCACGAAGACGGCACCAACCAGCGTGCGGAAGCTTGCGGGTCGTTGCGGATCAGCGGCGCGGCCCGCTTTCGACGCTGACGGGATCGTCGTCGGAGGTGGCGGCTCATCTCGGCCGGCGTCCGGGGTACCCAAGGGCGGCTCGTCTCGGCCAACGTCTGGGGTATGCAAGAGGGTGTCGTCTTCGCCCGTGTTTGGCGCCGGGGTCGTAACCGTGAGACCGGGATCAAGGGTGTCCGCCAGCGGCCCGGTCGACGACGTAGAACCCTCGAGTGCTTCGAGCAATTCAACGGCGCTCGAAAACCGGCTAGCCACATCTTTGTGCAAACAACGCGCAACAATCGACTCGAAATCAGCGCTCAGACCTCTGTCTGGTGCAAGACTGCGAAGGGGAGGGACTGCTGCTTTGAGGTGTTTCATGAAGCACTGCATGGGGGTATTGCCCGCGAACGGGTTGGTCCCCGTCGCCAGTTCGCACATGATCACACCAAGTGAGTAGATATCTGATCGCGCATCGACCGGTTGCCCCTCAATCTGCTCAGGTGACATATAAGCGGGAGTACCGAGGATCGCGCCTGTTTGGCTGATTAGGCTCTGCCCCTCACCAGGTCCGAGCAGTTTGGCCAACCCGAAATCGAGCAGCACCACGTGGTCTGGTTTACCGGTATGGTCGCAGATCATCACGTTCTGCGGTTTGAGGTCGCGATGAATGATGCCCGCTTCGTGGGCGGCAGCGAGGCCAGCTGTCATCTGGGTAGCGAGGTGGCGAAGCCGGACTTCGCCGAGGGATTCGCCGGCCGCTGCTGCACGATCCAACGTCTTGCCGGGGACGTACTCCATGGCCAGGTAGAGTGCGCCATCCGGCAGCTCACCGGTCGACAACACGCGCACGATGTTGGGATGTCTGAGCTTCGCGAGTGAGCGCGCTTCACGCCGAAACCTGCCAGCGACATCAGGACGGTGGGATAGCTGGGGCAGAATCACTTTGATGACAACATCTCGATTCATATCGAGCTGTTCGGCCAGGTACACGCTGCCCATTCCACCCTGACCAAGAACGCGGTGGATGTGGTACTGGTCCGCAACCAGACGTCCTATCCACGGATCACGCGTTTGCTCAGTCTTCAAATGTACTTCCAGAGTCTAAAGGAAACCGGTGCTCGCCGAGAACGGCAGGTTAACACAGATGGTGTAGGGGAAGAACACACAACCAGGCGTGAGTTATCCTCCCAAATCAGTTAACAAATCGAGCCACTTCTCAATTGTTCACGCACCCAAACCCGACCTAAGGCGAACTAAGACCCGCTCAGTCGACCATCGCAACGGTTGGTCTCTATGCTGTTTCCTGGGCGCAGTACGGATGATGGAGAATTCAATGACACGTTTACTGCTGCTGCTTGTGTGGTCCGTTCTTGCCGGCTGTGTCGGCAACTCCCCTCCGCCGACAGCCCTCGAACCCGATATCTCTGTCTACGAAGAAGACGTTTTTCGACCGGCTCCCGACCGGCGGGACGCCGGACATGGCGACGACGCGGCGGCCGATGACGGCACTGAGCAACCCGATCTGAGTAGAACCGAGGATCGTACCGAAAGCGACGAAACCGACGATCCAGACGTGATCGAAACCCCGGATACTCACTCTGACGCGCCCACCGACGTCGAGAATGACCATGACCCGGATGAGTCGTCGCCCGACGGGGAGGCCAGCTGCACCTCGGGTGAATGGATGGATACAGCCTGCCTCTCCGGCACTGTCGCCCAGACGGTCTGTGCCGGAGGCGAATGGTTGACCGTCGGTGCTCGGCCCTGCAGCGGAGACTGGGGAATGGTCTTCGCCGACTACCTGCAGACCTGCGCGCTGACCTTCGAGGGGCAACTTTATTGCTTCGGAAACAACGCTGCTCTAGCCGAGCTCGCCCCGAGCGAACGCTATCGGTCGGTCGCCACAACCGGGTTTGAGGTCTGCGGCCTGCGGCACGACAATCGGGTGGAGTGCTGGGATTCTGGCGGCGCTATCGACACCACGAGCGCGGCGATCGTTACACTGGACGCCGGTTCCTCTCACTTCTGTGGGCTTCGGGCAGAAGACAGAGGGATTGAGTGTTGGGGCAGCAATGGCGACGGCCAACTGAACGTACCGGAGGGGCGATTCAAACAGGTGAGCGCTGGCGTATTCCAAACCTGTGCGCTGGACGAAGAGGGACACGCTGGTTGCTGGGGCTGGCAGCAACCCCCTGTTCTGGATACACCGACCGAAGAGGTATTCGAGTGGGTCGAGGCAGTGCGCAATGTGACCTGTGGCTTGAGACCCGACGGCTCAATCCAGTGTTGGGGCTGGCTGTGGGAAGCGCCTGTTAATCGGCCCCCAGGTCGCTTCCAATCCTTCGTCAGAGGCAGCTGGATGTTGTGTGGACTTAGCTTCGGCGAGATCACATGTTTCGCTGAGCGGCAGGACGAACGCGACCTCTATGAGTCCGTGCCCAGCGATGGCCGGTTCATCACAGTGTCCGCTGGATACGACCACGTGTGTGCACTCACAGATGAGGGCGACCTGACGTGCTGGGGAGCTGGTCGATACGGCGAACTCGATGTACCGGCTCTGGACTAACGAGCTGGCGTCAAAGCGGAGGGGGACAGTCGGCTGGGGTCGGGGGTCTGAGTCAGATCGTGTCGTCAGAAATCAGTACGAGGTCGTTGAAGTCGATACGTACTTCGGAGCTTGCGACGTTGGTGCTACCCGCTGGGGCCGGATGGGGGTTGAACTCCTGCAACGTGATGCCCAACCGAGCGAATCCGCTGATGCTGCCCGCCTGCCTGCCATTGGGAAGAACGCACCGTGACAGCGTAACCCGCATTGGACCGGCGACCGCGATGCGCCCGCCAGCCGAGTTGTCTCCGCCGGAGGCGGCGATCGGAAGAACGTCACAGACCCCGGGTGCTGTCTGCACCAATCTCATGTGCACGGCGATGTACTGCGTCTGGACACCCCGAGAGGCGCCACTGGTGGGGCTGAAGCTGGCCGCGACAACCACGTTGGCGCGGTCCCCGTTGTTTACCGCGAAAGAGTGTCCGGGAATGGCGCCATTGGCGTTGAAGAAGAGCGGATAGTCGCCGGGCATGCGCTGGTTCTGTGTTCCGTCGTCGACAACGCCGTTCCGTTGCCCATCGAATAGAGCAACTGTTGCTGAAGCCTCGATGCTGGCCCTCCCGTCGCGCGTGAGTGGAGCCGGAAAGGCTCGGTCCCCAGTGGCTGAGTCGAGGATTGTCACCATCACATCCGGTTCGGCATTGCCCGGTTGCATCATCGAGCGATCGAGTGTGGAGGCTCTCACTATGGCGCTGTCAGCACAGCCCCAGGAGTTACAGGAACGCACCTGAAGGTCGTAGGTCGCCAGGCGCTGTAGGCGGCTAACCAACGACGAGGCGTCCTTTCCACTCACCGTTCCGATTTGGCGGAAGCTCCCGTTGCCGACTTCCCGCATCAAAATGCGGTGCTCTTTCGCGTCGTTGATGGGCGTCCAGTGGAGGGCAATCTCCGTATCGGACAGGGCACGAGCTCGGAGGTCGGTGATCCCGTTGGGAGCCACGCCCGAACCGAATTCGACAGTCAAAGACGGTCCGTTCCAAACCACCCGCCGCTCGGTCTCCTTGAGTAACGAGAGGGCCGGACAGTTCTGCCGATTGAGGGTGACGTTGTACGTCATGTAAATCTCACCCTCACCAGTAGTAATCCCGTCGGGTACCCCAACGTGCATGAGGGTGTCGTAGTCATTGATGTCGTTGGCCCAATAGACGGCCGGGACATCGCTGCCGTCGGGCAGGCGCAACCTAACCTGCACGCCTTCTTCACCTCGATCGTAGTTGAGCTGGTGAAAACCGGCGCCGCGCAGCCGAATAATCGCAGATGGAAGGATTGTAGCAGCCGGATCGACCGAGTCGATGCGTGCGCTCATCGCCACGATGGCGGCAAGCTGTGTCTCGAGGCGAGCAGCGCCCTCGTCAGAGGTCATCGACGGCGGAACAAAACACCCGGTCAGCAGCTCCTGCTCGGCAACGCGATACTGCGGGTCGTCGAGCATCTCCGCACAGCCGCCGGCCAGACCGGCCACAGACGTTACAATCATCAAGACAAAAATTCGTTCGAGAACAGGTCGTCGCATTGCATCCTCCAGATCATCATCGAACCCCGAGAATCAAGACGGGGTAGTCTATTGGCCCTTGTTCACAATGATGACGAGGTAGGATGTGCGGTTCACTTTATTTGGCTTTATTTGAGGGCTTTGGGGGCGGAGATCAGGGATGAGGGACCCGGGCTTTAGCGGCGGGGGGCGACATTGCTGTTTTCGCGGTCGGGGTCGATCACTCGCATGGCTAAGACCACGGCGTGCGCACCCAAGGTGTGTTCGATGGCGAGATCAACCGAGTCCGGACCACCATTGGTCAGCAGCGCGTCGTCCAGCACAAACGTAGCGGTGTGAATGCTATCGGCGTTGAGGCCAGCGATGGTGTCCAAGCGAACTGGGTCTGTGCTCTGCCAACCCCTTACGCCGTGATAGCGAAGCCGAAATCCACCTCGCTCTCCGTCCCGGTAGTCATCGTCAACTGTAAAATGAATCTTGACGACGACGCTCCGCTCCGCCCCTAACCTACGTGTCGACGTCGCTTGCACGAATTCGTCGTCGATGTCGAAGTAGAGGACGCCTCGGCTGCTATCGGCAGAATCGGTAGTCCATCCCTCGAACGCTGAGAGGTCGGGATCGGGGCCGGTGCACTCAGAGCCGGGGTCGCATCCGCGGATCAGCGCGTTCCAGTTGCCTCGAGTGGAGAGTGGCTCGCCGTATCGGCTGAACCGACGCGTTCGCTGTCCGTGGCTGATTCGAGGCAAGAGGTTGCAGTAACGGCCGTAGTGAGACACCCGCGGACTCCTCAGATATGGCTCCTGCCAGGAGTCAGATGGTCGAACCCCACGGAGTTCATCGTAGTCGTAGACACCCGTCTCCTGGTCCTCGCTCAACGTCCGGTTTTGCCCCCAGTCGTCCTGGGCGTGCATGCGGTCCATCTCGTCGTCGAAATCAAGGCCGCGTGGAATGGGATTGCCGTGACTGGTCAACATACAGAACGCCTCGGGAGAATCCTGTGGACTGCGGCCCACTACCCGAGTCAACCAGACAAGATGCTCGGTCGCCTCGACGGGATCGACATAGATGCCAAGATCGACGAACTCGTCGCCTTCGGCCCACCACGAGCTGAGCGTTGTGTCGCCCAGAAACCGAATCTCATCAGCCCACTGTGACCAGGTCGTGATCGGAGCGCCGTACCTGTCTAGCTCTCCGTTCTGCATGTCCTCTACAAAACTCGCGAGGTAGCCCAGCGACTGGTCTTCGATCAGCATGCTGTCTGCACCAATCGAAATGCCCGCGTTGGCGAACCACCGGAATTGCCGATAGGCCAAGAGGACGGATGCCTCCTCCTCCTCGAACGCATGGTGCAGGTACTCGTTGTCGAAATGGAACCCGCCAAAGGGGTTAGCCGAGCGATCTTCAACGTAGGCCTGCAGTTGCTGGTCGTAGCTGATGTGAGGTAGATGCTGCAGGAATTGATTGTGCATCACGTGCTGTGGGCCGTGAGTAGCCACGGTGAAGCGGTTGTTCGGCTCCGCAGCCACCTCGGCAAAACGGGCCACGGCGCGCCCGCCCCGGTCGAGGTTCATGACCAAAATGCTGCGAGGGTACTTGCGTCTCACGACTGCATTCCTCCACAGGACGTCCGCTCGTCTGGCCAACTCCTCAGCGAACGTATCCAGGTCATCGTAGCTTCGGAATCCGGTCGCCGGCATGTAGCCGAGTTCGCCGGACTCCCCGTTGAGGTGAATTGCGTACAGGGCGTCGAAACGATCGAGGGGTGCGACCCCAGTCAGCAGGCTCTCTAGGAAATCGAATTTGTGGTCGAGGTAGGATGGGTCATCGAATACGAACTGTGATTCCGAGTTGGCTCCGTTCCACACCGAGAGGAGGGTCGCCGCGTTCGACTCCCAGTAACCACCGACGCCGACCTCGCACTGAAGGTCACCGTCAGCACAGCGCTGATTCCACTCTTCGGTGAGTGTGGCGATGTTTGCTCCAGAACTTTGCCCGAGCCACGATGGTGAGTGGTTTCCGTTGATGCCGGTCCAAAGGTCGACGAATAGGCCTACGGGCTCGGTATTGGTCGCGTCTGCGCACATACCGCTATAGCGGTCCCAATCCCACAGATCGTAGATTCGCCCACCTTGCCCGATGGCCGAGTACAGTTGATGCCAGCTCGACGTTCGGCGCTGTCGAACACAGGATTGCAGACCGTTGGTGCGCGCCAGGCAGGCTTCGATACAGGACCGTTCCGCTTCCTCCCACAGCGATATGGCCACCGAGTTGGTCAACGTGAGCGCCCCGCCCAGCGCCGGCTGAAGGTCGTTCCACTTTGCGCCGCTTCCCACACCGGTCCAAGCCTCATTGTGATAGTTCGGCTTGATCGAGCCCGACTCCAGATGCATAGGCACGTTGACCCAGCCGACGATGATTCGGCCGTCGGGGGAGACTTCGACCGGACCGGGGAAGCCCCAGTCTTCTCCAGATGTAACAACCGCTTCGGGAAGGGCCGAATCGCTTACTACCGGCGACCGGGTTAGCGGCTCCTCGGCAACCCCAACCTCCAGGGGCGCTGAATCGGCGCCACAGCCAGCGATGAGTGAAATCGGGAACCAGACAGAACAAAGGGCCACCCACAAGACCGTTCGCGGCGAGTTTGCTGGATTGGCGTGCCTATCAACCATGTAAAACCTCTTGAATCTGGAATATGTGAATCGTGTTTACAAGAATTACGCCAAGAGAACGATAGATCAGCAACAAGTGAGCAACACAGCGTTCAGGGCGAGCGAACTGGCGACCTTTCGGGACGGATCGGGGTCAAAAGAACCCAGCATGAGCGACGCGTTCGAGTCAGGTGGGGTGTGTAGAACCCACCGTTCGAAGGGGGTGGGTTTGCCAGCTACGACGGGACTGACACCAGCTCTTCAGCCGAGTGCAGGTTTTCCAAAACACCGGGAATGGATGTGGCGGAGGCAGCGCTCTACTACCGCGCTCAGCGGCGAGTCTCCTTGCCTCCGCCAGCGCTACGTGCCAGCATCGGGTCGAGCTGCTGTGAGAACGTCGGAGCCAGTGAAGCGAGAAGCTGCAAGCATCGGTATGAACCCGTTTGTGGGCCTGGTTTGTCTCGTCAGAGCAGGTCCGAGGGTGTCGAGTTGGGAGGCATTTGAATGAGACCCAAGTTTGCCATCGTGCGGGAGGACCATCGTACCGAAGCGACGCTAATAGAGTGTTCGTCGGCGCGCCGTGTGCTGCTGGTCGCCTCGGCCGGCGACACCGCGCTCTCCCTGGGCTTACAGTTCCCGGGCCTCCAGACCAGCGCATTTGACTTCAATCCAGTGCAGCTCGAGTTGGTGCGTCGCAAGGTCTCAGCACTCGGCGATGGGTCGACCCTGGACCGTTTGAGTCAGGATGGGGAGTTCGAGTCCCTCTTTCGAGTACTTCGCCACTTCCTACTCGAGTTCGTTGTCTCCGGGGACGAGATTTCAGCCTACTTCGACCGCTCGGCGCCCCCCAGGTCGCTCGCACAGATATTCGCACGCCGCTATTGGTCAACCGCCTTCGATGTCACATTCGCGGATCCATTCCTGGAGGCGATGTTCGGCTCGGCGGCTACGCAGCATGCGGACCCAGGTAGCTACGGCGGGTATTTCAGAAAAGTGTTCGAGGGGGGGATGCTGTCGGCCGACGGTCCCGATAATCCATTCCTGCAGCACGTCTTGCTGGGCCACTATCGGTCGGGTTGCGAACCGCCATTCTACCGGGCCTCTCGCTCGGATCGCCTCGAGATTGGCCTCATCGAAGGGACACTTACTGATGTGCCCGATCTCGAGCGCTATGATCTCATCAGCCTCTCGAACTGCCTGGATTGGGCCGACGACGAGACTACCCGAGAATGGGGGCGGGCACTGAAAGCCAGCACGCGGCCTGGATGCCTTCTTCTGCTGAGGCAACTCAACAACACACGGCCAATACACCAATTCTTCGAGCCCCAGTTTCGCTTCGACCCTGAGTTGGGGGCCCGGCTGCTGGCAGAGGACCGCAGCATGTTCTACAACCGGATTCACGTCGGAAGGCGAGAATGACCGAGCTCCACTATCTGCAGGGCGACGAACTGGTCAGATTTCAGCGGGGTCTAGCGGCTCTCGAGGGAGACATCTGGTACCCGGTGGGAGATGGTGAGGACGAGTTCGCCATCGACCATGGTGACCATTACCAGAAGTTCTTCACCGAAATGGGTGAGGCTCACTTCCTCATCGGTGTGGACGGAGACGAAGTCGTCGCCTCCCTCGCCGGTGTGTTTCGTTCCGCACTACTCGGTGAAAAAGAGATCCCCACTGTTTACCTCGGCGACCTGAAGATTGCCGACTCTCATCGGGGTGGGAACATCACGCGGCGAATGGCGACGACCTGCCTGAAGCTGCTGTGGAAGCCCCGCATGCGCCGTTTCAAGATCGCCTTCGGAGTGGGCATGCGCGGCGAACACGGCGATGCGTCCCGGTCCCTTCGGGGGGCCCACCCGGGTAAGCTGCTCCGCCCACTAGCCGAGCTCGCTCTCTACTTCGTGCGTCCCGAGGAGCTCGTTGGGCTGGGAATAGGCCCGGCTGCCCCGGTCGGGACGGGGCTGGATTTGAGTGGCAACCGAGAACCACCGCCGCTATTCGTATCGACCGCTGGCCGGAAGGACCTTCGCCTGCGATCCACCGGCCAACACTGGCCACTCGTCCATATTCCCCGGTCACCCAACCACTGGGAGCAGGGGCTAGGGCAGATGCTCAGCAGAGCCGGATCCGAGATGCCAGCCGAGTCCTTGGCCTGTTTCTGCTTGGACCGGGGGCTAGAGGAACCTATCCGCTGGCTGGCTGATAACGGAATCGTCAGTACGACTACCGGCACAGTGTATGCGCTCGTCCTTCCGGGCACACTGCTTCGAAAACGTGCTTGGGTCCACCTAGCGACGTCAGAAATCTAGGGCATGATGCTGAACGAGAGCACTACCAAACAGAGAGAAGGAGTCTCGAATGAGTGACCTCTCATCGACGATAGACGCAATCCAGTCCAAAGCCGCGCCATTGGAGAACCCGTACTTGGTGAGTCTGCGAGATGGGACTATGTCCCGGGACGATTTCCTCGAGACGCAGATTCAGTTTCTCTTCGCGGTCGTCTTTTTTTCGCGCCCCATGTTAACGCTGGGTGCCAGGCTACCGCGCAACGAGATGCGTTTGGACCTCCTCAGGAACGCCTGGGACGAGCATGGCGGAGGAGACCTCAACCAGTCCCATGAGGGCACATTCCTAGACCTCTTGGGCCGACTCGGTATCGGGCGCGACGAGATAGAACGGCGCGCTCTGTGGCCCGAGATTCGCGGCTTCAACGCGGCCCTGCACGGCATATCGTTGGGGGACGATCCGCTCACCGCCCTCGCCGTTTTTGGGATGATCGAAGACCTGTTTGCGGTCATCAGTGCTGACCTCGGTCGCAGCATCCTGTCCAGAGGCTGGCTGCAGAAGGACGACCTAGGAGCCTGTCGCGCATAGCGCTCCAGGCTCCGCCATTGGCTTTTAGCG
>CAZDBH010000286.1:0-11225 GCA_964503485.1 uncultured Bradymonadales bacterium | reverse complement strand
CGCTAAAAGCCAATGGCGGAGCCTGGAGCGCTATGCGCGACAGGCTCCTAGCCGTCCCGGCTCCGTTTGTCCCCCACCGGTTCACCTGATTTACTTCATGTGAGCAGGGTTCGTCGCCCTTCTACCCTTGCTCCTGGCGCGTCCACGGCCATGTCTCTAGGTCGACTCTTGAGAAAACGTCACACTGGGGCCTCGGTCTAAGTGCCGGTAGTTGCATTTGTTTTCTGCGACGTCGGCCCCCGCTTCGCCCGGTGTGGCAAAGATACCACATGGAATAGACCCCCCAGCCTTTGCTACACTACCTCGAGCAACGGCGACCGAACCGCTAATTATTGAAAACTAGGGGGATCTAGTTGTGGTACTTTTTCAACCCGTAAACCACACGTGTATCTATTCTCTCTGCCTCGTCTCGCTGATCCTAACAAGCGCCTGCGCCGGCGATCCGGTCGAGCTTCAGCCGGCCGAAGGTGCCGCAGGCGAGTGCATGACGAACGAAGAGTTCTTCTTGCGGGAGCTTTGGGGCCCCGTCCTGTCGGTCTGCTCAGGTTGTCACAGCCCGCAGGGTGCGGCGCGGCATTCAGACTTGGTGCTCACCCCCGAAACGCAGACGGG
Source organism: uncultured Bradymonadales bacterium (assembly GCA_964503485.1). Lineage (GTDB taxonomy): Bacteria > Myxococcota_A > Bradymonadia > JAFGEP01 > JAFGEP01 > CAZDBH01. The sequence continues at coordinate 10,613 of CAZDBH010000286.1, read as the reverse complement.
CTTCATCCCAATCAACCTCCAGCTGCTAGAGGATTTATCTCAGATTGAAATAGCAGGAGAACCCATCTTACTGGTCAAACCCACGGGAGGAGCCGATCACCAAGGTGGAGTTCAACTGGTCGAGGGTGATTCGGGCTACCGAACTCTCGCCGAGATGGTTAGGCGCCTGCGAGCGCCCGCCCAGGGCTGCGATGGATCGGACGAACAGGAGTTCGCGGGCGTCGTTATGCTCGATCCGCTGCAGACGATTCGAAAGGCCTCAATTGTCCTGGTGGGCAGACTCCCGACCGACGAGGAACGAGATTTGGCCCTATCCGATGGCGAGGGCGGAGCGCGTGAAGTCGTTCTAGGAATGCTCGAGGAGGAGGGGTTCTACACCTGGCTTCGCACTACCTACAATGACCTGCTCCTAACAGACCGCTACCTGCCACGAAACAGGGCGGTCAACCTGCTCGACGAGGAGGATTTCCCCGACGCGCACTGGCATGAAATGCTAGAGGAGAACGGTGCCGACCCGGAGGAAGTGGAAGCAGCGAATCTGTGGACCAATCGAACCGTCGCGCGTGAGCCACTCGATCTGATCGCCCACGTCGTCCGAAACGACCGGCCATTCACCGAGATACTCACCGCCGACTACCGCCTCTTGAATCCCTACAGCGCGCGGGTCTACGGCGCTGACCAGTCGGATTTCGATGATCTGACGGACCCGTCCGAGTTCCTCGAGAGCGACGTCGCTGACCTGCCTACGGCGGGGGTTTTGACCTCTCCCATGTTCCTCAATCGCTTCCCCACAACCGCGACCAATCGCAACCGGCAGCGCTCTCGCGTCGTTTACGACCTCTTCTTGGCGACCGACCTGCTTCGGTTGGGAGAACGGCCCATCGATTCGGACCAGATCGAGGACTTCAATCCCACCCTCTACAATCCGGCTTGCACCGTGTGCCATACACAGCTCGACCCGGTCGCAGGGGCGTTCCAAAACTGGGATTCGGCAGGGCGGTATCGACCACTCGATGACGGTTGGTTCCCAGACATGCTCCCTCCGGGTTTCGACGGACAGACGGTGCCGACCGGGCGAAACGCGCGTAGTGTGCCCTGGTTGGCCCAACAGATTGCACGAGACGAACGCTTCGCGATGGCTGCAGTTCACACGATGTACCGCGGGCTCACCGGTCGGGAGCCGCTCAGTGTTCCGTCTGACCCAGAAGCCGAGGGCTATGACACTGCCTTGGCGGCCTTCGAGAGCCAGAACGAGACCTTTCTGGCGATCGTCGACGCATTCATTGCCGACAACTACAATCTCAAAACGGCGATAGCAGAGCTGATCATGACACCGTACTTCCGCACCGTCGGTCTCGACGCGAGCGCTGAAGGAAGGGAAGAGGAGCTGGCGGCTCTAGGCACGGGCAGAATGCTCACACCCGAGATGTTGAACCGGAAAATCCTGGCGGTGACTGGCTTCCCCTGGAAGAGAGGCTGGGACCGGGCTGACTACCTGTTGAGCGATTACCTCATCTTCTACGGTGGCATCGACTCCGACACAGTCATCCACCGCATCGGCGAGCCCAACGGCCTGACCACCGGTGTCAGTCAGCGTATGGCCGCCCAGATGGCCTGCCTGGTTGTTCCCCAGGAGTTCGCCGCGCCGGCTGAAGATCGGGTTCTCTTACCCCTGGTCGAGCCGACATACGAGCCCGAAGACATCAACGGTTTTCCCGTCGACCGTGCTGAGATCGCCATCCGAGCAAATATCCACTATCTGCACGAGCACGTACTGGGCGAGCTGCTTCCATACAGCGACGCCGAGCTGGACCGCACATACGACCTCTTCTACGAGACATGGCAGGAGGGCATCGAAGGCATTGCGTCAGGCGAGTACAGCACTTGGTTGAACTGGCAATGCAGAGCCGCAAACGACTACTGGACAGCGGAAGAGTATCCCGAGGAACAACAAGTGCTTCAGGACCCAAACTACACAATCCGCGCTTGGATGGCTGTGATGACGTACATGCTGTCTGACTACAAATTTCTCTACGAGTGAAGGGAGCAATCATGAAACGACGAGACTTTCTCAAAATGACGGCCCTCGCCGGGCTCTCGGTCGTATCCCCCTTCGGATGGTCGAGAAAGGGCTTCGCCGATGTCGGCGACCAGCCACTCTGGGTGATGGTCAATGCCGCCGGCGGCTGGGACCCAACCAGCTTCTGTGACCCGAAAGGTCGGGCAAACGAAGCCGAAGAAGACCCGGTCAACAACTACTTCACGGGTGACATCCTGAGCGCCGGGAACATCAACTACGCTCCAGTCGCCAACAACGAGTACTTTTTCGAGAAGTACTATCGCCAGCTGCTCGTGATCAACGGCATCGACACCGAGACCAACGGGCACGACAGCGGCTCCCGCAATACCTGGAGCGGGCGACTCGCGGAGGGTTATCCTTCCTTCTCGGCGTTGCTGGCCGCTTCGACAGCCCCAGATATGCCGATGGCATTCGTCTCGAACGGCGGCTACGACTACACCGCCGGAATCATCGGCGCGACCCGAGTGGGCGATCCGAGTCGTCTGCTGTCCCTGGCTTGGCCCAACCGGAACGATCCGAACAACTCAGAGACGAATTACCATACGACGTCGACCTGGGCCCGCATCAATCGCGCTCAACGAGCTCGCCTCGAAGAGATGCAAGAGAACCAGGCACATCCACATATCGAGAACACGATGGGATTGCTTCAAACTGCGCGCGCTGGCGACAACGAACTGCGTCGTTTGAGTGAGTACCTGCCTGAAATGGATGACACCTCGGCGTTGCGTCGCCAGGCGCAGATCGCGATCGCAGCCTACAAGGCCGGAGTCTGTCTGTCGGCTAATCTCAACATGGGTGGCTTTGACACCCACGGAAACCACGACAACTCCCATTTCGCACGCCTCGAAGAGCTCTTCGATGGGGTCGACTTCCTGATGGAGGAGGCCGAGCGGCAAGGTGTAGCCGACAGAGTGGTGGTCGTGATGGGATCCGATTTCGGCCGCACGCCGTACTACAACGACAACAACGGTAAAGACCACTGGTCCATCACAAGCATGATGTTCATGGGACCCGGAATCCCAGGCAATACTGTGGTCGGCGAAACCGATGACGGTCACAGAGCGCTCAATGTGAATCCGGACACCGCAGAAGTTGATTCCAACGGGATCAGTATCAAACCGGAACATGTTCATCGAGCAATGAGACGGCTGGCCGGCATCGCGGAGTCCGAAGCGGTGACGCAGTTCGGGATTTCGGGCGAAGATATACCCTTGTTCGGGTAACGGTAACGATCCTCGGTAGCCCCCACGGGGGCAGTAAATCCCTCGTAGACCGGGTGGTCAGTTTACAACTAGCCTATTGCGGGGGCGCCGTTCGGGCTAGGCGAAAGCCGAGGCTCCCGTTTCTGCCAGTAATTCCGGGTTCTAACTCGTTGCGGTAGGCGACGCGAACTCGGTCACCTTGGTAGTTCCAGCTTCCCCCGCGCAGGACATGGGTTCCACCCCTATCATCGGAGCCGGTCGGGTCGACCACGTCGCTTGGTGAGTAGGGCTCGAAAGCGTCCCAGGTCCATTCCCACACGTTTCCGAGCATGTCGTGGAGGCCCCACGCATTCGCGGTTTTCTGCCCTACGGGGTGGGTAAAGCGATAAGAGTTCTGTTCGTGCCAGGCTATGTCGTCGATGGGGCCGTAGACGTGTGCGTCGGTGCCGGCGCGGGCCGCGTACTCCCATTCAGCCTCGGTGGGCAGCCGATATCCGGTGCAATCCAGGCCGACGAAGGTCGCACCAGAGCAGTCGAGGCCGTTGCCGGGCTCGCCCGTACAGCCAGAGAGGCGATAGCACTCGTCGAGACCCTCGCCGCTGGAACGGAAGTTGGCGTAGGAGAGGGCGTCCCACCAACTGACACTATCGACGGGACAGTATTCCCCACCCCCCTGATTTCGGGAGGGATTGTTGTCGAAGGCCGCAGTCCACTCACGTTGAGTCACCTCATGCGCCTGCAGCAGAAAGTCGCGAGTAAGCGTCACGGTGTGCTGGGCCTCGTTGTCGGCCCGATTCGGTTCGTTCACCGGGCTGCCCATGAGAAACGAGCCGGCGGTGACGCGCACAAAGGTTGGAACCTCGGGAGGCACATACTCCGGCGGCGGAGGGCCGGGCCTGTGACGCGGTCTGCCGGTATCGACCTCGACTGGGGTCTGTTCGGGCCGGCAGTCAATCGTCATGCCCAGGACTGCCAGCAGTATGATTCCCAAATGTTGCGTTCGCATCGGTACTCTCCCGGCGAGGTGGCCTACAAGAACCCATATACCGATATCCACGTCCGATGGAAAGAACCCGGCCGTCGCTTTTTGGAAGACTCCGCTTCGCGCCCATGGCTCCGTACGGTTTTTTTTGGATCGACTCCTGATCGCCGATATTTATCATCGGCTCAATTGAAGAATGGTTCTTTCATGGAGGTAGGGATCAATCCCTTGGTCACCGGACTGCGCAGCCCGAGTTGTTGGCTGTTACTCGCGGCGATGGTCGGGCTCTGCGCTTGCCCCGGTGAGATCCGCTCAGTGACGAGCTGTGTCCCCGGTGAAACGGTGGCTTGCGTATGTCCCAACATGCAGGCGTATTCTCAGGTCTGCGGCGATGATGGCCAGTTCGGCGAGTGCCTGTGCCCAACTGATAGCGACGAGGCGGATGGCAGGCCACTCGAGGATGCGCCCCTCGACGTCGATGAGACGGATATCGATGAAACGGATGTCAGCGAGGCAGATCTCCGTGACGAAGGTAGCACGGACACCGTTGAATCCGACGCCGATCCTGTTGACGGCATCGATAACGATCCCGACGCTGCCGACGAGGCGCCTGAAGATAGCCACGGCGAGGATGCGGCCCAAGACATGGCCGATGTTGGAGACATCGCCGAAGAGACGGGTGACGGTGCGGACAGCGCTGAAGACAGCGCCGACTTGTACGACCTCCCCGATCTCAGAGCCGAGATGCCATACGCCCTCTTGGCAGTGGAGCTGGACGATACCGGTCCCTACGTTTGCGACTCAGAGGTGAATGCCACAGCCGTGGTCTACTCATTGGACGGCTTCGAGATGGTCGGTATCAACCTCGCCTGGGAGGGGGACATCGACACGGACTGGCTTCATCTTTCCCGCGAAATTCACGGAGCCCCCGTCGAGGCTGGGCTCGTGGAGGTCGAGCTACACGGTGGTTTCAGCCAGTGGGACAGAGGCGGGAGCTACGAATTCATGGACGCGAGCATTAGCAATCCGGTTGATCCGGATTCTCCCCACATCGTCTACAATGCAGAGGACGGCGACCTCCCAGCCGGTCTGGAGGGACTGACAATTGAGATGACATGCGACACGACCGATTCCGAAGGCCCACAGTTGCTCGAAGTACTCGAGACCAATCCAACCGCCCCGATCGTCCTCGGATGCGGCGAGACGGTGCAAGTCCAGCTAAGGGTGCAAGACGTCGGTTCGGGGCTCAACTACATTTCATTGCACCTGTCGAGTGACGATCGGGCGCTAGGCATCTCTGCGCCCATCAGCGCAACCTCCGGGACGAAAGATGTCGTTATCAGTACCCGCATTGATGACTACGCTGACAGCGACTACTTCACGTTCTCGTCTCTGTCGATGTCCGACAACGCCAACAATACAACCATGCTCGAGGCGGGCGACGACGACCTACCCGAGGGTTTGTCCGGCTTCAACATAGAAGTCGCCTGCGAACATGGCGACACCGATCCCCCCTCGCTCGTGTCGGTCGGCGAGGTAACCCCCGGCACCGTCACTCGGGGAGAACAAGCAGACATATCGATAACGGTCACGGACGACGTATCCGGCCTTCAACGGGTTGAACCTGTCTTCCATGGACCAGATTCCAGGGCTACGGCCACCTGCGCTGCTGGATTTGGAGATGAGTTCGACTGCGAAATCCGCACTTGGCACGAGATGCCACTCGGCGTGTATTCACTCTCGGAGGTGACGCTCAGAGACCGCGCACGTCGCGAGGTCGTGATTCGAGCCGGGGATCCAGGATTTCCTGAAGAAGGGTCGATCCCTGCGTTCACACTCGTTGAGTAGCGTTCCGCCCCTGTTGACAGGACCATGGGCACGTCCCACATTCGAGGAAACAAGGATCAGAACTCAGGTGCTTCACGGCCTTTGCCTCGAAACGGTGGCTCATGCGGTTTCCGAAAATCACACTTATTATCGTCACCTGCGCAGTCTCGGTGGCTGGATGCAAAAAGGGCTCGAGCGATCCCACAGAGCTATCGAATAGCTGCGACGAGGGGCTCATCGCCTTAGACGACGGCTCGATCCCCGCCGGCAGCCGGGTCAGCCTCCTAATGACGGCCTGCGCCGAGCTGCTCCAGTCTGATTGCGCCGAGGCCGTCGAGTCTCTCCAGACGGTCGCCCCGGAGCAGCGCCAGCAGATCATGGCCGAAAGCTGTTGGAGGCCATTCTGTGGGCGGGACTTCGACGATCTAGAGCACGCGGCAGTAATGGATCGGGCCCGTCTCTTGCGGCAATCATGCGGCATCGAGAACTCCAACTTGTTGACCCAAAACGAATTCGACACTCGATTTGATCGCGCAATTCTCGAGAATCTTCCCGAAGACCCGACCACCGATGCCGAGTTGGAACTGGTCAGCGCAGCCTACGACCGCATCTCGTTCATCGATTGGCTAAACGCCGAGATTCTGTACGCCAGGGCCGGAGAGCTTCCCGAGGCGGACCGAAGTCGCCTGAGAAACAGCTTGCGTGCGTCGATCTTGCCGGCGCCCGAATAGCAGCGTGACAACACATCATATTCAACGTCCGAGTAGGACGCTGGTTGCTCCCGTCTGAAGTGCGTAAACACCCGTGTCATGCATGATTGACAGCCCGACGGTGTGGATCCATAGTCCTCCGCTCGACGGAAAAGGCGATTTTAGTCTCTTCCTTCTTCTAAAACGAACAATCCAGTTGCAGGGGGTTTTTGATGAGCGACGAAACGAAAACGAGTGATGTGAATCCGGAAGAGCCGCATGCCTTTGTCGAAGTAGAGGGGACCTTTCCAGAGAAATGTGCTGTATGTGGCGGATTTATGGGCGATACCTTTCGCCTCGATGGCGCCGAAGTCGGCACCCCGGTCCATCCTAGCTAGTCCGAGCGTCCACCTTCCCGACTCACTGCCAGAAACGGAGGCCTCGGCTTTCGCTTAACCCGAACGGCGCACCCACAATAGGCTGGTTGTAAACTGACTACCGGTCTACGGGGATTTACTGCCCCTCCGTGCGGGCGAGCGCAGCGAAGGGGGTTGGTCTCCCCTCGCATCGCGGTGGCTTCAGAAGGCCCACCCGACAAATGCAGTGCCAGATCCGGCACTTCCTTACCTACATCCAGAAAGCCACACTGTTTTCAGCGGCTTTGACGACCGTTACTGGCAGATCTCGATGAGGTGACGAGACCATGACGCAATACAATCAGACAGCTCTTGTACGCAGAACTCAGGCGCCCCCCGGCCGTGGCCTCGCACCCCTACTGATAGCCATGTTTCTGGTTTCGGCGTGCGGTCCCCCGGTGGACTACGAACACCTCGACGCCACGGTGGATGGGGTCGACTTTCTGAGTACGCCCGATGCCGATGCAACCACCCGTGACGCGGGCATCTCCGACTCTGATTCCCACTCAGCCGACGTGGACGTGAGGATCGACAGCCACCAAGTTGGCTGCGCTGAAGGCGACGAAGACTGCGTCCCGGACGACCCTTGCGCGGTCGAAGCAGATTCCCCCGATGAGGACGGCGATGGCGTCGCAGATCAGTGCGACATCTGCGCAGGTTACGATGACAACGCGGATGACGACGAGGACTCCATTCCGAACGGTTGCGATGCCTGTCCGGAGGCTGACGACCTCGACGACGAGGACGAAGACGGAGTTCCGGACGCCTGCGACTGTGATAATGACACGCTCTGCCACCCAAACGCCTACTGCACTCCGCTCACTGACGGTGACTACGATTGCGAGTGTCTCCCCGGTTTCGAGGGTGACGGAATCGACCAGTGCAGCAACATCAACGAATGCGCGTCTTCTCCCTGTGCCGATGGTGCCGGCTGCGAAGACACTGAGGGCGGCTTTTCTTGCCGGTGTCCCTTGGGATCTCAAAGTGACGACCCCTTTGCGATTCAGTGTGCTGATATCGACGAGTGCGCCGAGGGCCTCGATGACTGCGACAGCGCAGCTCAGTGTGCAAACGAACCGGGTGGAAACTGGTCCTGTTCGTGCCCAACGATCGGCTATGAAGACGTGAACGGTGACGGGACCGAGTGCCGACCCATCGACGCGTGCCTCGAGGGCTTGGACAATTGCGACCCAGCTGCGAGCTGTCAGAGTGGGGCCGGCGGTAGTTGGACCTGTTCGTGCCCGGCCGTCGGCTATCAAGACGTGAACGGAGACGGAACGCTATGCGGCTTGATCGACGCGTGCGCCGAGGGTCTGGACGATTGCGACCCCGTGGCAGCCTGCAGGAGGCGACCCGTCGGTCGATGGGCTTGTGTGTGCCCCGATGGCTACGAAGACGTGGACGGAGACGGAACAGACTGCCGCGAGATCGACGAGTGTACCGAGGGTGGGAACGATTGCCACGAGCTCGCCGATTGCGAGAACACGCCGGGCGACTTCACTTGCGATTGCCCAGCAGGCTACTCAGGTGATGGCACCGGGCGCAATGGCTGCATCGACATCGACGAGTGCACAACGGGAGCTCATGACTGCGATCCCCAGGTGAGCTGCGACGGCACGACCCCGGCCGGGAGCTGGATCTGCGGTTCATGTCCTGAACACCACACCGGAGGCGGAACACTCGACGATCCCTGCGTGCTGCCAACACTGCTGAACGGTGGCTTCGACGAAGGCCTCATTAGCTGGTCGGTGTCGGAAGACGTGACTTGGGACGAGCTCAACCGCGACGGACATGATGCATCGGGCTCGTTGTGGCTGATTGGTCCTGCCCACCAATATGCATCCCAGTGCATAAGTATTTGTGACGGAGCGGAGTGCGCTAGTAGTGCCGAAGCAACCGCCTGGGTCTTCTCAGCCGATTACAACGCCGAGGGGAGGGCGATGCTCCAAATCGTCACTTACCCGGATGAAGACTGCGAAGGCGATGACAGCGGTCGTCAAACGACCGTAAACGGACGTCCCCAGCCCAATGAGTGGCTGCTGAAAGAAGCAACGCACACGCTCCCCGAGGGGACGACCTCAATCAGTGTGCTTGTCAGCGCGTGGGCCGGTTCCGGAGATTTCTCGACCAATTGGGACGATATTACCATCGAGCTGGACTGACCCGCCCTCCAGCGACTGGCTCGGAGGCCTCCATCTAGCAATCTTTCGTTGTGTTCGCGCCTATCTAATGATATTCAGCTGCCCTCGCGTTCGGGGCAACGCGAAGAAATTTAGACAGTCACTGCTGCAGAGGTCGTTCGAATGAAACAGAACACGAAGAGGAACTGGCTCGTTAGCCTAATGGCGACGAGCGTGCTGGCTCTCACATTTCCCTTGGCCGGCATCGGCTGCGGGGACGACGGTGAGGGATCCTACGCGGGCGTCGATCTTGGGAAGATCCAAGTGAACCCCAGTGTCCTCACCTTTGATAGCAGTCAAATCGGCCAAGAGGCGGTTCAGTTCCTCACAATCGAGAGCGTCGGCACTGGCGACCTGGTCGTCGCGAGCATGGAACTCGATTCTCGCAGTACCGAGTTCGAGATCCGCGGAGCTGACTTCCCGATGACGCTGCCCCCCGGTGAGTCTCGTCTCGTCGAGGTGGTGTACAACCCGTCTGACTGCGTCCCTGACCGCGGAAGCCTGGTGATTCGATCGAACGATCAAGACCGGCCGGCTCTTCCGATTCCTCTTCAACCCCAAGAGTTGACCGGGCAAGTTCGTGTGCACCCGAATCCGATTGATTTCGGCCGTGTTCCGAGCGGAGCCACCAAGACGTTGGCCGTTACCCTGACCAACGCTGGTACCTGCGCACTGGACGTAAACGACCTGTTTTTGAGCGGAAGTTTCGACTTTGAGTTCACAACTGCAGAAGAGGAGGGCCTCGGAGTCGAATACGCAGCTTACGCCCCAGAGCTTCCTTTCTCGCTCGAGCCGAACGAGAACATCTCGTTGTGGATTACTTACCACCCTGAAAATGACGGCTTTGATGAAGCCACGATGATTGTTCGTTCCGACGACGCTCGAAACCGAAACGTCGACGTCCCAGTGGTTGCCAACGGTGACCAGGCCTGCATCGTGGTCAGCGATGAGGACGGAATTGATTTCGGCCAACGCTTTATCGACGAAGAGCACCCAAAGACCATTACAATTACCAACTGCAGCCAGAGAGCAGAGCTGGAACTGTCGAACATTGAGTTGATGGAACACCTCGAACTAGACGGCTTCGACCGCTACGTGCTGTCGGATGTTCCCGACCTATCCAGCCCGATGGTCATCGCTCCCCAGGAGTCGATTTTTTTTATTGTGACGTAGTCAACGTTTATCTACACCCCCGAGAATCGTCCCGACGATTGCACGAACGAAGAGGGATGCGAGA
>CAZDBH010000285.1:0-11274 GCA_964503485.1 uncultured Bradymonadales bacterium | reverse complement strand
GACAACGGTGTGGTTTTGGCCGGTTTGACCAACACGGGGCACCCAACCGCGATGGCCGGGATGACCTGATGGATGATCAGGTTGAACGGATGATTGAAGGCGCTGATCGCGAACACCACCCCGCGCGGCTCGCGAAACGTGTAGGCAATGCGATCGAGTCCTCGTGTCGAGAGGCCCATGGGTATCTCGCGTCCGACAACGTGGCCTATTTCTGCCACAGCAGCCTTCAAGCCCTGTACTCCACGCCCGATCTCCACCAGCGAGTCAGTGAGCGGCTTGCCACCCTCGCTGGCCGCCAATCGAGCCAGCTCGGGAATGCGTGCTGTGACAAGTTGGGCTGCTCGCTCGAGGATCGCGATCCGCTCGTGCATGGGCAACCACCCGTCACGATCTTCATAGAGCGCCGCAGCGGTTTCGAGGGCCTTGAATGAGTCAGCCTCGTTGGTGATCGGAAGGGTCGCGATCTGCTTCTGGTCGTAGGGATTGTCGACAATCAATTCTGGCATGATGCTCTCACAGGATGCAGGTTCGTTCTTTTAGTTCCTCGAGAAAGACACGTTCGTTCTCAGAATAGTCAACGGGCACTTCGATGAGATGGACCCCGCGGGTATCCAACCGGTCGCGCAGCACGTCGACGAGCTGCCCGGTCTCGGAAATGCGAGTTCCCGTGGCTCCATAGCTTTCGGCATACTTCACAAAATCTGGGTTTCCGAAGTCGAGCCCGAATCCAGGCAACCCCTCACCGGCCTGCTTCCACTTGATCATCCCGTACCCGTTGTCCCTCAGAACGATCACAACGACGTGCAGATCGAGCCGAACGGCGGTTTCCATTTCTTGGGAGTTCATCATAAAGCCGCCGTCCCCGCAGATTGCGACTACGGCCCGATCTGGATGGACGATGCTCGCGCCGATGGCCGCCGGCAAACCCGCTCCCATGGTCGCCAGTGCGTTGTCTAGCAGGACGGTGTTGGGCTCATGGGCCGGGTAGTTGCGAGCAAACCAGATTTTGTACATGCCATTGTCGAGCGACAGGATGCCATTGCTCGGAACCGCCGCACGAACGTCTGCGACGATGCGCTGGGGGACGTTCGGAAAACTGTCTTGGTCGGCCCGCTCGGCAATGTGGGAGTCGACCTCGTTTTTGACCCGGGCGAAGTAGTCGTTGTCCCAGTTGTTGTCGCGAAGCGCGACCAGGCCGGTCAACGAGGTGAGATTCGCCGCGATGCACCCAATCACCTCATGCTGTGGGAAATACACGTCATCCATCTCGGCCGGTTGATAGGCCAGATGAATGACGTTCGTGCCGTCGTCACCTTCGTGCATGAAGAAGGGCGGCTTTTCGCTAACGTCGTGGCCCACATTGATAATGAGGTCGGCCCGGTCAATCGCGCAGTGAACATAATCCCCTGACGACAGCGCCGTAGTTCCCAGTGATCGAGGATGGCGCTCGTCGACCACACCTTTGCCCATCTGGGTATTGATGAAGAACAGCCCGGTATCTTCCACGAAGCGGCGCGCTGCGACGTGAATGTTCTGCCGGTTGGTACCAGATGCGAGCAGAAGCAGCGGATACTTGGCGGCCGTGATCATCTCGGCGGCTCGGTTCAGCGCACTCTTGGACGCACCGGGTGGCTTGACCTCCGTCACCGTGAACGGCACCCGATCGACTTCCTCGGCTGCGATATCTTCGGGTAATTCGAGATGGACGGGTCCAGGCTTCTGGGCTTCGGCAATGCGAAAGCACTCCCTGACCAGGTGGGGAATGTTGTTGCCGTCGACAATCTGCTTCGACAGCTGCGTGATCGGCTCCATCATCCGAACCACGTCGATGATTTGAAATCGCCCTTGCTTGCTCTTCTTTATTGGTTTTTGGCCCGTGATGAAGAGCACGGGCATTCCCCCGAGCAGGGCGTAGGAGGCGCAGGTTACGAAGTTGGTCGCTCCCGGTCCAAGCGTCGAGACACAAACACCGGTCTTTCCTGTCAGACGCCCGTAGGTGGCGGCCATAAAGCCTGCCCCCTGTTCGTGACGGGTCAGAACCAGTCTGATTGACGACTCGCGAAGCGACTCGAGAAAATCGAGATTCTCTTCGCCCGGGATACCGAAGATGTACTCCACGCCCTCGTTTTCGAGGGCCCGGACTAGAAGATCACTGGCTTTCACGGCTGAGACCTCACAGTAAATATGTCGTCGAGACAGTACGAACAAAGTACCAAAACGGTTAGCGACGCAAGACGCGTGGCAGCGAAAAACTGTAACTTCGCGGTATCGAAACGAGATGTGATGGTCGCAGCGGTTTGAGCGTCACGACGAAGTCTTGGCTTGGGCGTTCCCACCTCCGCCTTTGTCTCGTACCTCCCAGAGGGGCTAGTAAATCCCTTGCGCGGCTCCAAACCGCGTCAATGTTCCGAATCAGTGAAACCGAGAAGGACCCGATGTCTACAACAAGCCAACTCCCCTCCGATGACCAAAAGCTCGAACGAAGCATCCGCAGTGCGCTGAAGAAGCGCAAGGGTAAGGCAACTACCGCAGATATCGTCGTGGACACGCCCATTCCGACTATGGAAGCCGAGCGCATGCTGCGCTCGATGATCAGCCGCTACCCTTGCCACCTCGACGTGACCGAAGACGGCGACTTGGTCTACGAGTTCGAGCCGTCGATGCGGACCCACGACAAGCGAGAGCGTCGCCGAATCTGGCTCGACAAGACTCGGCGACGACTGTGGCTGGGTTTCTCCAAGTTCATGAAAGCGATGATAGCGGTCGTCATGGTGTTCTACGTGGTCCTATTCGTCGCGCTCATCATCGCCGCAATGGTGGCAGCGGCTAACAGGGGCGGTGGGCGGCGCAGCATGAGAAGCAGCAGCCGCTACGGCGGTGGTGGAGGCAACTTCTGGTTTTGGTACTTCGTGTTCGGACGGCCGGGCGGCCGATACCGATCACGAGGCTATCGCAATCCAAGCTATCAGCGATACGGCAGGCCACGAGTTGGAAAAGACGAACGTCCTTTCTATCAAAAGGTGTTTTCATTCGTGTTGGGCCCCGAGGTGCAGGATATCGAAGCCGTGGTCGACGAATCGGCTATGCTTCACTTGATCCGCTCGAAACAGGGCACGATAACCACCGCTGAACTGTCTGCCCATACCGGTTGGAGCCTGAGCAAGTCTGAAGACACACTTACTCGATTGATGGGACCCTACAACGGCGACATCACGGTAACCGACGAAAGCGAACTCGTCTTTTCGTACCCTGAACTCATGCTCACTGCAGGGCAGAAGACGCGCAAGGGCAAACTGCCTCTATTCTGGGATCGCTACGAGCGCCCCCTCCTTCTGACGGGAAATCAGAAGGGCACAGACATGCTGATCGGTGGCTTGAACTTGTTCAATTTGATCGCTGCGATCGCGGCGCCAACCACCATCATGGTCTCGCTGGCCATTCCGACGACAACGGCAATGATGATTGCCCTTAGTTGGTTTCCTCTCACGTTCGCAGCGCTTGTTTTCGCGATTCCAGGCTTGCGTTCGCTGTGGACCAAACGAGAGAATCGACGCCGAGCCGAGCGCAACGCTCGACGGGCTGTGTACCAACGCCTCTATGAGCAAGCCGAAGAATCCGGAACCACGCGTTTGCTCCAGTCGCCGGCCGACGAGTTGGCCAGCTCGAACGTACCTGATTGGGCTGCAAAAGCACCGATGCCCGAAAACCAGTGGTTCCAAGACGTCGTCACCGACCTCGGAGGCGAAGCCGTTATCTCGGAAGACGATCCCGCGGCCGATCTCAGTCGGCTCCGCCAAAACCTCAATGCGGCCCGCAAGACCCGAAGCCTGCAGAAGAAAGCGCCCGAGTCACTGCAGTCGGTGTTCAACACACGCGGTGAGGACAACATGCTCGAGGCCCAGATCGCAGCCGCGGCTGAAGAGGCCGCTTCAGCGGTCGTTCATTGAGGCAGCTGGCTCCAGCCCACTCACGTCATCGGTAAACCCTCAGCCTCCCAATACGAGACGCTCGCCCCCACCGCGTCCAAGTCGTATTGTTGGGCCATGAAGACGCTTCGATTTCGTGCCCCCGGCACATCCGAATCACTGGAACGACTGTTGGCTAGGGCCTGGCCGCAGGGAAGCCGGAGCCAGGTCCAGAGCCTAGTCAAAGGCGGGCGAGTCCGAATTGCTGGGGTGATCGCGAAGAATATTGCTGCTGGGGTTCCGCCCGGATCGGAGGTCACAGCCAACGTTGGCGCCGGCAAGCGTTCTCCAAAGAACCGACCGGTAGACGTCGTGCTACGGGGCGAAGACTTCGTCGTGGTCAACAAACCTGCCGGATATCCCTGCCACGCTGGTCGAGCTGGCCAGCTCGATGCCCGTGCTCTGGTTGCCCAGACCCTCGACGTCAACCCGGAAGAGCTGTGGCCCGTACACCGCTTGGACGCGGATGTCAGTGGCGTGTGGTTGATCGCGACGTCGAAGGTCGCTGCGGGACGCCTCGGGAAACGCTTCGAGGGCGGTCAGGTCACCAAAGCGTATAGGGCAATCATTCCTGTTCCGCATTGGCCAGACGGAACACTTCGGAAGCCAATCGATGGCAAGGCTGCTGAAACCCGCTTTTCTATAGCAGAGAGTCGAGGTGAAATCTGTCAGGTTGAGATCGACCTGGTGACGGGTCGAACCCACCAAATCCGTCGCCATTTCGAAGCACTCGGGACGCCGATCATCGGGGACGCGCTGTACGGCGGACGACTCGTGCGCGGTGGGCTGCGGCTGCAGAGTGCAAAACTCGCCATCCCAGAGGAGGGTATCGACGCCTCGGTGCCCGAGCCCGACAGTTTCTGGCCCACCGAGAGCGTCTTTCCCTCTCACTCGAAGTCAGCCGTCCTCCATGTCTCGGCGGCGACAATCAAGGCAATTCGCAAAGGCCACCCCTGGGTTCTGACCGACACCGAGACTGGTGACGCCGAACAGTATCAATCAGGGACTGTCGTGCGACTCGAGGATTCCAAAGGACGGCGCGGCGGCTACGTACTTACCGAAGGTCGGGGCCGAGTGGCGGCACGCCTGTGGCAATCGCAGGGGGACGAAAAGCCAGATTCGATCGAGGCCAGGGTCGCGAAAGCGCTCTCAAAACGGCGTGATCTGCTAGCCAATCTCGATGAGACAAACTCGTTCAGGCTCATTCACGGCGAAGCGGACGGTCTTCCGGGCCTGCATATCGATCTGTTGGGTGCGACACTGCGTCTACTGGTAACCAGCCGATGCGCACTCGGTACTAAAGACCGCGCCCTAAACGCCGTTCGCGGACAACTCGCAGGCATTGTCCCAACCGACGGCCCCGTAGTTCAAACGGTTCATCTGAGCGCATGTCCCGACGGGGAACTGCGCGCCACAACCCTGCTCAGCGGGTCCGCCAGCGAACCCTACAAACGCGAGGTGCGGGAACGCGGTCTCAGCTACGCAGTTGATCTCGGTCTCGACGAACCGTATCGCTCTCGGCCGGGCATCGGCTTGTTCATCGACCAGCGCGCAAACCGAGATCGCATGGCCCGGGTTGCCGAAGGGGGGCGCTGGCTCAATCTGTTCTGCCATACGGGCGCGTTTTCAGTGGCTGCGTTGGCCGCCGGTGCGTCAGAAGTGATCAGTGTCGACCTGTCACAACCCTACCTAGATTGGCTCGAAGAAAACTTGAAGCTCAATGGGCAGGAGAATGCCGCCCATACATCCGTTCGCAAAGACGTCCGTCGCTACTTGGCTCAGCTCGAACCCGATGATCGATTCGACGGCGTTATCGTCGATCCACCCACCGCAGCGACTGCCGGTAAGTCCTTCTGGTCAGTGAAGAGGGACGGTGCCGGACTCATTCGCGACGTCCTGTTACGGCTGCGTCCAGGCGGCTATATGCTTGCCTGCCGCAATGATCGGGGGAGCCGGTCACGCCTGCTCGAAACCGTTAAGCGCGAGGCTGACGATCTCGGTATTGTGCTGCGGCGAGCCGAGAACGCCCCGCCCGGACCCGACTTTCCCAGACTGAAGGGCTTTCCCGAAGGAGACGCCTTTGAGGGTGTCTGGGTCCAGCTCTCCCCTTGAGTCTTCTCGAACTCAGACTTGGCGTCTGCGGACCAACCCGATGCCAATCGCAACGAGCGCGAGTGGAAGCCAGGCGGTGGCCCAGCGAGCGGAATTCGTCTGCACTCGTATACCGCGAGCGCTGACAACGGTGGGCGCGGCCTCGGTACCCGCTCCAGGACCATAGGTCGTGATGGTACCGTCTACTTCAGAGCAGACGACGCCATCGCCGGTTCCTGTGAGCACCGCGACTGTACCCTCGGGACATTCACAAGTTGGAAAGCCGCCACGAAGGACGCAAGTCCCCGAGCCGCAACCAGCTGAGGCACAGGGATCGAATTCGGTGCCGGCGCCACCATCAACAGCAGTGACGTCGTAGGGGTTATCTTCGGGCACACAGGTGACGTAGCGACCGCCGTCAGGACCGGTAATCGACTGGGCCACGTCCCCAGCGTCGCAAATGCAGGCTGCTGCACCATTGAGAATCGTGCAGGCCGAATCGGCGCCACAGTAATTGAAGGCGCAGTCGTTGGGGATGCGTTCCGTAACGACCACCCCACATTCCCACAGCGATCCGTTGAAGCTCAAATCGAGTTGGGCGGATTGTCGCATCGTGACGTCACTATGTGGTTGGAACACCGGGTCCAACGTCATCATGTGAGGGCTCAGTCGAGTGTAGTATCGCGACAGGATTCGAGACCGGCCGTCGAAGAAGGCGTCGCCCACGTACTCGGTCGAGAAGAACTGGCCTTCTGCCTCCTCTGTTTCACGTGCAACCCACTCGAAGTAGCTCGTCACTCCGGTATCGTCGTGCAGGATTTCGGATGTCACAGGAGGGGTCGCAACGTAATTCGCGGGGGCGTAGGGTACGTCAGAGACAATGAATACCAAGATTCCCATCAGTGGCTGGGCGGCCACAGCAGTGAGCTGAATCGGAATCGAGGGGTGCTGTCCCTCGTAGGTGATAGCGATCGGGTTGATGTCGCTGGCGTCGCGGTCGGCCTGAAGTTTCAATGCTACGAACGCGGCGTCAGTCCCGTTGTAGAGGTCCATGACCGGAGTCATATTGTCAGACACGTTGTAGCCATTGTCCTGCAGCCAATCGACCAAGTCCTGCGTGTTTTCAGCTCCGACCGTGTGGTACTCGAAATTCTCGGTGAAATTGTGGTCGTAGACCGTGACCGGCGAGCTTCCATTGGTAGGCCCTTCGTTGGCGGCGGTCCCCGCGTCAGAGTTCAGCTCGCCGCATCCAATACCGCACCCGTCGCTGTCGCCGGAGGACGAGAAGTTGCACGGATCCTGCGGTGGCAAGACCACCTGTAGCGTCGAAACCGAGTCGAGGTTCGAAAACAGTGTGTCGCTCGACTCCACGATTTCGTCAGGTACAGCCCCGAAGGGGACGACCCAGGCGAAGTCGTCGGCCTCACCAGCGTACTGAATCTGGATGTGGGCGGTGATTTCGCCCTCATCGACCTCGAAAATGATGCGTTCCGCAGTCTGGTCCACCGGCTCAGGGGCTGTGAGAGGTGGTGGCGTTGCGCAAAAGAGTCCGCCGCAGGCGGACGCGATTGCCTGCAGTCCCAGCAATGAGACACAGACTGAAAACAGAAAAACAACTGATTTCATGGAAAACTCCATTTCAAATATGGAGGTGAACGGCGGGTCCAAACTAGAAGATTGCGAATCAGATGGCAATTACCCCATTGAACGAGCCAGCAATTTGGGTAGGTTGCTCGCGATGAACCACAACGAGTGAACCTGACATGGATCCGACCGGCGAATCGTCTAGTACCTATACCGTGGGACAGCGCTACGAGGCCTATCCCTATCCAGAACGTAATCCTGAGGACGAACGCAACCGACTCGTCCGTACCGAACTCGACGAGCTCGGCGCGCTCAATTTCTATTGCTATCGTGGCGAGCGCGACTTCCGCACCAGTTTCCGCGTTCTAATCGCCGGAGGCGGAACGGGTGACAGCGTGACGTTCCTTGGGCATCAGTTGCGCGAAACCGAAGCTGAGATCATCTACCTCGACATCAGCAAGGCCTCTCTGCAAATCGCCCAAAAACGCGCCGAAGTCCGCGGTTTTCGCGATCGAATCACCTGGCTCGAGGGGTCGTTGCTCGACCTCCCCGTGATGGGGTTGGAGCCGTTCGACTACATCAACTGCTCGGGCGTATTGCACCACCTGGACGATCCGGTGGCCGGCCTCAACGCGCTCACCTCGGTGCTCGCCGAAGGAGGCGCGATGGGCTTGATGGTCTACGGCCAGACCGGCCGGACCGGGGTCTACCACATCCAAGATTTGATGCGGTTGCTCAGCAAAGAGGACGAACCGCTCGAGTCGATGATCGGGAACGCCAGAGCAGTGATCCAGAGCGTGCCCGAAACCAACTGGCTGAAGCGACGCTGGCAGAGCACCCCCTTCTCGTTCAACCTGGACGACATCGAACTGGTCGACATGTTTCTGCACCCTGTGGACCGAGCCTATACCGTGCCTCAGCTATACGAGTGGCTCGATGGAGCAGGCCTCAATCTCATCGAAATCGCCGGAGTGCAGCGGCCCTTCTACGACGCTCGTATGGCGATTCCTGATGCGAATTTGCGAGCACGGATCAGCGCGCTCCCATTGCGTGAGCAACGTGCGATCGGTGAGCTCTTCTTCGGCACCATTACCAAACACACCTTCTGGGCATCGCGCAGTGATAACACCCAGATGGAAGTTTCCAATCACGATACCGTACCTTTTTTTGTTCCGTTAGCCCGCGAACAGGGCATTCAAAAGGCGTTGCTTCAGGCGGGTACGCAAGCGTGTACGCTCAAGATTGGTCCGGCCGGGGGTGCGCAACTTTCAATGACCCTCAAAATGGAGCCCGAGGCACACCGCTTCATGGAGCTGGTCGACAATCAGCGTTCGACGAGTCAGATTCTAGATGAGCTGTGTGAGGAGTCCGGGGACGAACAGAGCCGCGAGCAAATCTGGACGGTCTGCCGGCGCGCGATCGAAGCATTTCGGCGCTGTGACGTCATGCTTATGCGCAGAACGAGTTCCCCCACATTGTGAGTTCCGGCGAAGACCGTCAGTTGTTTTCGGCCGCCGGGGCTTCTTCTGCCGGTCGATCGCCGCAATCTTCGCAGTCGCTACCATACGCACACGAGTCGTACTCGGCGTTTTCACCGCCGTCATCGCACTCGCCGTCGCTGGCCGTGGCGCACGTGTTTTCGCAGATCACCGCTGGCGCGTCGTCATCCTCGGTGGTTTCGTTCGATGAACCCCGTGTGATCACGAATACAACAGCTGCGATTATTGCCAGCAATACGATCACCCCGCCTAGACCCAGTTTGGCGGGCGGGCCACTCGAGGCTGTCGTGCCGCTGTCGGAGCTTGCCGAACTGTCGGAGTAATCAGCCGCGGCTTGTTCGGCCGATTGGTGAGCTGCTGGCGCGGGTTTCTTAGTCGGCATCGGCTTTTGGGCCGGCATCGGCTTCTTGGCTGGCGCCGCTTTTTTCACTGGCTTGGCCGGCGCTTTGGCCGGCGCTTTGGCCGGTTTGGCTGCCGCTTTTGCTGGCTTGGCCGGCGCTTTCGCTGGCGATTTGGAAGCGCCTTTGCCCCCGCCCTTCGGGTCGGATCCGCCTTTCTTCATGATCGTCTCCATGTTCTGGAATGCGCTTCGAACAAAGCCCAGATCGTCGCTTATCGCAAATATTGGCCGATTTGGAGGACCTGATCGGCCCGTTCTGGCTTTAGTTTAGCGGCGTGACCTATTTCGTCTCACAGGTCACACCCGGGATGACGCTCGTATTGTTCTGCTCGTGGCATTCGACCAGCTCGCCCTCGTCAGAGGCTTGGTCTGCCACAACGTAGACATCGTGGGGGTCATCCCAGGGCGGTTCGGTCCAAGAGCAGGTAACAAACTCACAGCGGCCGGGATCGAGGACGGTTTCAGTCTCTGCGAGGCAGATGATCTCGTCATCGGCGACTGGCCCATCAAAAAAGCTGACGGGCATGCCGGCTCCAATCGACTTTAGACCACGATTGCAAATTCGGACTGTCAGATCGAGTCGGTCATCGTCACAGAAGTCGTTGAAACCATCTCCTCGGGCTGTGAGGTCGGGAAGCAGAGTGGGGTCGAGGTCGCCTTGCACGTTCTGGCGAAAGTTGTTGAGCTCAGGCGTCGTCCAGTTCGGCTCCCGCTCCGAAGTGCGCGGAATCGTGCCGTCCTCGTTCACGCTGGTCACGTCATAGGGGTGTTGATTCCAGATTCGACGGCTGTCTACCCAGCGGTCTGCACCGTCTCGATAGACCTGAAGCGGTGCCGTCACGCCGCCCGAGATGGAACGACAAACGGAACCAGAGCCCGGCGTGCCAGCCAGGGCAGCTCGACAGCCGTAGTTACCTGAACCACAGTCGTCGTCGGTGGTGCAACGACAGAAACCCTCGTCGCATGAGGGCTCCAAACCGGGGCATTGGAGGTCGTCTTCGCAGCGCAGTCCACGGAAGATCGGGTCGACCGCGGCGCATCCGCTGCCGCTGGAATTCGACTGGAGTACGAGCTCGGAGTTGAAGTCACCATCGACGTCAGCCACGATGGGATTCTCGTACCATGTGCCCGATGGCCGCCACGCAGAGAAGATGACCTCGCCAGTCTCGCCTTCGTAGACCCGCACATAGCACTCGTCTGCGTAGATTGCTTCGGCCTGTCCGTCACCCTCAAAGTCGAAGACCGACGATCCGGTGCAAGCTGACGAAGCGTCTTTCGAGGGCTGGGTCCACCGGATACCTTCGCCCCAACAGCCGTCTGGGGCGCCCACGCAGTCCAGATCGAAGACCGTGTAGCCGCCTCGACCTGCAGCTGCAAACTCGGGACGTCCATCCCCGTCAAAGTCACCAACCGTGGGCGCACCACCCGTTCCTCCGCCAGGCAAACTGTACGGTCCGAACACCACGTCGCCACCTAGGGTCTCTATTCGGGCCGTACCGCCAATCACGACAATCTCAGCTCGATTGGGTCCATCGCCGGCTCGACCGGGGAAGTCACCAAAATCCGCGACGGCGATAAGGCCATAGCCCGTCCCGTCACCGGTGAAGAGGGGATCGGCCACGAAGTTGAAACTCTCTTCATCGTATTCGAAGACCATCGGGCCGGTAATCAACTCCATCTTGTCGTCGAGATCGACGTCGGCGACCACCGAGAAGTTCCCACGGAAGTAGTAGGG
>CAZDBH010000284.1:0-11280 GCA_964503485.1 uncultured Bradymonadales bacterium | reverse complement strand
AAGAGCCGTGGTCGGAATTCGGAGAGCGGAGACCCGAGAGCGTCGGACGTCGCTGTCGCTTCAGACCGTCGGTCGGCGTCTCGAACAAGCCCACGGACATGCGCGAGGAGTTCCCTGTAGACGGGTTCGCGTCGGTCCTTTCCTCGCATGAACGCGATCTGATACCCTCGTCTTCACTGCTCGGCGCCGATTCCGGAACACGACGCCGTAACGCTTGGAGTGGGTTGATGGGGTACGGTTCTCGCCGCCGCCTCCTTGCGGTTGGTAAGTGTTTGTAGCAAAACAACTATCCCAAAAAAGCCAGCATTGAGGCGCTTTTTTGTTGTTAGATCAGGGTGTTATCCGTTTCAGGACGGGCTCTAGCTAACTCTCAGGTAACGCGAACAGCCGCTCCGCCAGCTGCTCGATCGAGTCGATCTCACCGGCGGGAAGAAGTCGAGGGAGTCGATTGCCGAGCACACGCCGGGTTGAGCCGCTTGGCCGACAGCCCCGCGAAGGTCTCACCCCACGGTTTCGACGTTTTTGTCGAAGTTTTTCAACCTTTGGACAATTTCGTCGAAAAACAAGAAATGCACCGGATTCGGGAGCTTCCAGTAACCCCTAGATCTTTCGATAATTTTGTCAATATAACGTGCTGACAAAGAGCTGGCCCGCCGTTTGCACAGGCGCGGAGGGGAGTCACCGGAGTCGAATGATTCGACCCCTAATTTTGAAGGAAAGGAGAAAGAATGAGTTTATACAAAGCGGAATACATGTGGCTGGACGGCAAGGAGCCAACCTCGGAGATTCGATCCAAGACTAGGATCCTGGCTGAAGGCAAAGAGCCGCCTCTGTGGGGTTTTGATGGCTCGAGTACCAATCAGGCGCCTGGCGACAACTCCGACTGCGTGTTGAAGCCTGTTTACTCTTGTCCCGATCCGATTCGTGACGGCAATGACATCCTCGTCGTCTGCGAAGTTGTAACGATCGACATGGAACCGCACCCGACGAACACTCGGGCGGCCTGTGCTGAGGTTGCCGCGAAAGTGGCCGATCAAGACTTCTGGTTCGCCTACGAGCAGGAATACACCCTGTTTTCCTCTCCTGGCGTGCCCGTAGGCTGGCCTGAAGACGGTGGTTACCCTGCACCACAGTTCCCTTACTACTGTGGTGTTGGCGCAGACAAAATCGCGGGTCGCGAGCTCGTCGAAGAGCACCTAGACGCCTGTCTCGCTGCCGGTCTCGGCGTGTCTGGCATCAACGCAGAGGTTATGCTCGGCCAGTGGGAGTTCCAGCTCGGGCCGCTCGGACCTCTTGCAGCTGGCGATCAGCTCATCGTGGCTCGCTGGCTCCTCAACCGACTTGGTGAGGACTACGGTATCTCCGTATCGCTCGACGCCAAGCCCGTGAAGGGAGACTGGAACGGCGCTGGCTGTCACACCAACTTCTCAAACAAGGCCATGCGCGAATCGTACGACGCCTGTATCGGGGCAGCAGAAGCCTTGGGCGAGCGAGTGATGTTGCATGTCGAGAATTATGGTCATGACATCGAGGCACGGCTGACAGGCCATCACGAGACAGCTCACTTCACGAACTATAGCTACGGCATCTCAGATCGTGGCGCATCGGTTCGTATCCCATGGCAGGTCGCCAAAGACGGCAAGGGTTACATCGAGGACCGTCGCCCCAACGCGAACTGCGACCCGTACGTGGTTGCCCGTCTCATCTGTGAGACCGTTGGGCTCAAGAAGTAGTCGACTTCATCGCCCGGCGCGCACGTCCAGGGTGCGCGGGGCTGCTCATCCCCTTCCCGCCGACAGTTTGCGAAACACGAAACCAGGTGTACGCTTGGCAGCGCCCTGGCTCGTGTGTGCGAACCGGGCCTGTACTGACTACCTGCGGTTGACGTCGATGTGGCCCACGCTCCAGTGGTTTCCGACCCCGGTCTCAGAGGTGAAGATCGTCATTCGATATTGGCCCGACCGCGGCAAGTCGCACACACCGACGGTCGTTTCTCGCCCTGAAACCGAGCAACGAGTCCGCTGCCCCGCCTGATCTTCTGCGCTCACCAGCACGCTCAGTCCTTCTGGGTTTCTCAAGCGGACCTCTGCTCTGCGATTTACGGTAATCTGCGACCGGTCGGGCGCGAGAAGTTCGAATCCCTGCCGATAGAAGGCCGGTGTCATGGCAGGTTGTCTCAAGAAGTCCCCACGACTTATCGGATCGACTCGGAGCTGCCACTTGTCGTCGTCTGGGTAGTGGTTGATTCCGAAGACGTTTGGGGGAGTTAGAAGATAGTCGACGCCGTAGTCGGGGACAAAGCCCTCTTCGCTCACATGACCAGCATCCCATGTCACGTCGATCAGGTACCAGTGGCCGTCGAGAAACACCGAATTCCAGGCATGGCCCAGGTCTGAGCCCTCCTCGAGGGAGGCTCGGGCATCACCGACCACGTAGATCACCTCGATATCCAGCTCGGCGGCCATCGCCTGCATGAGTCTGGCGTAACCTGCGCACACCGCATTGCGCGTCTCAAAGACGATTTCTGGATCGCTCGGCGGCAGTGTCATGGTTCGAAGCCCCTCAGCGTCGTAGGGGATTCGGGTCGCGATCCAGTCGTGAATCGCCTTCACACGTAGGAACGGGTCCTCCACGCGCTCTCCGATGTAGGCAGCCACCGATTGATAGTCTGTCTCGACTGAGGCCGGCATACTCACAACAACTGGGTGTGGTTCCGGATCGAGGGGCCACTGCCGGCGAAGCCCTTCATCGCTGTCACCGATCGAATCGGGGGGTAGCTCGTCCAATGTTGGATCGGCGTCCGAGTCGGGTGCGTCATCCTCGAAGGGGTTCTCTCTGGTCGAAACGTAGAGCCACTCCAGCCGATCGGCCATTGTGAAGAGGCCATCGCGAATCACGTCCGCAACAGCACCGTCGGACCCGTCGAGCATCCAATCACCGCGGGTAGACAGCGCCTCAAACGCTCTATCGGCATTGGCGAAAAGCGTGATGGACAAGAACGCCAGATTGAGGAACAGCGTGCGAAGAAGGAACCGATCGAAGAACGTCAGGAATCGCTTGCGATCGGGGTTCTTCTTGTCTCTGCGGCGAGTGCCCCACCAATCCCAGAGCAACGGCGCGACGGGAAAGAGCAACAGACTGATGACTGCCGATACCCAGATTGGCCCGTTGGCGTGGGCTGCAAGGCTGGAAGAGACCCACATGCCCAGAAATGGGGTACTGATGCAGAACGCTGCCCAAGCGATCTTGAATCCCCAGCTCAGAAAGAGAACGATCACCTTCTTCAATAGTGATTTGAGCCCCTTCTTCTCGGCCATGAGTCCCATCGTCTGTGTGTCGGATCAGCCCACTCACCATGGTAGAGCTGGCGATTGAACTCAAGCATCTCAGCCGTGCGAGGTGACCTCCCCACGGGAACACGACTCGAGCGAACGCGCGCCAGACAGGCTCCCAGGACACTGTTTGGAAGATAAAACCCGGCAGACCCAAAAAAAAACTGCTTGCATCCTGCAAATAACTGGTTAATTTAATTGCAGAGTGCAAACAAGGAGATTGACATGAGTACCAGTTGTTGTTCGGTTACGAAGCAAGTTAGCGAAGACCCAAGGGATGACGTCCGAGAGCGCTACGGCGAGATCGCAGTGAGCGGTGGCTCGTGTTGCGGTCCTGACAGCGTCAAGCACAGCAGCGACATCGGCTATTCTGCTGACGATCTCAGCGAGGTTCCGGACGCAGCGAACCTGGGACTCGGCTGTGGCAACCCGAACGCTATCGCGGCAATTCAGCCCGGCGAGACGGTCGTAGACTTGGGGAGTGGGGCAGGCATGGACGTATTCGTGGCCGCACCACGGGTTGGGCCGAACGGCAAGGTGATCGGCGTTGATATGACACCGGAAATGATCGCTTTGGCCAACAAGAACGCGGAAGCGACTGGTTTCACTGATCGGGTCGAGTTCAGACAGGGGGTGATCGAAGACTTACCCGTCGAGTCAGATTCGGCCGACGCTGTGATTAGCAACTGCGTGATCAATTTGAGCCCCGACAAACCGGCCGTCTTTGGCGAAGCATTCCGCGTTTTGAAGCCGGGCGGCCGTCTTGCGGTGTCGGACATTCTGTTGACGCAGCCCCTTCCAGAGTGGCTGAAAGAAAACGCGGCGGCTTATGTAGCCTGTGTCTCTGGGGCGATTACGGTCGACGAGTATATGGCCGCAATCACTGCTGCTGGGTTCGTTGACATCTCGTTTGACCGGACTCCGGCAGCCGGTCTGCTCGAGACCACCGGCGACAATCTGAAGGAGCTCGCTGACTCATTGCCCAAGGCTCTCAAGGACCAGATTGCTGAGACTGTGTGGAGTTACAAAATCACCGCCAGCAAGCCGGCAGCCAGCGTCTAGTGGCTGTGAAATGCTGATCCGAGCTGCCGCGGCGGTGAAGACGAGACATGCCGGCACCGCTGTGGCACCATGAGCTTTCTGGGAAAGGGGAGCAGATGGGACGGACACAACCAGCAAAAGAAACGCTCATCGAGCAGGTGATTCGGTTTTGCCGGGTTGTTTCAGCCTGCGAGCGCGAGGCGTTGTGCTGTGGTCCAGTGACGGTTCAGCAATGCGTGGCTCTCCAGACGCTACTGACTGGTCCGGCGACAGTGTCTCAGTTGGCCACCGCGGTCGGTGGCTCGGTTAGTGCTACTACCCGTTTGGTGGATGGCTTGGTCAAGCGTGACTTCGTCACCAAGCAGAGAGACCCCGAGGACGGCCGAAAGGTCGTGGTCGTTTTGACCCCCGACGGAAAAGCCCAGGGCGAGTCGCTCCGAATGATGACTGAACTCGCTGTCGACCAGGTCCTGCAGCACATTCCAGCCGACAAGATCGAGATGGTCACCGAATCCCTCGACCTGCTCAGAGCTGCTGCCGAAGCGTGCTTCGGTCCGGGCAATGAATCTCAGACAGGAGTAAACGATCGACCTGGGTCAGTCTGACCTTCGGCGCCGTTGGCTGACAGCTGAAAGTGACGTCCGCTAGTCGAAACTGATTGAGCGCCAGATTGCGGCGCTTCCATCGATTCCAGTTGTGGTGACGAAGCGTCCACAGGGGCTGAAGCGCGCTTTGGTGAGCGTGCCGTCGGCTAGGATTTCGAGAGTGACCCCCTGGCGCCACTTCCAGATACGGGCCATACCGTCTATCGAAGCGCTCAGGGAGATTTCTGGATCCTGAGGGTGAAACATCACTGTCGTGAGACGCCCTTCATGGCCGTGCAGCGTTGCGAGTGCGTCACCTTTTCCGAAATCCCAGATCGTCATACTGCCATCGCTGGCAGCGCCCAGAACTTTTCCCTTTGGCGAGAAGCACAATGACCGAACCGGGCCGTCGTGTCCGTTGAAGGTGTTCAGTCTAGTGCCCTTGAATGGATCCCATACCACAATCTCGCCTGTGTCGGATCCTGTGGCCATCCACTCACCGCTGTGGTGAACCGCAACACACTCGACCGAGTCACCGTGTTTGAAGGCACCAACGAGATCGCCGGTTTTCAGATTCCATGCACGGGCGTGAGCGTCGATGTCGGCCGTCACGACAAGATGCTGGTCGGCACTGCTCGCAACATCGGTCGATGTGGTAGTGCCGACCTGTCTCAGGAGCTGGCCCGAACCCACATCGATCAGGATGAGTCCTGACCTACCAGCAGACAGGACCTTTCGGCCTTTGTCGATGAATTGAGCGGTATGTGCGATACCGCCGTGGTTGAACCAGATCCCGGCTTGCCTTCCCGTAAGGGCGTCCCAGAGACGAACCGAGCGGTCGACGCCACAAGAAACGATGAGCTTTCCATCCGGGCTCAAATCGGCGTCGTTGGCCGCCAGGCTGTGGGTGCCTGAGGTCCGCATCATTGGCTTAGTCTCGATCAGGGCCTTTTCGTTGCGAGCGATACTGCGCGGTACGGGTAGTTCTGTGGTGCGCCGGCCTTCGATAATCTGAATCAGCTCGCGAATCGACTCGCCCCAATCCGCCGCCATCCGGCCCGAAGCGACTGCCCGTCTCAGTGCCGTCAAAATGCGCGGCTTTCGATATGCCGGCACTTCCATCATGGCGCGGGTTATCAAGCCCGCAAAGGTTTGATTGTCGAGGAGATCGAGAAGCCACTTTTCACCGACGATGTCCAACTCAAACAGTCCGCTAACGAACCGCGGACCGAAATCCACATCGACCTCGGCTCGGTCAATAAGGTAAGTGCGCAATGTTGGGGGCGGATAAGCATTGGCCGCGAGCAGAATCAGAGCGGAATTCGCTCCGACTGCACCCGCATAGCGGCCAAAGAAACGGTGGGCGGTATCGAGGACGTCTTGTTCCTGGCGCCCAATCAACTTGTTGAGAATCGAAACACACGAGTCGACGTCGCCGGATTGTTCGGCTGCGACCAGTTTGCCCATGACACCAACACCGATCGCTGTAAGGTCTTGGCTTGCAGCCATCTCCCAATCTCCCGGTTCTGTTGCCCCCTATTAGTATGAATCGGCTGTTTCTGGGTCGCAGCTGAACTTTATCCCAAGAGGTGCGTTTTTCCGGCAAACAAGTGCGCAGTTCCAATCCGACTGAGAAGTCGTTTTCGCACCCGGAGCACTTTCTGAAGGATCGCGATCTAGGCGCAGCTCACGTTTTTCCTTGTACCTAGCGGTGCGCTGAGGTATGGCCCATTCGTTGCACGAACTTGTGCAAAGTCCACACTATCTAGTCCAGTGGAGCGATTGATCGATGGAACAGTATATTCTGATGAACCCAGGCCCCTGCAACGTATCTGACCAAGTGCGTGCGGCAAGCCAGACCGTTGATCTATGCCATCGAGAACCCGAGTATTTCGAGTGCCAAAACGAGGTGCGCTCGCTGCTCCTCGAGGTGTTTGGGCTCGATCCAGCAGTGTACGCACCGATCCTACTCACGGGCTCGGGTACGGCAGCGATGGAAGCCACCATGGCCTCAGCCTTCGGACCGGACGAAAAGGTCCTGGTCATCAACAACGGGGTATACGGTGACCGATTGGCTCGCATGGCTCGTTCCCATGGAATCGAGACCGTCGAGTTAACCTACGAGTGGACACAGCGCCCGGACTTAGAACAAATCGAGGGTGCGCTAGGGAACGACTCCTCCATCGCGGGTATCGCGGTGGTACACCATGAAACCACGACGGGACTCTTGAACCCGCTCACTGATATCGGCCGAATTGCGAAGGCCGCGGGTGTGCGGCTCATCGTAGACTCGATAAGCGGCCTTGCGGGTGAGTCCTTCGACTTTGATGCGATTGACCCAAGCTACGCGATCTGCACCGCGAACAAGTGCGTTCAAGGACTGCCGGGCATCTCATTCGTCTTCGCGAAGAGAGAAGCCGTTCAGCAGGCTGCCGAGTTTCCGGCCCGGACCGTATACTTGCATCTGCCGACCTACCTCGCGAAGCAGGACGCCGCTAACACGCCGTTCACACCGGCGATACAGGTCATGTTTGCCCTGCGCGAAGCGCTGACAGAATTAAGGACGGAGACGATTGAAGGTCGGATCGCTCGCTATCGCGACGCGAGCAAGATCCTTCGCGATGGCTTTGATGGCCTAGGCCTCGAGTTGCTGCTTCCGGAGGAACACCGTTCAAATACCATTACAGCCGCCCGACTCCCAGATGGGTGGACCTACACTGCAATGCACGACGCCTTCAAAGAGGTGGGTTACGTGATTTACGCCGGTCAGGGTGACCTGAGTAAAATCTGCTTCCGTGTCGCGAACATGGGGCAGATTGAACACAGTGAACTTCATCGGTTTATCGAGGTTCTCACAGGGCTCCTCAAAGGTGGAACGAACTAATGCAAGCTATTCTACTAGCAGCGGGCGTTGGGCGCCGTCTTGCTTCCCTTGATCAGAAGTCGCCCAAGTGCCTTCTTTCATTCGATGGCAAGAGCCTGCTCGAGCGTCATCTCGACATCCTGCACGGGTTCGGCATCAAACGGCTCCTTATCGTGGTTGGACACGAAGACCAAATGATCCGCGATGCTGTCGCCAATTGGAACGGCGCGATGCCCATCGAGTTCGCGTACAACGCCGAGTACCGACGCGGAAGCATCATCAGCTTGAAGACCGGCTTGGACGCCGCCATCGGTGGCGGGAACACGGTCGTGATGGACGCCGACGTGCTCTATGATCCCGAAGTACTGTGGCGTCTGATTGACGCACCTTTCGCCAACGGTTTCCTTCTCGACCCGCGCTCCCACTCCGAAGGTGAGGAGATGATGCTGGGTGTGAAGGATAGTCGGGTCTGCACAATCTCACGCAGCATCGGTACGGGCTGGGACCTGATGGGCGAAGGCATCGGATTTTTCAAAATCGATGGCGAGGATCTGGGCCAGCTAACCAGCGACATCGACTCACTGTTGAAAAGAGGACAGCTCGACGCTGACTATGAAGCGGGTATTGATCTCTTCCTCCAGAAACGGGCAGCGTACTATGTCTCGGTCTCGGATCTCCCCTGGACCGAAATCGACTTCGACGAGGACGTCGAGCACGCCAAGAATGTCGTCCTTCCTCTGCTCAGGGCGGCCGCGTCCGAAGCAGTTCCAGCAGAACTGTAGAAAGCACCCTTGGACAAGCGCAGAAGCGCCATATTGAAAGGCCCTCTGGGCCCGAACCTAATCAAGTTCGGCTTCCCCCTCGCCATAGCAATGGGTTTGATGGCCACTTTCAACTTGGTCGACCTGTTGATTATCGGCCGGTTGCCGAACGGCAAAGTTGCCGCCGGTGCGTTGGTCATATGCGATATGTTGGCGGTGATCGGGACGATCCTCACGACAGGAATCTCAAATGCGTCGGTCGCGGTCATTTCTCGGTTTTTCGGCAAGGATGACCGCCGAGCAGTGAACCACGCCACGTGGAATTCGATCGCCATTGTTCTTGTCCTGTCGCTGGTCTTCGGCGCCATCGGTCTCTTTGGTGCCGAGCTCCTCGTGGGCGATATGGTGGGTGCCGATGGCGAAACCCGCGAGATCGCCGTCACCTATCTTCGCATCCTGGTCGGAAATAGTTGGACCATCTTCTTCATGCTCCACCTGACGGCCGTCATGAGGGCCTTGGGAAGCGCTAAGTGGCCCACAATTATTCTGATCGTCGCCAATGCGCTCAACATCTTTCTCGACGTATTCATGGTCTACGGGCCCGGACCCGCCCCCGAAATCTTCGCATGGGCTACCGGAATCTCTGAGGCTCTTGGCATCCCCCGCATGGGTGTTGATGGCGCTGCCTGGGCAACCGTGATCGCACGAGCCTTTGGGTGTGTAGTGGCGCTGATCGTATTGCTCAGACTGAAGTCGGGGCCGAGATGGGTATGGTCGGAGGTCAAACCAACACGGGGCGAGCTGTGGCGCATTCTACGAATCGGCACGCCGAGCTCTGCACAATTCCTCGTTCGTATCAGCAGCGTACTGCTCGGCCTTAGTCTTGTTACGCGTCTATTCACGACCACTGATCTGGCGGCTTACTCGATCTGCATCCGGCTCGACATGCTCGCGCTGTTTATGGCGATGGGGTGGGCCAGCGCAGCAGCAACCTTCGTGGGAGCCAACCTGGGCGCCGGCAAGACCCGACGGGCCATCCGATCGGGCTGGCTCGTATCAGGCTTCACCGCGATCGCCATGGTCGCCATTCTGGGTGGTTTTCTTACGAATACTGAAGCGATCGTTCAGCTCTTTGTTCCAGACGCAGAAGTTGCGGCGGTTGGTCGTGAGTACCTGTGGATCGTTGGATTGACGTATCCGATGTTGGGCGTGGCGGTGGTCCTTTCCCACGCCTTGCAGGGAGCCACCGACACGGTGTCGAGCTTCGTCATCGACACGGCAGTGATTGTGTTGGTTCAGGCGCCGTTGATGATCGTGGCAGTCGCAGTATTCGACATGCCGCGGACCGCCATATGGTACGCGATCGGAATCGGCAACATCCTGAGTGCGATCGGGTACGCCTGGTGGTATCGCCGCGGCGCGTGGACTCGTCTCGAAGTCGAGGCCTAGGGGCCCGACCGCCCTCCGATCCCGAAACCTCCTTCAACAGGCTTCCATCCTGGCGCTGTCTGTCCCACAATCGTGGCGACAGCCCGTACGCCAAACACAACCAGTCGCAGGGTATCTGCGTGACAGCCACCGATATCGACACAATCAGTCTGGCTGCCGGGAAAATCCCGATGGCCTGCGCCGCTTTGGGCGATGCACTGGGAGCGGGTGTCGAGTTCTCTGCGAATCTGCTGCGCGCACTGAACAGCGATGAAGAAGGGCTCGGTCGCAGGTTCTTTCCATACAGTCCGTTCGGCTTTGCACCCGGTGAGCTCACTGACGACACACAAATGGCATGGGCGGCGCTATCCGCCACCCGAGAGGGCCATCCCGACGTCATGACGGAGGCCGGAGAAGCAGACTTCCTGATTTCGGTGGGCTCCGCCTATCGTGCATGGTTCGACTCTGATCCCCCGGACGTCGGTGGCGCAACTGCAGGCGCCCTCGGCTGGACGGGTCCGTCGGGCGGTTGGGAGAGCTGGGGCGGAAGTCGCTCGGCGGGGAACGGCAGCCTCATGCGTCAGACATGGCCGTATGCTGTCGGTTATCGAGGAGAGGCTCTTCTCAAAGCGTCGGCCTTGGACAGCAGCCTGACGCACCCCAATCCGATTTGCGTGGCCGCCTGCGTTTGGTACTCCGCCGCGATCGAATTGCTTGCGGCCGGAGGTAAGAGCGCGGCCGAAGCCATGGCACTGGCGTTGAATCGCCTCGAAGAGGCTCCGATTCGTGTTTGGCTAGCGCCTTCGGGGTCGACTTCGTTGCGGGCTTGGAATCAGTTTCTCAGTTCTTACGAGAACAGCTTGGCGCTAGTCGGCGAGACCGTCCGTTCTGCGCTGGCCGGTCAGCACATTCGCTGCGACCTCGACAATCAGTCGAGTTGGCCCACAGGATACGTTATCAGCAGCCTCGGCCAAGCCGTCTCGGCTGCGGTCGAGGGATCGAGTTCAGATGAGATCGTGCGTCTGGCTGTTCGGCATGGAGGCCATGACACCGATTCGATTGCGGCGATTGCCGGTGGTCTGGGCGGCGCACGCTTCACTGGCGACGGCTTGACCGGTTGGTCGTCAGATATCTTATGGCTGCTTCGGTTTGGACATCAGTGGCCCGGCCCCTTGTGCGACGGCCCGTTCATCAAACTCCTAATGAAAGCCTAGTTCGTCTAGGAGCCTGTCGCGCATAGCGCTCCAGGCTCCGCCATTGGCTTTTAGCGA
>CAZDBH010000283.1:0-11326 GCA_964503485.1 uncultured Bradymonadales bacterium | reverse complement strand
CTAAAAGCCAATGGCGGAGCCTGGAGCGCTATGCGCGACAGGCTCCTAGAGCGACCTTGCTCTGCAGAAACGCATCGAGGCCCATCCTCCATCTTGGAGAACGGGCCTCGTCGGTCGTTTTAGCATGCCGCCAAGTGCGTTGGTCGGTCGGTCGGCTATGTCTCCCAGTTCATGTTAAAAAAGCTCGTTTTAGTGGCGAATGCCCCTCAACGGCCGATGCTTGTGGCTAATACAATCCCCGTGCCATTCGGCGCGTTCTTTCTTAAGTTCCGGAAGTTTATAAGGAAACTCGGGTTTTTTCGCAGAGCTGATCGACATCATTCTGCTCAGTGAGTGAGCAGTTCTCGACTCAGTGCCAAGTAACTACGCAACAAGTTCGCCCATCTATCGTAAGTGGTGTTCGCAACCAATCGGATTTCATGCTAGGGATTCAGACGGGCGGAAAAGTCGAATAGAGGAAATACCGAATGCGAAGAACCCGAATCGCAACGTTGGCATTGTGTTGTGTGCTCTCCCAGGGATGTGGCGACGATCCGGTGCCCGCAGAGGGCGACGGCGATGTTACCGAAGACGTGCAAGGTGAAGTGACGGAGAGCCAGTGGTTTGACGGCAACTACAGCGGTACCACCAGCCCGGGCACCGAAGCATGCGCCGATACCGTGGACAACGACTCTGACGGATCGGCTGATTGCTTGGACGAGGAGTGTTCGGAACGCCTGATATGCACCGACGTGCTCACGAACGAAGTGGAGCCCAACAACTCGACTGAAGATGCCCAGTCATTGACCCTTCCAGCTGTGGTTCGAGGGGAGGTCGGCGTCTCGACTCAAGACGACGACGGAGACTGGAAGGACGATCCGGACTGGTACACATTCGAGATATCGGCGCCGACCGTGCTGATTTGGTCATTTGACGACGCGAACGGCCCAGCACTTCTACGACTTTCAGTGGTCGGATTGGACGACGAAACCGATCACGTTACGCGACGGCTCGACATCGACACACCTGGCGCAACTCGACAGACCTACCTCGACACTGCAGGTGTCTACGGGCTGGAGGTGCGGGACATCCGGAACACGCGACGCTCCAGCGAAGAAGTGGCATACGGGGGGCCTGAGTTCGTGTACGCCTTCTCGCTCGAGACCAGCGGATACGAAGAGGAAGCGATTGAGCTACCGTTCGACGGTGATGAGTCTACGTTGGGAGATGGCAATGCACTCAGGGTCTATTCGACGGCTGTCGAAGCGGGGGATATTCTCGAAGTAGAGGTCACATCAGAACGGCTAGACCCCTCATCAGGGCTCGACGCGCTTGTCTACGTTCTCGACGCGAGTGACCAGTCAGTGGTCCAGTTTCAAGACGATCCCTCGACCTCCACCGTTGACCCGATTGTGCGCACAGGGGTGTTCGAGGCGGACACTCAGATCTTGGTGATTGTCGACGCCTACGAGATTCGGGATGAGACACGCTTCGCGTTCAGGGCCGAGGTACTCGAGCCCTCGATCGATGGTGAGCCGAACAATCCGATTGACCTCGGCTATCCGATCGAGCTCGGTGTGACAGTCGAGGGCGAAATCTCGGCGCCGATACTCGACTATCGAACAACTCGGACCGATCGGGACAACTTCTATCTTTCGGGGGGTCCGTCAACGTCGTACCTGATCGAAGTCACCGCGACTGGCGACAACCTAGATGCGTCTGTGCGAACGGGTTTCTTGGGATATAGCCGTGGATTCCCTGTGTTGGGTGAGGTCTTCACAGCAGACCCGTCTGAGACGTCCGATGTTCGCTTGGAGGTCACCGGCCTGTTTGATCGACGCCTCTATCTCGAGGTTGCTGATCGACGGAACCTCTACGACCGCGACATCGACCCAGTCGGAGGTGACGAAGGTTTCGAATACGAACTGACTGTCACCGCGATCGAGCGCACGATCGCCGAGATTGAGATTCCACACGATGAGAGTTACTCGATCGATCAGGCAGGCGAAGCTGACTGGTACTCGGTTACCGCGCCGGAACATACCCGACTGAACATTTCTGCGTCGGCTGGAGAGGGAGACTTTGAGCCGCGCCTCTATCTTGCGACGGAAGAAGATATCTACATTCGCCGTGCGACCGCCGAGACCACAAACTACCTGTCGACCTTTGAGACACCCTATCGTTTGGCCGTGGTGGACGCGGGTGGTGAGGCGGATCGATCCTATCAGCTTGTTGTAAACGCGACTGCCTTCGACTCTTCGGAAGAATCTGAACCCAACGACGGACCACCCGAGGGAGGTCAGATTCTCGAAGGGGAGGGCCCTTGGTGGGTTACGGGAGAAACGGACGGTGACAACGAGGAGGACGCGGACCGCGACGTCTTCGTGGTCAGTATCCCGGCTGAGCGTCTGCTGGTTATCGAGACTACGGAAGGTGCCGACTCTGAAACCGATGATGCGGACACACTGGTGACCGTAACCGGAGGCGACCTCGAAGAAGCCGCCTCTGACGACGACGCAGGTCTGGGGAACTTTTCGAGGCTCGAAGTCGAAACGCTCGAGGGCGGGACCTTTGAAATTACTGTCACGCCGGTCTGTGATAGCGATGAATGCAGCGGAGGCGACTACTCGATCGCTGTTTGGACCGAGGATATTCCGGAGCCTGAGGAAGATGAGGAATAGGACGGGCCCTCGGGCACCGAGTCGGACGCATCCGCCCGAGGACCGGTCCAGAAATTCCGGTTGAAGGTCACAGGTTGGTGAACTTCATGTAGTCGGGCATACCCAGTTCGTATAGGGCAGCGAGAATCAACAGCACGATAAGCAGCTCAACAAAGCGTGTGCCTCCTGTTCTCGTGTTCATTGTGACAACTCTCTATCGACAAACGGCCCCTATGGCTAACATCGGCAGTATTGGTGGTTTCTGTGAAAAAATGACGAAAAGTTCAGGGATAATAGTTGCTTAGCTTTGTTTGTCGCGGTGCAGTCTTGGGGTGGGCGCGAGGGTTGTTGGCGGGACCGAAGTCGGGTTCTGGGACGGGATTCAGCGCTCGAGATAGGCTGGGTCCAGACGGCTTGCGAAACCCAAATGCTCACCTACACCGATGAGCGGTTCGTGGGCGATCGCGCCCTCGATTCGGTTTGAGAACTCAGCACCGATGATCCCGACTCCGCAGTTTTGCACGGTGGAGAGCGTGATCGCCCGGTCGAGGGCGTGGCCAAAGCAGCTGGCGGTGGGAACGCCTTCCACTTGGCCTATGTATACCTCGCCGGCCTCCAACCCAGCTGTGAACGCCAGTTGAGAACCGTGCGCTTGATTCAGCTCGTTGACGTCGGAAAGCAGTTGCTTGAGCGCGTCAATAGCCTCAGTCACGTGCTCCTCACGGCTCTCCGGCCAGTTGAAAACAACAGCGATCAAAGACGCGTCGTGCCGGACAATCGTCCCTCCGTAGGGTTCGATTGCCTCGGCCACGGTGCGGAACCAGTTTTCGAGAACGAACGAAGTGCGTGTTACAGGTTGGTCCGCGGCGTTAGACAGAAATGTTGGAATCTGCACTGCGAGCACGGTGGCTTCCCGCGATGTGAGGCCCGGAATGCCACTGGGTGTATTCGAGAAACTAAGACTGGTGGTAAACGAGGAGCATGCAGTGACCAGCAGGTCCCGTACTTCCGTGGCCGTTTCCGGCCGAGCATCGCGAGACTTACTCAGCATTCGATTGACGAGGTCGGCGACGCTTGTAGGCAGACTGGGAACATATTCTCGCGGATCGGGCGCTTCCTTTGAGGCATGCATGAGTGCCATCGCAAGCGGAGTCCGTCCGGAAAAGGGCACCCTTCCGGTTAACCCCTCGAAAAGGGCAACCCCGAGCGAGTAGATATCGGTGCGGTGGTCCGTGGGTTCTCCGTTTGCCTGCTCAGGGCTCATGTACGCAGGGGTACCCATGAGCATTCCTTTCTCGTTGAGCGAACTCTCCCCTGATCGGGCTGCCAAGCCGAAATCGACCAGCACCGCCCGCCCAAACTCCGATTGGCGGCTAAACGAAGACGATGACCGAGAATCGACGGAGGGTTCTTCGACTAGAATGTTGGCCGGCTTCAGGTCGCGATGAACAACGCCGCGTTCGTGGGCGTGAGTGAGGCCATCGCAGACCTGTCCAAAGAGATGGGCCAAATCCGGGAGATCAAGCCGATGGGTGATCAGTAGTTCAGCCAGTGACCTGCCGTGAATGAACTCCATGACGAAGTAGATCAGCCCCGCTTCACGACTAACCCAGTGGATATGAGCGATGTTGGGATGGTTGAGCGAGGCTGCGAGCGTCACCTCCTGGCGAAATCGCTCATACTGAGCCTTGGTGAAACGGTTGCTAGGGTCGAGCAGCTTGACCGCTACCTCGCGGTCAAGAGCCTTCTGAACGGCGCGGTAGACAACCCCCATCCCTCCCCGGCCGAGCTCATTAACCAATGAGAGTCCCTCGAGCTCGGCGAGCTCGGGCGTGGTCGTGGTGGTGGATTGACGCCAATCTCCGCGCACGACATCGGCCATGGTGACGTGGGCACCGAGCGTGTCATCGAGTGAGACATCTCTCTCGATCATGGTGTCGCGGATTTTGTCGCTCATTGTCAGTTAGCCTAACGAAGACCCAGGGATATTTCCAGGAACCCCGAATGTGCGGCGTGCTGCAGAGTGACGGGTCACAGGGAGTCGAACCGAGTCAGCGGAGTTGCATCACGTACTCGGTGACCAACCTACCGTGACCTGGGACATTCAGCCCCTCGAGACCAGTTTGAATACAGTCGCGCACCAGGTCGGAACCCGTGAACTCGACAACGATGCCCTGTTCCGGTTGGAGCCGGATACTGATGCTCTCGATAGTGGGTGTCTCAACGGTCGGATCCAGGCAGCCGTCGACGATAGGGTTCGCCAGTGAAGCAACAAACCGCTGCACTTCGTCATCGACCCGGTCGTAGACGTCTTGGGCATGCGAACGGAAGTCCTCGGAGCTGCCCAGAAGCAGGTAACTGGCCAAGTTGAACTTGAAGAGCGGGTCGGTTTCGGCCGAAATCTCGTTAAAGGCAGCGATGCCAGCTGGGATTCCAGCGTCGATCCCCTCGAGCCACAGAGGTTGGGCCATAGCGGACTGACCCACCAAGTGCTGGAGAATCTGATCGCGGACTCCAGCCGTTTGCATGGCTTCCGATTCACCCGCACTGGCCGCGAGTCGCGCTGCACCGGCGGGAGACAGGCTCCTATGTTGGATCGCGGCGCCGAGACCACCTGGCCCCCAGAGCTCGATGATGCTTTCAGAAAAGGGGACAATCTGGGTCCCGTCGGCATCTTCGTTCGAGAGAAGACCGGCCAGTGCTGCGCCCATTCCGGGCTTGCAGGTGCGGCGGGCCATATCCACCACCTGTTGGTCTTCGAGCTCAGAGAGACCATCTTGCAGGAGCGCCAGAACCTCGAGCGCATAGACGAACCCATCCTCGTGGCCCGACAGTTCTCCTAGGATTGTACAGAGTACTTCTAGCCTGACGTCGCTACTGCTACCCACCGCGGCGATCAGACGTAGTCGGTCAGCCTGGCTTTCGATGGCGCCGGCGGTAGCCTGATGTTGCCACCCGGCGGTGATGGCCTGATTGCGGCGCTCGACCTCGTTTACGGTTTCCATCGTGCCGAGCATGAACTCGCTCAAACGCAGAACGACATCCATGTTCCCAGCTCGCGCTGCGTCACCCATGGCCTGACCGGTCATGTTGATGTAGGACGCGAGGTTTGCCCTCATTCGGTCGGCATCGGCATCGGTGACTTCGCCCGATTGTAGTCGCTTTTGCACTAACCAGGCGGGCATGATGACAAAACTGGCGAGACCAGCTGTTGCCAGGAACACCGCGATGCATAAGGCAAGTTTGGCCCACCAGGGCATACCTTTTGGCTTACCGTCTGCTCGCATCTCGGCACTCATTAGTGTGTTCCTACTCCCCACGCGTGACACAAGGGAGTATATCATCCTACACCAAGGCTCCGAAAGGACTCACCAAGTTCACGGAGTCTCGCCCTTCGTGACAAGAGGCCCGAGTTCGATGGTCTGGCGGCTTGGGCCTTTGCGCGAGCCCGGCTACCAGAGCGGATTCCCTCGCACGATTGATTGGTCGCGCCGGGCACCGACCGAGACGACTGAAACAGGCACGCCAATATACTCCTCGACGCGGTTGACGAGGCTACGAGCCGAGCTGGGCAGTTCATCGAAAGATTGGCAGCCGCAGATGTCCTCTTCCCATCCATCGAACTGTTCCATCACCGGAGTGACGTTCTCGAGGAGGCCGACGTCTCTGGGGAACTGGCTGGTTTCACCGGAGGCGGTGCCATAGGCAGTACAGAGCGCGACGCTAGGCAGTCCAGAAAGGACATCTAGCTTCGTCAAGACAAGGGAGGTGAAGCCGCACAGCTGATGGGCGTACTTCAAAGCCACCAGGTCGAGCCAGCCGCAGCGGCGTGGACGCCCCGTGGTAGCGCCGAATTCGTTACCCTTCTCAGCAAGATGACGCCCAGAATCGTCAAACAGCTCGGACGGGAATGGTCCCGCACCCACCCGCGTGGTGTACGCCTTGGTCACCCCAAGAATCCGACCGAGGCTCTGTGGTGGAAGGCCGGCGCCAATCGTAATACCGCCACTGATGGTGTGGGAGCTAGTCACGAATGGATAGGTGCCAAACCCGATGTCCAGCATGGCGCCCTGGGCTCCCTCGAAGAGGACCTTCGAGTCACCGTTGACGGCTTCCAACACGAGACTGTGGGTCTCGGTCAGGAAGGGCTGCAACGTATCGGCCCATTCAGAGAGCAAGCGCAGATGCTCGGAGCGATCGGCTTCCTCTGCACCGTATGCCTTGAGGAGGGCGTTGCGCTCGAGGAGCAGACGGTCGAGCTTGGGTTCGAGTGCCCCGGTGTTCATAAGATCTCGAAAGCGGATGCCCCGTCTGGCGGCGCGGTCCTCGTACACCGGTCCCATTCCCCGCAGCGTGGTGCCAATGCCCCCGCCTTTCCGGTTGGCCTCTCGGGCGCGATCGAGCGCACGGTGCAAGGGGAGAATGACTTGGGCGTCCAAACTGATCTTGAGGCGTTCGGGGGAGACTTCGACACCAGCGGCGCGCAGCTGCTCCATCTCGCCCAGTAGAGCGATAGGATCGACGACCATGCCCTCGCCCATGACTGCTTTCACGTTGGGATGGAGTAGCCCCGAAGGAACATGATGGAGTACGAGTTTCAACTCGCCTTCGCCCCGTTTGACTTTGATGGTGTGCCCAGCGTTTGGTCCACCTTGGAAGCGAACCACCAAATTTGCGCCTTCTGAGAAGACGTCAACGAGTTTCCCTTTGCCCTCGTCGCCCCATTGAGCGCCCAGGATTGCGGATGCCGGCATAACTGCTACCCTCGCAAAACAATAATGAGTGTAAGAATAATCGCCACAGTGATCATCCCGATTAGAACCGGCAGCACCCATGGCGGATTCTGCGGTCCTGGGGTGCTTGCTGTAGCTTTGTCGGGCTTCTTCTGTTGCTTGACCTCTTCGACCACCGCCTCAACCTCAGCGGTATCTGTCGGAGTGGTGTTATCGTCCTCTTCGGGCTCGAGAAATCCCTTTTCGAGGATTCGCCGAGCTTCCGCGACGTCGTTGAGTTGCTTCGCCCGGACCGGGGCGAATTCAGTCTTCATGAAATGAGCGAGTTGCCCATTATCGAGGTCGATCGACGCGCTTTCACAGTACGATTCGATTGCCTCGAGCATCTCCCGAGCGTCGGCGAAGCGTTGCACGGGTTCTTTTTCCATGGCCTTGGCGACGATGTCGGAGAGAGCCCGATCAATCCGGGGATTGACCTCGTGTACGGGTGGCGGGTTGGCTTCTCTCACTCGCTCCATCTGCTCAAACTCCGACGGTCCTTGAAACGGCTCGGTCATCGTCAACAGCTGATACAACACTGTTCCCACGGAGAACAGATCACTGCGCGCATCGAGTGCCAAACCGCGCACCTGCTCCGGTGACATGTAGGTTACTTTTCCCTTTATGGAACCGATCTGACTTCGATAGTCGAGCAGGGCTTGGGCGATTCCAAAGTCAATTAGACGGACCTGGCCGTCGAAGCCGACCATTACGTTGGCGGGGCTGAAATCCCGGTTCACCAGCTGGAGAGGTGCGCCAGATGCATCCTCGAGTTCGTGGGCGTATGCGAGGCCAGCCAGTGATTCCTTGACCACCAGGAGGGCGATCGGAACCAGTACCGGGGCGCCCGCGTTTCTAAAAACCCGAACAATCCGGCCCAGGTCCTGCCCTTGGATGTACTCCATCGCGATAAATCTGATGCGACCAACACTGCCGACGTCGAGAGTTTCGACGATATTTGGGTGATCGAGCATCAACCCGAGCTTGCCCTCGGCCGTGAACATGTCGACAAATTTTCGCCGTTGGGCGAGGCGCGGAAGCAGCACTTTAACCGCAAGAAAACCGTCGTCTGGTGAGGCGATTCGTTCGGCGAGATAGACGTCGGCCATACCACCGCGTGCCACCCGCGTCAGGAGTCGGTAGTCTCCCAAATCGCCTGGCACGGTTGGTGAGAGTTCAGCGAGAGCTTCAGGGCCTCGTGGTCGTCCCCTCAAAAGGCTTGTCCGCCTCTCTTGTGTCCACAGCCACTCCGTGGAGCCCAAGCCCTTATATCAACTGTACCCGTCACCGACTAGTGCGTCTTGGGGCGGGCCTCACGATCTTTGCGGGAGTGGACTTTTAGGGGTGGAAAAAAGTTCACTGGTAGCAATCTGTTGGGTCGCTATTTTGGACTGAGAGGTGAGTCACCCCAGATTCTGGGGACGACGGGTAGGTCGTGTGCTGGAGCCCTCCGCACAATCGACCGAATCGGGATCCCGTCCGGTGACCCCTCTGAATCGGACTGTCTGAGAACGATGTGCAAGCGCACACCTGCGCACACCAACGCACACCTGTCAAAACCGAACCGTCTCCTTCGTTCAACCTGTGGAAATAGCTCGGTAATTCGGCGAGTCTCCCGGATGGCATCGTTGCTGCAAAGATCCTCTACCGCACACGTAGCGTCACAAAGACCGCGGCTAGGAGACCCGAGGGCCTAGAAAGCCACTCCCAATCGCGGTCGTGGCAAACGAGAGGCCTCATTGACTCGACCTACTCCCGTTGTCATTCGCCCAATCATCACAACAACCTTCGCCCTCATGCTGGCATTCCTGAGCGGATGTGGTGGCACTGGTCCGGAAGACCCAGAGGTTCTACGGGTCGCAATCGAGTGGGAGCTCGGTGACGAGCCGGGTGCCTACACCTTCACCGGAGTCGAGCAGGCCGGCAAAGCTGTTGGTTGGGAGTGGCAGATCGACGACGGATCTGGCCCCATCGAGGGTCAGGTTATCGAGCATGTCTTTCCAGCCTCGAATACATACGAAATAGTGCTGTTGGCCTACGACGCCTCAGGTGACATTGCGCAGGCCGCAATCACCCTCGATGTTGCGGCCAATCTTCGCCCGCGCATCAGCAAAGTCGAGATCATCGCGGCTCCAGGCGACGGTCTGGAACTCAGCCGAGAACGAGACCTTCTCTGCGATGTGGTGGCCTCGGACGAAGACGGCGACGATGTCGAGATCAGCTACGACTGGTTAGTAGGCGGAACGAGCCTTTCGATCGACGAGCCAATCCTCAACTCAGACAATTTCCATCGAGGCGATCTCGTCGGCTGCAGTGCTACTGCCTACGACCGATTCGACGGCACGGTCCCCGTGTTGTCAGTTGAGGTCGAGGTGGTCAACGCCCCGACACGCGTTTTGAACGCGGACCAGATCGCGATTCTCCCAGCGACCCCGACTAGCGCTGACTCGCTGACAGTAAGTGAGCAGCCCGAGCTGTGGGATGCAGATGGCGATGAAGCGGCGCTGGAGGTCTCTTGGGCGGTACGGCATGCTGACGGAAGTGAGGAGGTCCTCTTTCACGAAGAGAACGCTACAACCGTATCGGAGCTCGCGGCAGACCTGATCGTACGAGGGGACCGTGTATCCCTTACCTTGCGGGCCTCGGACGGGACTGAGGTCGGTGACGAGGTTACCGCGACCGCAACTCCGGTCGACAATGGGCCACCCCAGATAACCAGCGACAGATTAGTTCTGGTTGGAGTAGACGCCGAGACGGACGCACCCGTCGATGGTCGGGTCTACACG
The DNA here is from genome assembly GCA_964503485.1 of uncultured Bradymonadales bacterium. Classification (GTDB taxonomy): domain Bacteria; phylum Myxococcota_A; class Bradymonadia; order JAFGEP01; family JAFGEP01; genus CAZDBH01. The sequence goes on along the minus strand of CAZDBH010000283.1, from coordinate 1,129 downwards.
ACCCATCGGATCATGCTCGAGTCACAGCCTGAAGCGGTCGATCCAGACGGTTCGGAGGTACTCTTCTTCTATCAACTCGAACGTCTCGCGGAAGACGGAGAGTACGTCGTGTTCTTGGAGTCGCCTGTCGAGCCAGTGGCGGTTGTGCCCGCTATCGAACCCGCAGCGACCCGGAAAGGCAGCTACACGCTTGTGGTGACTCCCACCGACGGCCACGCCTAAGGCGAGTCCGTGGTATCCCAACTGGTCGTCGTCGAGAACTCAGTGCCTACAGGAGAGAATCTCGAGGTCGGAACCCGCCCAGGTCTGCCTCTAACGATCAACCTAATCGGTGTCGACCAGGATCCGGAAGACACGCCGCAATTCGAGATCGTCACTGAACCCAGTGAAGGTGTTATCGCCGAATTGGGAAGGGAATCGGGCACGTTGACCTATTCCCCCAGTTCTGAGTCCACGATTCCCGATTCTTTTACCTACGCCGTCACTGACGGAACCGACATGTCGGCGGCATACACCGTCGAGATCTCGTTCAGTGGCGAGTTCTTCAACGATGCTCCGGTCGCGTCGGACGATGAATTCGATACGCTCGAAGATACGCCGGTGGATTTGGCCGTGCTTTCTAACGACGAGGATCCAAACGGCGACCCGCTGACGATTACCGAGCTCGGTTGGTCCGAGTCAGCGGCGCTCGAGCTGAGTGGCGATGCCCGATCGGTAATCGCAACTCCAGCACCGGATTTTGTTGGCGTTTTTAGCTTCGAGTACACGGTTTCAGATCTGTACGGCGCCAGCGACACTGCTACGGTCACTGTCACAGTAGCTTGGGTAGACGACTGTCTGGTCCGCAACGGTGGCTGTGACGCCCTTACTTCCTGCCTGGATGACAGTGGCGTCAGCTGCGGCGAGTGCCCTGAAGGTTACTCGGGAGACGGAGTCTCTGGTTGCGTCGATATTGACGAATGCGCCTCGGCGAACGGCGGCTGCGCCCAGACCTGTAGTAACGATGACGGTGGTTTCAGTTGCTCCTGTGACGGCGGCTACACGCTGGCTTCCGACGGTGCGGCATGCGACGACGTCGACGAGTGCGAGACGGCCAACGGAGGCTGTGCCCAAACTTGTAACAACGACG
>CAZDBH010000282.1:0-11353 GCA_964503485.1 uncultured Bradymonadales bacterium | reverse complement strand
GCTAGAGCGCGGTGTCGGCGACCTCACGATTATGAGCAACAATTCCGGCAACCTTGGCAAGGGGCTTGCGACCTGGCTTCGCGCTGGAATCGTGAGCAAAGTGATCTGCACCTATATCGGCAACAACCAGGACATGCACGACCTGATGGCGGCTGGAAAAATCGAGGTCGAGATCAATCCGCAGGGTACCTTTGTCGAACGGATGCGAGCCGCAGGAGCGGGACTGGCCGGGTTTTATACGCCGACAGGCGTCGGCACCGTCATCGCTGACGGCAAGGAGGTCAGGGAGTTCGATGGCAAGAGCTATCTGCTCGAGCGAGCCCTGTTTGCCGACTACGCGTTCATTAGGGCGCGGAAGGCCGACCCTTTCGGCAACTTGCGCTTCTGGCGCACGGCCAGGAACTTCTCCCCCATCATGGCGACTGCCGCCACGACGACAATCGCAGAGGTCGACGAGATGGTCCCGTTGGGTGCGATCGATCCCGATGACGTCCATCTCCCCGGCGTATTCGTGCAGAAGATTGTCGAAGTCACCGAGCATGAAGACCCCTTCGAGTATCGAACGGTTCGCAGTCGAGAGGAGGGCTGACCATGGCGTGGACTCGACAACAGATTGCGGAACGAGCCGCGAAAGAAATCGAACCCTGTAGCGTCGTGAACCTCGGAATCGGATTGCCCACGCTGATCGCGGACTACTTGCCCAAAGACAGCGATGTGTGGTTCCACTCCGAGAATGGACTCCTGGGTATGGGGCCGTTCCCTTACGAGGGTGACGAAGACCCCCAACTCATCAATGCCGGAAAACAGACGGTAACTGTCGTCCCCGGCGGTTCGTTTTTCGACAGCGCCCTGTCGTTCACAATGATTCGCGGCGGACACCTCGACCTCGCCGTATTGGGTGCAATGCAGGTCTCCCAGACTGGCGACCTGGCGAATTGGGCGATCCCCGGCGGGAGGACATTGGGCGTGGGCGGCGCCATGGACCTGGCCACCGGAGCCAAGCGCATCATCGTGTTGACCACCCATCTGACAAAGAAGGGTCAGCCAAAACTGCTGGCGGAGTGCAACTTCCCACTGACGGCGGTCGGTGTGGTCGATCGGGTCATCACCGATATGGCGGTACTCGATATTCGTGAGGGTGCCTTCCACCTTGCCGAGTGCGCGGAGGGCGTCACGGCGGAAGAGGTCGTGGCCGCAACTGGAGGCCGTGTGATTACCTGATCCCCGATCCCCGATCCCCGATCCCCCCTAACCCCTAACCCCTAACCCTCTAGACACCCAAAGCCCCAACAACTACCTTACACAGCTCTTGCCGCATTGCGTCATAAGCTAAAGCGGCACCTAAGAAGCTGAGGTTGGGAAAGGGTATGAAGTTAACCGGCTCAGAACTCCTGTTGAAATCACTGATTCGTGAGGGTGTTTCGACCGTTTTTGGTCATCCGGGTGGTGCGATCATGCCCACCTACGACGTCCTCCACAAATATCCGATCCGTCATATCCTATGTCGCCACGAGCAGACGGCAGCCCACGCTGCCGAAGGGTTTTACAAGACCACCGGGGTGCCGGGGACGGTGATGGTCACGTCGGGTCCAGGTGCGTGCAACACGGTAACTGGCCTGACCGACGCGCTGATGGACTCGATGGCAATGGTTGTATTGTCTGGGCAGGTACCGACAGCGGTAATGGGCTGCGACGCTTTCCAGGAAGCGGACGTCGTGGGCACCACCCGGACCTGCACGAAGCACAACTACTTGCTGCACGATACCGAAAAAATTCCAGAGACGATTCGGCGAGCCTACTACTTGGCCTCGAGCGGTCGTCCTGGGCCGGTCTTGGTCGACTTGCCCAAAGACGTCTTGATGAACACAGCCAAATGGGCTCCATCGAACGATGAGATCGATATCCGTGGCTACAAGCCTTCGCTGGACGGGCACCCGGGCCAGATCAAGAAGGCTGCGCGCCTCATCGCGACAGCGAAACGGCCGATTATCTACGGCGGTGGCGGCATCATTCATTCGGGAGCGAGCAAGGAGCTGCTCGAGCTGGTCAATCTCATCAACTCGCCGATCACGTTGACGCTCATGGGGTTGGGTGCCATCCCGACCAGCCACCCCAACTGGCTCGGTATGTTGGGGATGCACGGTACCTATTGGACCAACATGGCGATGACGCAATGCGATCTGATCATCGCGATCGGCGCCAGATTTGATGATCGTGTGACCGGCAAGCTGTCTGAGTTCGGAAAACAGTGCAAGATTCTGCATATCGATATCGATCCGACTTCGATTCGAAAGAACGTGCACGTCGACGTGCCGATCGTTGGAGACGTCACACGCGTCCTCAAGGTACTCAACAAAGAGCTGAAGAAGCTCAAAGCAGACTGGGTTACTGGGCGCGAGGAGTGGTTCGGACAAATCGATACCTGGCGAAAGGCGCACCCTTTGCGTTGGGAAGAAAAAGAGGGCGTGATCAAGCCACAGTACGCCATCGACACGATCATCCGCGCCACCGAAGAGGCCAATCCGGTTATCGCGACCGGTGTCGGCCAGCATCAGATGTGGGCAGCGCAGTATTATCGGGCATCAAAACCGCGCCGTTGGATCACATCCGGTGGGCTTGGCACCATGGGATTTGGCCTACCCGCCGCCCTCGGCGCCCAGGCCGCTGTGCCCGACGATCTCGTCATCTGTATCGACGGCGACGGCAGCTTCCAGATGAGCCCACAGGAGCTCATCACGTGTGTCCAATACAACCTACCGGTTAAGATATTCATCATAAATAATCAATACTTGGGCATGGTCCGCCAGTGGCAAGAGATGTTCTACGACAGGAACTACGCCGAGGTCGATATCTCAGCTCAACCTGACTTTGTGAAGTTGGCCGAGGCATACGGCATGGTTGGCATGCGGGTCTCGGACCCGAGCGAAATGCGCGCAGCAGTAGACAAGGCGGTGGCCACTCCGGGACCAGTCTTGGTCGACGTGCACGTTGACCGCGAGGAAAACTGCTTTCCCATCGTGCCCTCTGGTTGTGGTCTTGCGGACGTCCTCGATCTGGGCGATCCGGTTCCTCCCCATCTCTTTGCCGGCGTGAAGTAGGTTACCTATGTCAGAAGAAGCACGGCGTCATATTCTGAATCTGCAGGTCGAAAACCGCGAGGGCGTTCTCGCCCGTATCGCCGCACTGATCGCGGCCAAGGGCTACAATATCGAGAGCCTGACGGTTGCCGCTGCCATGGACGAGACGGTCTCGAATATGACCATCGTTGTGTATGGCGACGATTGGGTCATCGAGCAGGCGACAAAGCAGCTCAACCGGTTGGTCGACGTGATTCGGGTCAGAGATCTTACCGATCTAGATATCGTCCAGCGCGAGCTCATCTTACTTCGGGTCAACGGTAAGTCCGAAGAGCGTGCTGAGCTATTGCGAATGGCCGACATTTTTCGTGCGAAAGTCGTCGACGTAACTGCGACGACCTTCACCTTCTCGCTCACGGGCGACCGAACCAAGAACGATGCCTTCATCGAACTTTGCCGGCCTTTCGGGGTCATCGAGCTTCACCGAAGCGGCAAAGTCGCGATGCTACGCGACAAGAAAACAACAACGAACTCCTAACGCCTTCGGAGGTAACCTAAGATGGCGACGACCTACTACGATTCGGATGCAGACCTTTCGCTACTCGCTGGCAAGACCATCGCGATCATCGGCTACGGAAGCCAGGGACATGCCCACGCGCTCAACCTGAAAGACAACGGCCAGCGCGTCGTTGTCGGCCTCTACGAAGGCAGCGCCTCGTGGAAAATCGCACAAGACCAAGGTCTGGAGGTCGCGACGGCCTACGATGCGGCGGCGAAAGCCGACATCATCATGATGCTGATTCCCGATCAAACTCAAAAGGCGGTGTATGAAGCGTCGGTAGCGCCCCACCTCAAGGCGGGCAAGACGCTAGCGTTCGCTCACGGCTTCAACATCCACTATCACCAGATCGTGCCGCCGGCAGACGTCGATGTCATCTTGGTGGCGCCCAAGGCGCCCGGTCACAGGGTCCGCGAGGTCTTCGTCGACAACCAAGGCGTACCGGGCCTGCTGGCGGTCCATCAAGACGTCACGGGTAACGCCCACGCCCTTGGGCTCGCCTACGCCAGGGGCATTGGTTGCACCAGGGCGGGCGTGCTCCAGACCACGTTCAAGGAAGAGACCGAAACCGATCTATTCGGCGAGCAAGCCGTCTTGTGCGGTGGCGTTATGGCCCTCATTCACGCCGGCTTCGAAACGTTGGTTGAGGCGGGATACCAACCCGAATCGGCCTACTTTGAGTGCCTGCACGAACTCAAATTGATCGTCGACTTGATCTACAAGGGCGGGCCTGCCCTCATGCGTTACTCGGTGAGCGAGACGGCCGAGTACGGCGACTATGCCAAGGGTCGGTACATCGTCGATTCGGGCGTCAAAGACCGCATGAAAGAAACCCTTCGAGACATTCAGACTGGCGTCTTCGCCCGTGATTGGATTCTCGAGAACCAAGCCGGGCAACCCGTCTTCAAGAAGCTCCGAGAAGAGAACCTCAATCATCCCATCGAGGAGGTCGGTCGCAAGCTTCGAGAGATGATGCCCTGGATCAAAGACGGCAAGTAGGGCTGTTCCCAGTTCCCAGCTCCCCGATCCCAGTTCCCAGTTCCCAGTTCCCCGATCCCCGATCCCTGCCAAACCGCTACCCGGTAATCTCGTACCTTAGCGTCTCAACTCGCCCTCGCCGGATGACTTCGACGATAACTTCAGAGTCACGCTCCAGGTGCTCGACCAACTCGGGCATTCGCTGGGCGGTCGTGAGACGATCGCCATTCACGGCACTTAATACGTCGCCGTTTCGAATGCCTAGGCGATGTAAAAGTGACCCGCGCGTAATGTCCGAGAGCTGAATGCCGGCAGGCATCCCGTTATCGAAGACCTGCTCGTAGTTGGGGGCTTGGCCAGCGAGTCGGGACGGATTGCGTATGGCGGCCCCGACCTCATCGCGACTGAGCCTGTAGTGACTGCGGCCCAGGCGTTCGATGGTCGTTGCGGCGGCGATCGACTCAGCGGGGGTTGGCATTACGGGGGTCACCGGGGTGGCGTTCGTGGCCTGTTCGGGCACAGCCGCCGCGACCACGGGCGGATCGACCGGATCGCGGCCAGCCTCGAGGCAGGAGGCACCATCCTCGTTCTCTATCCAGATGCGACGTCGCTCTACGCTGACGATCACGGCGTCGCCGACCCGGCTCCCATAACCGAGTACCCGGGTTTGGCCCGCAGAGATGTCTCGAACCACGCCGTGTGCCCAGTCTCCATTGTCGTTCGACAGGGTCCCAACCAACCGGAACGGGAGGTGGCCTGGGCACTCGGCGCGGGGCCCGACCGTGGCCCTGGGGGGTCTGGCTTCGGGGGGCTCGTCCGGCCTCTCGACGACTACGATCGGCTCATCCACACCCAGTAGTTCATCGAGGGGGGCAGGCCCAATCTCTGCGATTTCTTCGGGTTCGGGTTGTACGAAGACGAATTCGGGCACTTCGTAGGGCGCTAGGCTGGCTTCGATGATGTTGTTCACGCAGATCGCGATCAGCGCACAAGATATCAGTATCGGTGGGACGTACAGAACCCACACATACTTCTTCAAAACTTGGCTAAACAGCGGTCCCATGCGTCCTCCGGTGGTTACTGGGCGCCCTGCCCTACCCCTAACAACGCAGAATCTGTGCCAGCCGGTCTAAATGAGATGAGTAGACGCATCGGTGCGTCTGGGGCAGGCGCGAGATTGCCAAAACGTCCGGTTTGGATGAATCGGAGTGGGACATTCTGTCAGTTGAGAGTTTGAGACCAACTTCAAGCTACGAGCTCTCCCGTTTGACAACCCACATCCCGAAAACCATACTAAAAATTCAGCAAGAAACGGGGCCACGTTTCGTCTGTGGTGTACTAGGAACACCACAATGCTGTTGAGGTCCGCGCAGTGCCAACCCCCCTCGAACGCCCCCGTACACATTTGTTTTTCAGCATCTGGTCGGTACTCATGCTGCTGTTCGGCGCGTTGAGCGCCTGGGCGCAGCCAGCCGATCCGCCCGTATCAACCCTCGGTGAGTCCGACGTCGATGCCCTGGGCTCGATGCCCGAAGAGGGTTCTCGGAACGGGGACGTCAGAGGTTTGGCCGAGGGAATTCCGGCGCCGAGCGACGCCAGTGATGCCGAGGAAGTCGAGCTGGACCGCTTTCGGCGGGCGCTCGAGTCGTACGAAAGAGAGGCGGCTGAGTACAGGGAGGACTTGTCGCGGCTGGTCCAGCTGGAGCACGACGATCGAACCAGGGACGTTCACATCGTTTACGACGGCGCGATTGACTCATTGCGCGAGGAAGAGCGTCGGTTGCGACTCGAAGCCATCGAGCGGCTCAAAGCGTTTGTTGTGCGTTACCCCGCGAGTCCGCCTCAGACTCCCGACGCGATGTTCCGTTTGGCTGAACTCTTTTTCGAGAAGGAGTCTGACGATTTCATCGCAGCGGACAGCGCGTACATGCGCCTTCTGGATCAATATGAGTCGGGCGAGGTGAGCGCGCTGCCCGAGGAACCGCAGAGAGACTATGAGAATACCGTCGCTTGGTTTCGGCGACTGACCACCGAATTCCCAGACTACCGCCAGGCTGATGGTGCCTACTATCTGATGGGTGCCGCCCTCCAAGAGATGGGAGAGAGTGAGGCGGCCAATGACGCCTTCCTGAGGCTTGCGCTCGACTTCCCCGAAAGTTCCTTTGCCCAAGAGGCGTGGGTCCGAATTGGCGAGCATGCCTTTGAGTTCCTCGAATACCACAGCGCGGCTGCCGCCTATACTCGCGCGCTCGACTATGGGTCTGTCGGCAGACTGTACGACGAAGCACTCTTCAAACTGGGGTGGGCCCAATACCTGAATAATCACTATCAGGAAGCCTTGGACGCGTTTGTGAGCCTAATCAACCACTACGACAATCCCGAGGGAGCCGTAGCTGAATCGGGTGCTCTTCGGGCGGAAGCCCTGCAGTATCTGGCGGTCGTTTTGGCTGAACTTGATTGGAACCTGGATGGTGAACGCGACCACGACGCCGGTTTAGCCAGGGTGCGGTCCCAACTCACCACCGGGGCAAGCTGGGAACTCGAGGCTCTCGATCGGCTGATCGGAATCTGGTTTGACGGGGCGGCCTATGAGCTGGCGATCGAGGGAAGCCGCCATGCGTTGGCCCTGTGGCCAACCGACCGACGAAACCCGGAGCGAAGTGAGCAGATCGTCTCGAGCCTGATTCGGATGCGCGAATTCGAGGCGGCTTTCGCTGAGCAGCTGGCATTCAGCGAGCAGTACGGTTCAGCTAGTGAGTGGTACGCCTATCAACGCGAGACCGGGAACGTCCAAGCCATCGCCTACGCTGAGGAGCTGGTCCGCACATCCCTTTTGGACTCGGCGCGGTACTACAATCAGCGGGCCGACCTACTTCGCGACCAATCGCTCGAGGACCCAGAGCTGGAAGGGCAAGCAATCGACGCCTTTCGGATGGCTGCCGAGGCATACTCGGATTTCCTAGCCCGCTATCCGGGTGACCGCCAGGCCTACGAGGTTCGATTCCTTCTGGCCCAGGCCCTGTATAGCAGCTTCGACTTTCTAAACGCGGCCGTGCACTACTCAGCGGTCGCATCAATGGTCGGGCCTCGCCAAGAGTTGGCGGCCTATTCTGTGGTGAGGAGCATCGAGGCGGCTCTTGCGGATGAGATTGCGGCGGGCACTGCCGAGGCCCATTCGCTCCCGACGCTTGCTGGCATCGAACAGTCCGCAGACGACCGCCAGACCCACCCGCTCCCCCTTCACCCGCTCTCGGAGATGCTCGTCGGGGCCTATGACGGCTACGTCGCCTTGGGACTTAATCCGGCTGAGGACCCGACCGTCCAGGGGCGGTTCGCCCTCTTGGCGGGGATGATCTATTTCGACCACAACCAAATGGACGAAGCGCGGTCTCGCTTTGAGGCGATTCTCGAAAACCGTGTCTATCGCGCCCAAGAGAGCGCATTGCTGGCCGCGACGCTACTTATCGGCTCGTACCAAATCGAAGGTAACTTCGAGGAAATGGAGCTCTGCGCCGAACGGATGGGACAGCTCGACTTCGGTGGTGAGCACATCGACCCAGCCGTGCTCGTCGAGTTCGACGAGGACATGAGAACGCAGCGCACGGCCGCAGCCTTTTTGGCAGCGGAAGCGTTGTTCAGAGATCAGGACTACGAGGTAGCTGCCGAGGCCTTCGTTCAAGTGGCCAACCAGGCGCCTGAGAGTGAGTTTGCCACCGTGGCTCTCCACAACGCGGCCGTTGCCTACGAACGGGCTGCTCGTTTCGAGTTGGCCATGGGCCTCTACGAACGAGTTGTTGCGGAGTACCCGGAGTCCGAACTGGTTAGCGAGGTGTTGTATCGAATCGCGGTGATGAGTCATCGGGTCTTCGATTTCGAACGAGCGATCCAGTCCTACCTTATCTTCGCATCCAGGCCGGATGTCGGCGTGGAGCGAGCTCTGACGGCCGCATTCTCAGCGGCAGAACTGCAATACTCCGGCGGGCAGTACCGTGAGGCCGCCAGGACCTATGAACGGTTCGGCCGCGACTTCGTAGACCACGAAAACGTACCTATCGCGCTCTACCGGGCGGGCCTGATGTATGAGCTCGATCAACGCTTCGCCGAGATGGAGCGCGCGTGGCGCCGACTCTGGGAGACAGCGGTCGATTCCACCTCGAGCGAACAACTGCAACTCGACGCCATGGTCATCGACTCGCTCCGGCGAACTGCTGACTACTACGCCGAGGTAGAGGGCAACACGGATGAAGCCGAACGACTCTATTCTGACGTCGTCGATGAGTATTTCATGCGGGGGAGCAGTGATGTCGAGAGCGGTTTCTCGGCCGGAAAGGCTCAGTTCTGGCTGGTGGGGCGCGAGTTCGAATTGTGGGAGCAGACGGTGATCGAGGGCAGCAACTCCCAGCAGCGACTGATTGTCAATCAGCTGCTTGGGGACGCCCTGCCGATAATCGAGGGCTATATGGAGGTCGGCGAGTTCAACAGTGCGGAGTGGACAACAGCCGCCTACTATATGATTGGGCGGGTTCATCAATCCCTCGCTGACAGGCTCTACGAAGTGCCTGTTCCGCCAGAGATCGGCCCATTGGACCTCGAACCGTTCCTGCGAGAGCGCGAACGAGTGATCGATCGCTTCGAGGAAGAAGCGATTGAGAACTGGCAATTCGCCGCCGAGTTGGCGCGGGAGACCGGCATTGTCAACGAGTGGACGATCGATACGCTGCGAGAGCTGAACCGGTACCTCGGAGACGAGTTCCCTCTGTTCCGGGAAGAAATCGAAATGCTGCAGGATGCGATTATTTCGCCATTACCCGTGAGTGGGCCACCGGTCGACGGTGACAACCGCTAGAATCCTCGAACGACTTCCTACCCGTTTCTGGCAAAAACTCGCAAAATGGCCCCTATGATTGTTGATTCTCATGCCCATTTCGAACCTCGAATGCTCGTCATGGATCGGCTTCTCGAGAAGCTCGAGGCCGCAAAGGTCGATCGGGTCGCGCTGATACCGGCGATGAATGATCCCTTGCCCGAGACACCAGAGAAACTGGTCGCGTTGTTTAGGACGCTGATGGCACGGTCCTGGACTCGGCCTCTGGCCCAAATGGTTCACCGGTCCACTATTACGAAGGCCGGCGACCTCAAGTTGGCGGGCAAGATCTACAAGATTTACGCCCATCCCGACAATGATTCGGTCTTGGAGGCGGTCGCCGCACATCCAGACATTTTCTATGGGTGGATTTTTCTCAATCCGAGCGGCGCGCTCGACCCACTCGAGGAGCTCGAGCGGTGTCGGGCCACCCCGGGAATGATCGGGATCAAACTGCACCCCCACTGGCATGACTACAAAACCGAGGTCCTCGGCCCCATCATGAGGCGCGCCGAGGAATTGGGAATGCCTGTGCTGATTCACTTGGGCTTCGGCAAGTGTGGAGACTATCGGGCCCTCTGTTCATCCTATCCAAAGGTGCCGATCATCGCGGCGCACGCGGGTATCCCTTTTTTCAGCGACTTGTGGCCTTACGCCCGCACCGTGAAGAACCTGTACGTCGATCTGTCGAGTCCCTATCTCACCGAGTCGTTGGTTCGGTCCGCGGTAAAAAGCATAGGCCCGGAGCGCTGTCTGTACGGCACCGATAGCCCCTATGGCTTCCACGAAGATGACCACTCCTACAACTACCGCGAGATACGAAGTTGGGTCGAGCGCCTGCCGGTCAGCGAAACCGAACGGGAGCGGGTCCTGGGGAGCACCTTCCTTGAAATGATAGGGGGTTGAGGCCTGGGCTCGGGCGCCTTCGGGGACTATTCCACCGAGATTTCAAGGCTTCCGGAGATGCAGTTCCCACTGGGCAGTGTGACACGTGCGTGCAGCATGTACCTTCTGAAGCTGTGGCGTCTGAAGTACGACTTCGCCAACCGCTCTCCCGTCGGTCGATGGGACCCCAGCAGGTCGAGGGCCCCGTTAACGTAGCTCGGCAAACGGTTCACTTCCTCGTGTATGTCGGCGGGAATGGTGAACTCGAAAGGGAGGTGGGCTCGTTCGAGGGGGCGCATCCGTGCAAGGGTGCGACGCTGCCTGTGGTATATTGGCGTTCTACCTTCTTGGTCTGTCAGGCCTTCGACACAGAACGATGCCGACATTTCTCGCACGAAGGTGGGCTCCTTCAGCAGGAAGGATGCGACGGCTTGAATCGTATCTCCAGGGTTGTATTCGCGGTTTTTGACGGTGATGACGATGCGTCCCAGCCCGATCCCTGTATGACGAGAGAGCCGCTTCCAGATGCTCGTTTTGCTATTCGACACTGACGAACCTCGTCCCCGTCACGGAGCAACCGTTCGGGAGTATCAGTCTGACCCGTATTCGGTAGTCGACTGGTTGTGGAACGTAGTGAAAGAGCAACCCGAGGGCGTGTTCTGCGGGAATCCGTACCCCCGCCAACAAATCGAGGGCGCGATAGCTGAGGCCGGGGTTCTTCCGCAACTCCTCACGCTCGTGAATGTCCTCGGGCACGGCGAGTTCGAAGGGTAGATGGGCTCGGGTGTAGTCGCCTGCAGGGGCCAGTGTCGAGGCGTATTGGTGAAAGACTCGCTTGTCTTCCTCGCCGCCGTATCGCTCGAGCGCGGTGAATGAAATCATGATCCGCTTGGCCCGTGTGGGCTGAATCATAAGGACTGACGCCACGCCTTGAATTGTCTCGCCAGGGTGGTAGGTGGTGCGTTTCATCGTGAGCGCCACGCGACCTAG
>CAZDBH010000281.1:1469-11361 GCA_964503485.1 uncultured Bradymonadales bacterium | reverse complement strand
CTAAAAGCCAATGGCGGAGCCTGGAGCGCTATGCGCGACAGGCTCCTAGCCGCGGGTAAGCCTAGTGACGCACTCGATGTGAAATGTGTGGGGAAACATATCGACCGGTTGGACGGGCGAAGCGACCCATCCCTCGGTGCGGAACCTGGCCAGATCGCGGGCCAGACTCTCAGGATTACACGAAACGTAGACAATCTGTTCTGTTTTCAGCGACGCGACAAGTTTGTGTGCGTCGGGTTGCAGACCTGACCGAGGTGGATCAACGACCACGAGGTCGACTGAATCGGTCACCCCGAGCCCCGTCGATGCCACCGTCTTCCCAACGTCTCCGCAGATGAAGCGTGCGTTTCGGATCCCGTTGTATTCCGCGTTGCTGATCGCGTTCTTCACCGCGTCCGGTTGAAGCTCGACACCAACCACCTCAGAGACGTAGGGTGCCAGGCAAAGCCCGATGGTTCCGGTTCCACAGTAGAGGTCGAGCGCTTTTCCGAGCTTCTGGCTACCCAGAATCCCTGCTTGTTTCAGCACCTCACCGTAGAGAACCTCGGCTTGGTAGGTATTGGTCTGGAAGAACGACCTCGGGTGAATCGCAAACGAGAGCGCCTTTCGGCCCGGCAGCTGAAGCTTCTCGGTGAGAGTGGGCTTGCCGCTGAGCAAATGATGCTCGAACACCGTCTTCTGTCCCCGGATAGCCACATGCCGAGTCCAGTACAAAGACGTTATTGTGAATCCCTGCCGTCGAGCCAGCGAGAGGAGCTCTGAGGTCAGGGCACGGACAATTTCCTCAGCAGGACGCACCTCTCCGTACATCGTGCTCTCGGAATCGCCTGTGGTGGTGAGTTCGAGCATGCGCTCGTCTGTCCGCTTGCCCTCCCGGATCGTGAGTGTCCTCAGGAATCCGCTGCCGGTCGGTGGATGATATGGAACCAGACCTCGCCGCGACACCATCTCAGCGACGTGCGCAACTAGGCGTGAGCCAACCACGGCTTGGAGGTGGCAGTCCTCGATGGGCAGTACGGTCCGACGCCAACCCGTGGGATAGAGCCCGAGCGCAATGCTCGAATCAGGACCGGGTGCGAAGGAGAATTCCATCTTGTTCCGGTAGCGCCAGGGTTCAGTCTGGGCTATCGGTGGCAGCACGGTGACATCGTCGACGCTCCCCTTGCGAAGGCAGCCAGCCACGTGTTCCTGCTTCAATCTCAGTTGTTCTTCGTAGGTCAACGATTGAACCGTACAGCCGCCGCAGCCCTTTCCGGGCTGCTCGCGTCGGCCGAAGTGTTTGCAGCGCGCTTCGGTTCGAAGGGGCGACGGAGTCAACAGCTCGTCCATCCCCCCTTCCAGCACACGTCGGCGCCTTTTCTCCACTCGAAATCGGAGAACGTCGCCGGGAACGGCCTTTCGAACCTGGACTTGATAGGTTCGCTCTTCCGCTTGTGGGCCAATCCTCAGTGGTAGTTTGGCAACGCCTCGTCCGGTCGAGGACATCGATTCGATCTCAACGTCAAAGAGGTCGCCGTAGCGGGGTCCGCGCGGGAGGGAAAGGACTTGTGTTTCGCCATCGTTCACGGCGCGAGTGTATTCACCGTGACGGAAATTATGTCAACGACGAGAAGCGGCTTTCGCGCAAACTTGGTTTCGGCCGTGGCTCTTTGCGCGGTAGAGCTGCTTGTCAGCCAGCTTCAGTATCTGCTCGGGCTGTTTGTTCCGTGCGCTTCCGGCGACGCCGATCGATACTGTGACTTTGATTCCTTTGCTTCGGCGGGCAGTTGCCTTTTTCGTCTTTTTCGTCTTCTTCGTCTTCGAGCGAAGGCTGCTACGGACGAAGAACGGGACTGAGGCAATCTCCTTTCGGATCTGTTCGAGGTGTGGTGCTGCTTGATTGGCTGTCATTCTCGAGAACACGACCGCGAACTCCTCCCCGCCATACCTGAAGGCTTTTCCGCCACCGCGTATCTCCGCGACTCTGCCGGCGACCATTCGAAGGGCTTCATCTCCGACCTGGTGACCATAGCGGTCATTGAACTTCTTGAAATGGTCGATGTCGACCATTGCGAGAGCATAGTTGCCCTTTAGGCTCCTGAGGGTCTCGTTCAGTGCTCGCCTGGCCGGCAGACCGGTCAGCTCGTCCCTAAAGGCGAGCGCTGCGCTGGATTGCATCATGGCAATGAGCAATGTACCAGTCGCCGCGGTAAGCCCGAGCAGCACGTATATGACGGATTGGGCCTCTAGTGAGACGAACAGCGTTGGGAGTACCACTAGTGCCGCCCGCTCCGTCTCCTGGCGTCGTACGAGATAGACTACCAATAAGAGCCCTGTGCAGAGTGATGTGATTACCGCGGGCGTTACCCACAGTGGAACCCAACGAAAGAGCGCGGGCAACCCAGCCGGCCACGGTGCTCGCAATAGAGCGGCCCCGAGTGTCACTAACACAGCGGCCTTGAGTAACGCCGCTCTGGACGTCATTGGCCCTCGCACAGCCACAACCACCAGGGTGAGCCAAGGTGCCAGTATCCAACCTGCGCGCTCCAATAGCCTGCCCTGACCGGAATCCAGAGTGCCACTAGCGAGCACCCACAATCCGAGTACAGCGACCGCCAGTAGAGCGATTGCCGGTCGTTTAAAGCGCAGAGCCAGCAAGACGGTGACGCCCAAGCCACCTACTGTAAGAGCACTCAGCGCGGCGTGTGTCGGTAGTTGGGAGTTCGTCGCGAACCAAACCCAGGCTCCGATCGGGGCGATCGCAAGTTCGAGTAGGGGAACAACAATTTGTCTGCTGAGACGGCGCATATGGTCCTCGGCAGAGTGTCTCTTTCAGTGTACCCCTGGGACAACGCTCGACCGAAATTATGCGCGGTGTTTGTCTTTGATGAAGACGAGCCTAGGACGCCCGTCGATCATGGCCTCAGCCTCTTCTGAGTTGACTGCTTTGGCGAAGAGGTAACCCTGACCGTAGGTGCACTGGAGGTCAGACAGTTGGACTGCCGTATCTTCGGTCTCGAGCCCCTCAGCCACAACCTCTAGGCCCATATTGCGGCCGAGGTCGAGGATTGACCGAACGATTGCGAGATTGGTCCTTCCGGTGCGTTTTAGAAAGAAACTCTTGTCGATTTTCAGGACGTCGAATGGATAGCGCGCGAGGTATCCTAGTGACGAGTAGCCGGTACCGAAGTCGTCGATACACAACTTGACTCCGAACTCCTTCAACTTCGCCAATCGGGCCTCAGCACGTTCTGGCTCGTTGATCAGAACGGTCTCGGTCAACTCCAACCAGAGGCGGGAGGGAACGAGTCCTGAGTTCTTTAGACATCGTTGTACGCGGTCCTCGAGGTCGAACTGGGCAAACTCCCGATTCGACATGTTGACGCTGACGAAAATACCGTGTTCAGACTGGTATTTTTGGTTCCATAGAGCCACCTGGCGAGTTGCTTCCTGCATCACGAAAGCACCAATCGACAGGATGAGCCCGGTCTCTTCCGCCACGTCGAGGAACGCCCCTGGGTCAAGAAACCGTGCTCCGGGTGGTCCCAACGTACGAGCGCTTCGAAGCCTCGGATGGAGCGGTCCTTCAATGACACGATGGGTTGGTAGAATACCCGGATCTGGTCGCGGGCTAGAGCCCGACGCAGATCGGTTTCGAGTTGCAGCTTGTGAAGAACTGCCCGATGCATTTGCGAGTCGAAGATGCGGTAGCTTCCTGCCCCTCTTGCCTTGGCCCGATTGAGAGCAATGGTTGCGTTCTGAATCGTCTGCTCGGCGGACTGCTCAACCTGCCCCGTGGCCAGGCCGACAGTGACGGACGGTTTGACCTCGAAACCACTCACAACGCAGGGCTGCACAATTGCTTCTTGAAGCCGCTCGGCAATGTGCATCGCAACTTCGCCGTTACCCACCTCGTTGAGCAGCACGGCAAACTCATCTCCGCTGATCCTCGCGACCGCGTCGTGCGGGCGAACCAGGCGGTCCAGTCGATTTGCGACTTCAATAAGGAGCTGATCGCCAACAGCGTGGCCGAAACTGTCGTTGATATCTCTGAATCGATCGAGGCCGAGCATGACGACCCCGAAAGTATTCGCGTCACGGCGCATGCGAGCGACCGCCAACTCCACGGCTTGTCTAAACGCAACGCGGTTGCTGAGGCCGGTCAGCGAGTCGTAGTGAGTCTGCCGTATAAGGCGCGCTTGGGTCTGTTTGGCGTCGGTCGCCTGGGCTTGGGCTCCAGACAAGCGAACGACTTTGCCGCTTCGGTCGCGGTTGGTCCTGGCATGGGCGCTGCACCGCACATACTCTCCCCCAGAATCGCGAATGCGGTAGTCCGAAAAGAACTCGTCATCATCGCCGTTGAGATGCCGCTTCAGATGCCTTCTCAAACGCTGTTGGTCGTCTGGATGCACCAAGTCGATCCACCCGTCCAAGTCAGCTTCGACCTCAGTTGCTTCGTATCCCAGCATCGAACGCCATTGGCCAGAGAGATATAGTTTGTCTGCCTCAACGTCCCAATCCCACAGTCCGTTTTCTGGCGGGGTCGGTGAGATGGCCGGGAACATCCCACTCTCGTCAATGCCACGGACCGGAAGTCGGTCGATGGCACTTTCGAGTTTGGACTGCAGCTCAATGAGCGCGTCGGTTTGCACCTTGCTCTTCCAGCGGAAGAACATGTACTGGCGGGACATCGCCTGAATGCTCAGCAATAAGAGCACCCCCGCTCCGGCCAGACCCGCTCCCAAGATCAACGCTCGGTCGAAACCGGTGCCCGGATGGCTACTCCAGGCGATGACACCCCAGGCGATGGTCGTAAGAGCGCTGAAGCCCGCCAGCCAACGCCTCTCGCCGAAACTGAGGGCGACAATCGCAAGTAAGACGAGCATCCCCGCAGCGATACGGTGGTCCGTCCCCACCGCTACGCTGAGCAAAACGTTGGCGGTGCACAGGTAAATGATGCCTTTTGCGAGCTTGTTATCCCGAGTCGGCGAAGCCTGTCGTGACTTGGCGAAGACGCCCCACAACAGTAGAGAAGTGACTAACGAAAAGACCGTGACTGTGGCACCGAGCCACACCGGAGGCAGAACCCAATGGAGACCGGCGATAAGAAGGTAGGCCAAACCCAACAACGCACTAATCCGCGGCACATTTCCACGGGCCTCCCGTTGGAGATGTATCTCGAATGCCTCTCGATCGAAGCGGCGTTCATTTGCGTTCGGCGACACAACCCTCCCCGACTAAGTCGCAGCGCACCACATAGTTTTCGAGCAGTCTGAGTATCGGCTACTCGGAGTGCTTTCTTAAGTTTTTTGTACGAATTGCAGACTAAAGGATCGAAACAGCCTACTCAAGCTCGCTGGCTTGAGGTCTCAGGCCGAGGTCCGCGAACAGCCTCGAGTCGCGGTCGGCCCCCGGGTTTGGGGTCGTCAGCAGCTTGGCACCTGTGAAAATGGAGTTAGCTCCCGCCAGAAAGCTGAGCGCTTGAGTGGAGTCACCCATTTCTGTTCGTCCCGCCGACAAGCGGACGTAGGAGTGCGGCATCAGGATTCGAGCGACTGCGATGGTCCGGACGAACTCAATGTCGGACAATCTAGCCGCATTCTCGAGGGGCGTCCCCTTCACCTGCACCAGCATGTTGATCGGTACGCTTTCGGGATGCTGAGGCAGGTTAGCCAGCGTTCTGAGCATATCGATCCGGTCGCTGCGCCCTTCTCCCATTCCGACTATCCCACCACAGCACACCTTCATGCCGGCGTCCCTGACTGACGAGAGGGTTTCCAATCGGTCGTCGAACGTTCGGGTCGAGATGACCTCGGGATAGTATTCGGGCGAGGTATCGATGTTGTGGTTGTAGTAGTCGAGGCCGGCGGACTTCAGCTGTCCTGCCTGCTCGGGCGACAGCATACCGAGGGTGGCACAGGTTTCGAGTCCGAGGTCCTTCACCCCCCGAACCATGTCCAGCACCCGATCGAAGCTGCGGCCACCGGGACTTCTCCAGGCTGCCCCCATGCAGTAGCGCGTCGCACCCGACTCCTTCGCCTCTCGTGCCTTCTGGACGACCTCGTCGACGTCGAGCAGGCGCTCTGGTTCCAGATTCGCGTTGTGATGAGTGCTCTGCGAGCAGTACTTGCAGTCTTCGGTGCAACCGCCTGTCTTAATGCTCAGCAGGGTGCTCAACTGAATGGTGTTGGGCGCGAAAGAGCGCCTATGGACAGTCTGTGCTTCGTAGACGAGGTCCATGAACGGACGCTCGAACAACTCTGCGACTTCAGCCGTCGACCAATCGTGTCTTGTAGTTACCGTACTAGCCATCACTGGTTTACATCCGCTGTCGGTGGGCGCCAACACTTGTTGACTGGCCTCGATCTGTCAAGTGCAGACTCTGTCGAGTATGTCGGCCAACCGTCTGCTCGCAGTCTGGCTCGTGAATTCAGATTGAGTGGCCGGGTCGCGGGCTTCTCCGTCACCTACAAGGGCAGCCTCAACTACGTCTGCTGCGCGCTTGGGTTCATCTAGGCCCACGATCTCGGCGTTCGGAATCTGGCTGAAGAGGGTCGTCATCTCATGGTTATCGGCGATCGCGAGAATTGGTTTCGACGACGTCACGTACTCATAGAACTTGGCGGGGATGCGCTGCTGGGTTCTGTTGTTCAAAAGAACGAGCAGGTCCGCACCGCCCATGTAGGTACCTGTTTCCAGATAGGGAACGAAGTCTTTTTTCACCAGCATGTGCTCTACCCCCAGTGAGCGAGCTTTCTCGTAAGACTCGGCTGGGCAATTGCCGGTGACTACCAGTTGGACTTCGTCGGATCGGCCCCGAGCAGCGAGTTCTGCCAGCATCTCGAGCAGGACGTCTCCTTCGACGAAGCGGCGAAAATGTCCCAAGAACAACACGGTGAACTTATCGAATACGGGGGCCTCCCCCGCAGATATGAGCTCGGAATCGGAGTGATTCCGAATCATGTGGAACCGCTCTTGGGGCAAATCGGCGTAGTGCTCCCGGTAATCGGCAAGCGCTGTGGCGGTATTCAAAACGACCGCGGCTGCCGCCGCGACAGCACGTCTTTCCATTCTGTCGACTGTCCAACGGGTGGGCGCCGGCCGCATCTTTCTGCGCAGCTCGCAGACAGACCAAGGGTCCCTGAACTCGAGCACCAGCGGCAGACCCGATTTGCGTGCGACCTTCGCTCCAACCAGAAGGGCCTCGTATGGATCGGCGTTGACCACTATCGCATCGCAGGGTTCCTGCTCCAACAGGTCGAGAGCTGCCTTGACCGAGTAGGGCATCGCCAGAGCGTGGTCGCTCAAGGGTAAAATCTCTGGGTTGTCGAGCCACTTTGGTACAAATCGTTCCAGGCCCGGGCCGGACTTCCGAGGCCCCTTCTTCGCCGCCGACGCCGTCGGATCCAACGCCTCTTTCATCGCACTCTTGGCACCTCGAGTGTAGTTCCTGACGACCGGCACGGACTCTGGCACCGCGGAGAGAAGCTTCGTGTCGATCGCAGCTCCCTTCCACATGTCGCAAAGCACCACCGGGGTCCATCCGTAGTCTGGTAGATGCCGGGCGAACTTGAGGGGCCGCAGCGCGCCGACCCGACTCATGGGTGGAAAATACGGGGTGATGTAGAGGAACTTTCGCATTGTCGTTGTTTCGGCCCTAGGGCAAGGTCCCCCAACCGCTGCGGTTCTTCACGATGATGTGTTTGGTCAGCCGATAACGCCAGCGATTGACCCGCCACAGCAGGCGCCGATCGTGTTTCATCGTCGGATGCCATTGATGAAGCATCGATGTAGCGTTGCTCACCCAGTGAATGTCGAGGCCAAACCGCTCGGCGCGAGCCGTCATGTAGACGTCCACAGCGCCCCAGAACATGAACTTCTAGTCGTAGCCACGAACCCGCTCAAAAAACTCCCGAGTTGCTGACTGGCAGGCACCAGTCCCTCTTACAGCACGGACTGTTGCCTGAGACCGAAGTTCCTCGAAGTCACGGGCGGCCCATTCCTTTTCGGGGACGTCCTCCGGCAGGTCGTGGCATCTGCAGTGGATCATCACGTCCTTTGACGCTTCCCGATGGGTCGCCAGAAGTGTGGACACGAAGTTCGGCTGAAAAATCATGTCCGCGTCGGTGCAGAAAACATAGTCGCCCGCCGCAGCTTGGATCCCGATGTTCAGCGCCCTACTCCGATTCCAAGTCTCGTCAGTGGCGGTCCGCACAATGCGAACGTCCAGCTCCTCAGCCACCTGATCGATCGATTGGCTGTGCGGAAGGTCGCTTCCGAAGTCGCTGATGATGATCTCGTGGTCGGTGTCGACATCTTGCCAGCGAAGGGAACCAAGACAGTTGAGCAGACGAACGCCGCTTCGGTTGCGAACCGGGATAATTGTAGAAATGGTCGGATTCAAGTGCTTCGCTCCAAAATCACCTGGTCAAACAGGGCTGCAAGCTGGCGAGCCGTTACGGGCGACGATAGGGCCTCGATTTCCTGGGTATCTGGTGTCGTCAGTTCAGCTCCTACACGCTTTGCCTCGAGGGTGTCTGCAATGATCCGCGCTACCTGCTCGACGTCATCTGGCCGAGCCGAAAATCCCGATCGAGTGCGCTCGATGAGTTCGGTCAGTTCCGAGGGTTCCGACAGACACAGAATCGAACTCCCTGTGAGCAAGTAGTCAAAGAACTTTGCTGGGATGAACAATGTCTCGTGGCCATAGGCCAGAAGCAACTGCAAATCAGCCCGGGCGAGAATGTTCAGCCCTTCTTCGTACGGCACGAAGGGCGTAGCCGAGTAGACGCCCTCGAGATTGAGCTCAGAGGCAAGAGTGAGATCCTCCTGTGCCGGCCTTCCGAGGTTTACAATCTGAACGTCGTCCGCAGCCGCTACTCCAGAATCCCTCAAACGTGCGATGGCCCTGAGGATAGGTGCCATTCGACGAGGGCCGTAGCAATTCCCGAAGTGCACCAGCTGTAGTGGTCCGGCGGCCTTGCCTCGCTCGGGGCGCGAGACTGGGTCGAAGCTATTGTAGATTGTGTGGATCCGATCGGACGGCAGCTCCGGGTAGCGTGCCCTGTACGCAGCGGACGCCTCGGAACAGGTCAGAGTAACCCGATCAGCTTCGCCAAAGAGGCGCTCCTCGAGCCTCTGCTCCGCCCGCTGTACCCATCCGGCCCGTTTGCTGTGGAGAAAATTGAGGGTCCAGGGATCGCGCAGGTCCAGAACGAGAGGAAGCCCTGTACGCTTGGCGACCTGACGACCGTACAACAAGGCCGCATAGGGACTGCTGCTAGCAAATACGATGTCGGCGCCAACATCTTTCGCAATCTTTGCGACCTGTCTGCCAACCAGCGGCGCCAGAAGTGCTTCACGACCACCAGGGACAGCAAACTGCCGCTTGAGTCGCACCCCGACTGGGGCCTGACCGATTCGTTCGGAGACGGGTGAAGCGACCGTCCCATCCGACGGACGCTTCGTGCGCTCCGGCCACCACGATGGATAGAAGCTTCTGTGTACCTGCACCGAGGCCGGGAGCTGAACCGGGCTTGGGTCGATGGGGCGTTTTGTGGGAACCGGCGCAGTGACGACCACCGGGCGCCAACCACAGTCCGGCAGATAGCGGGCAAAGCGGTAGGCACGTTTGCCACCGACGTCGAAAGCCGGCGGAAAGTAGCATGTCAGTATCAGTGCGGTCTTCATCACACCCCTCGATCAAACGGGGGAATCCGCGCCACTCGGCGGCGCGGCAGGGAACTTAGCCCAGGTCGGCGGAAGGAGCCAGCCCAAATGTGATGAAGAGCCCGGAAGACAGTTGTCAGAGCTGGAGACAGTCTCCGACGACCATGTCCAACCGGTGTGGGTCGGGCCCTGGTGACGAAAAGACCACCCCGGCGAAACAGATCTCGGTGAAACCAGACATAAC
>CAZDBH010000281.1:0-1454 GCA_964503485.1 uncultured Bradymonadales bacterium | reverse complement strand
GTGTACGTCACCGTCATCAGTAGGGTGTCGTTGCCCTCGGTTGGCCCGATGCTGGCTCCACCGAGGTCGACAGCCACGACTCTGCCGCCATCGATCGTGGGCGGGTTGTTCGTGCTCAGCGAATTGAAGGTTTCTCCAGCCGTCCCGCCAGCAGCGGAAGCCACTTCAAGGCCGATTAGGTCCAACTGGAAACCCGCGACCGGTTCACAGTTTCGCAGCAGAATGTCGAGGGTCTTGTCTGCCTCGTTGATGGTCCCGAAAGCGAGCGCCGCCCCGGAATCACTCTCGGGGCAGTCACCCACGACTGGCTCTGTGGTGGCGTCAGCGTCGCCGGTGGCGTCGTTTACGTCGGACTGGTCCGTCGTCGTTGTGTCCGTCGAGTCGGTCTCCTCCGCCTCATCAAGGGCCTGATCGGGGTCAACGTCCGCATCTTGCGAGACCTCGGAGTCGGCCTCTAAGACATCCCCTGTATCCTGGCCGATGCTGTCAGTGGTTGCGACGTCTGTTTCTGTGGCATCGGGAGACTCGTCGGCGGGCGATGTAACTCCCGCGCCATCGTCTCCGCAACCGATTGGGAGGCATAACAACGCTGTCACGGTTGCCAGGTAAGGGACGAATCTGTGAGTTTGCAGCGCCTTCAAAGCGGCGCACACGCGCCGGAGCGCACAGGTAGCGACTCACCCTGGGGATTGGCAATCACAGCGCCCGAGAGGCACAGCTCGGCAGCACCGGGCTCCGGTACGAAAGTGAGCTCTGTCAGAACGCTGCCACCGACAGGAATCAAGGTACCTGAGAAAGACACGCCAACTACCCCACCGCCACCACTCGTGGACACACTAAAACCGTTCTGCGCTGCGGTTCCTCCGCCGGATCCGGTCAGAGTGGCCCCCTCGACCAGGAACTGGAAACCGGCCACATCTGCCGAAGTAGTCATCACGACCCCCACAGTTCGCTCGAGGCCTGTCGTCCCCGCGGAAACTTGCCCAAGAGACAGTAGAACCTCTCCGGCTGCCGCTTCCTCCTGTGAGTTGGACGGCCCCTGATCGGTTGGATCGCCCGTTGGATCGGTCGCCGCATGGGGCCCGTGTGCCGGGTCCTGGGCCTGATCAACTTGACTCGGATCGCCATTCGGCGTGTTCGCAGCCACTTCGGTTCCGTGGGGGGACGGAGTGTTCACCGTCGAAGGCAGTTCACCGGATGCTGTTGGGGAGCCAAGGGAGGGAGTCTCGGGGGTCTCCTCAGACTCACCAGGCGATGTAGCCTCCTGGTTCTCCTCGCCTTCTTGGGTCTCCTGCGCCTCTTCCGGCGCCTCCTTGCAGCCAATGCCCAGCACCAAGATAGACATGGCGAGAGCGACCAGGAAAGTTTGGCACTTCATCAGTTTAACCTCGAGTTGTGACTGCCTAGGAGCCCGTCGCGTATAACGCCCCGGACTCCAGCCGTTAGCTTTTAGC
>CAZDBH010000280.1:0-11363 GCA_964503485.1 uncultured Bradymonadales bacterium | reverse complement strand
CTAAAAGCTAACGGCTGGAGTCCGGGGCGTTATACGCGACGGGCTCCTAGTCCTGCGGCGCTCGGCGGTCTCAGTCCTGTCCCACGAAGATTCGGCAAACGAAGGACGTTCCGAGGACGGCGTCCGATTCCGACACCACGAGTCGTCGGTGTGTGTAGGGCGAGTAGGTAACGACGTAGTCGCGCTGCCGGGTCGATTCAGACCACAGACTGACCTGACCGCCGGAATCCCAACCAGTGTAGCTGTAGTTGAGCGGTACGTCGGCGGCCCCGAAGCGATCACCTCGGTATACCCAGGCGGCGTTGAGCACACCCTGAGGTGCCTCCCCGTCCTCTACCGCGACCGTTCCGCGGCTGTCGGTCGTATCGCTACTCTTGTGAGGCAACGCTCGCAACATTTCATCCACGCAGAATCCATCGGGTTCTAGGTCACCGAGTTCGTCTTCCTCTCCGCAATACCAATAGGTCCAGGGGGTCTGGTCGGTAACGTGCTGCAGCACGAGACGACCGAGTTTGTCGAATAGAAATCCAATCGAAACGTCCTCCCCGTCACTCACATAGACCAGTGTCCCGCCCTCGAGCCAGGTGACGTCGAGCTCCCCCGCCCACTCGTCGTCATCCCAAGGGGCGATGTCGTCAATTGTCGCTTGTATTGGAGCGCGCAGCGGCTCTGCGATGTGGTCGAGCCCATCGGTAGCCAGTATGTAGACTTCGCTGTCGAGATACTCAGACAGCAATACGTCGAGCACTCTTGGGACGCAGCTGTCACCATAGTGGGTTGGAACCGACCAGTCGCGGCTCGGACAACCCGTGCCGTCGCATTCTGACTGCAGAAAAAACTCCCCTCTCAGTGCTCGTTTGTAACCCTTTACAACGACCCGGTAGGTCCCTGAATCCAACTCGGCGTCAATGTGGGAGAACACTCCAGTGCCGAAGTCATCGTTGCGGGAGTAGTAGGAACCCCAACTGTCGTCGCGCTGCCGGTAGAGATACATCACCGTATCGAGCGCGAGATTGCTCGAACCGGTGGTGAGGGCGACGTGTGCGGGTCCGTCTACGGTGAAATCCCACACATGGTAAGACTGGTCTGCCGTCAACGATGCTGCCGCCTGGCTTCCAAAGGGCAACTCACCGTGCTCGGTGGGAGTGTACCAACTGTCGAAACTGCCGTTTTGAGGAAAGTCGTCCTCGTCGCCCTTCTGCTGAGGCTCGACCCCAACGCACGCAGACAGGAAGAAGAGTCCAGAGAGAATCACACCGGTTAGCACACCACGCGTCGTCAACATTGCAATCTCCATTCGAAAAACCAGTAACACTCGCACCATTTAATCATTCCGACTGACTGGTCAGTCATACGCACACATTACCGACGACCCAGTTGGCGGTCAAGCTGAATCTTCCGGTTGCGATTTGCCATTCGCTCAAGCGGAGGCTTATTGCGACCGGTCGGCCTCGAGCCTTCTGGAGGCACGGAGTCCTCTGGAGGGCCGAGTGAGCAGAGCGAGCGACGGGCCTTCCAGGGGGAGTCGCTGACAGAAGATTGGGGTGACAACTCATTCATTTTGGGGACGATTCGTAACATTTGCTCCCGATTCGTAACGAAAAGGGAGTTGTGCACTGGGTCCGATCTAGTCACGTGAAGAGGGGCAAGCAAGGCGATTTGCTCGAATTTTTATGATTCAATCTCCGGCCTGAAACGTGCACGCAAATCCGATAGGACGGGAATACGCATCGCATAGGAGTTGGAGATGAAGAACTTCAACCGCATCTTGATTCCCGTCGACTTCTCGGACTTCTCGCGCTCAGCACTCATGTGGACAGGAGAACACTTCGACCAGGCGGAGTTGGTCTTCCTGCACGTTTGGTTCGGTGAGCTGCAGGCCTTTGCGACCTACCATGGTGATCCAATGGGTGGCGCTCGGGCGGAGTTGGATAAGATCATCAAGGACTTCGGCTTGATGTATGACAATCGAACGGAGGCACTCATCCTCAACGGCCATCCCGCAACCACGATCTGCAAAGTGGCCAAAGAGACGGAGTGCGATCTGATCGTGATGGCGACCCACGGAAGAACGGGTCTGAAGCATCTGCTACTCGGTTCTGTGGTGGAAAACGTCGTGAGGCACGCCGAGATACCGGTGTTGTCGATGCCCTTTGGACCGTAACCGCCGTCCGAACTGGAAATCGGCTGAAGGTCCTCGGTTGACGCGCTCAGTCCCGAACTCGGGCAAATGCTATCTGCTCGACTCCTTCAGAGCTACTCCTGAGAGCGCGCTCCGCTGGTGTCATCCTCCAGCCCCAGCCATTGGTACGCCAGGTGGTCGCCACTGTCTGCGGGCATTCGTAGAAGGGTAAACTGCCAGGGCGAGATAGACAGCGGGCAGTCTCTGTAGTCGAGGGCCCGGATGTCGTAGCCACCGATTGGGTCTACCCATACCGGACTCTGACTCAAGAGGCTTCGGTGTTTGGGTTTCGGGCTCATCTCGGCCCAATCCCGAACAGGATATCGCCAGTATAGGGACGCCGAAAAGGAAGTAACATCTCAATCTCCACAAGCCAAAACCAGTCACATGCGCAGCGAATTCAATTCCGACTGACTGGTCAGTCATACTAAGACTAACGTCCAACCAGACCGAAGGTCAAGCGCAAATTCGTGTAGGCGACCAGCTGGTCGGTTTGGGGGAAAGACTGTCGAAGTCGGGGATGTGGTCAGGCTTCGGGAGCGACAGCGTATTGGAGAAGGGCGTCCAGACTACAGGCCTCTAGCGCTCGTTTGTGGGTGCTTTCGAGTACCACCGGGCAGGCGTAACCGGCCTCGAACGCCTGTTGCCAACTTGCCGCGCAGACGCACCACTGATCGCCGGGCTCCAGACCGCTGAAACCGAACTGCGGTGCGGGTGTAATCAAGTCATTTCCCGCCTTCTGCAGAAAGGCCAAGAACCCAGCGTCGACTCGGCAACACACGGTGTGTGAGCCGCGGTCGCTGTCGTCTGTGTTGCAGCATCCGTCGCGCATCCAACCGGTTACCGGGTCGTGGGAGCAGGATTTCAGCGGCTGGTCGAGTACGTTGATTGGTTTATGCATGGCCGCGCAATTTAGTTGCGGGAACGCCAAGCTGCAAGACACTCTTGAGAGAATGTTCATTTGCGCGCTCATTCGGCCCGACCCATGTTTTCTGAGACTGTTGGACTGGTGCCTGGTATGTTGGCTTGTTCAACCAGAGCGGCGCTGGGAATGGAAGAATGAAAAAGATCCAGGAACTGAGACAAGCGCTTGCTGCCTATCAGCCGGACGTTTTGCGCCCGATGGTGCGACAGGTTCTCAATCACGTTCGTCCAGATGCAGTTCACAGCCAAGCCCGGGCTCCGCTCGACTCGTTCCTGGCCCGAGAGGTGGGCGGGTGGTTTGATGGATTGTCTGAAGAGTGGGATCCACAGTGGTGTGCTTGTCATTGCCTTCCGGGGCGTACGACGGTTGAAATCTGCCTTGACAAGGTGATGGACCAACTAGATGCGGTTCACCGCTACCGAGTGGGATTGGCCGACCTGGCGGAAACCTCGATACCGGTGGAGGCATCGTCATTTCAAGCAGCAATGGCTGACCTGGCGATGGGTGTCATTGACCTCGTCATTGAAGCCACGGGTTGCAACGAAAGCTGGTATTGGATTGCTGCCGACGCATTTGAATGGGTGCTTGAAGCGCGTGGTCTGGCTCTCGACGAGGCCGCCAAAACGGCACTCGAACAAACAACGGAACGGGCCTTCAGTAGCTGGACTGTGCCCGAGGACAAGAACCGGTCCGTGGTGGCCGATGACGTTGCGCTACTCGCTGTAAAACATGCCTTCGGGGAACAATATGGTGACCCCTGAAGCGCACGACGCCCTCCTGCCCCATCTCGCTGCAACCTTGGCCATGGATTGGTGTTCTCCACCGCCGCGGGTCGCACGTCGGTTGGCGTTGCTGGACGACCAGCGGTTGCAGCATCGACTGGAGCAGGAGCGCTACCTCCGCGAGTGGGACCTACCGAGTCACGAGGGTGAATCGCAAAGGGAGAGTGGTTTCCTGGAGGGGCTGAAAGCCACCCGTTCGCTGGCAGAGGCGGCGAAACCGCTCAATCGGAATACACGCGAATCCGACAGTCGATCGAAACCGCGCCCTGCCCTGCCGGCATGACTCTAAGTGGGTTCATTTCGATCTCCGCGATCTGGGGAAAGTCCCCCACGAGCTGCGACAAACGCAAAAGTACATCGACGATCGCGGCTTTGTCGACCGGCTCAGACCCACGGTAGCCGTCCAACACCAGGCGCGCTTTGATCCCTTCGACCATCGCCTCTGCATCGCGATCTCTGAGTGGATGAAGCCGGAAAACGACATCCTTGAGTAGTTCGACGTATGTCCCACCGAGACCGAACATCATAAGTGGTCCGAAGGCGGGGTCGTCTGTGCATCCGAGAATGACCTCCTGCCCCCCTTCCACCATTTGTTGCACGTGCACCCCATCCATGGCGTCGAGCAGTCCCTTTTCCTCGAGCTGAGTTCGCATGTTCTGAAAGGCTTTGAGGACCTCTTCTTCATTTTGGAGATTCAAGCGCACGCCCCCGACGTCCGTCTTGTGGACCAGTGTTTGTGAGGCCAGTTTGACGGCCACAGGGAACCCGATTTGTTTGGCGGCCTCCGCCGCTTCACCTGTGGTCCTGGCAAAGGTCACGGAGGCTGTCGGGATTCCGTAGGCGGCCAAAAGGCTGGATGCAACGTGGCTCTCCAACCAACGAGGCTCACCCGAACCTCCAGCCAAAAGGGTAGAGACCGCGTTTCGGTCAACCGATTCAAACTGGACCAGCTGCCCCGCTGGCCTCTGGCGCCATTCTGAGTAGGTTGCGATACGAGACAGAGCGACCGCGGCGGCCTCGGGAAAGGCGAAGCTGGGGATTCCGTCGTCCCTGAGCGACTGGCGCCCCTTCATGACGCCGTGGGCCCCCATGAGGCAGGCGACTACGGTGTGTTCGGAGCCCACGGCCGCTGCTGCTGCAATTGCGTCCGCGACATCATCGGGCGATGTGACCAGTGGTGGCACAAAAATGACCATGAGGATGTCCACCTCGCCCGATGCCAGCAGAATCTTTGAGGCCTCTTGGAACTGCTCTCCGCTCGCTGCTGCGACCATATCGACCGGATTGGTGACACTCGCTTCGGACGGGAGAATTGCTCGCAGTTCGGCTTTGGTGTCATCCGAGAGCGTGGGAAGTTCCAATCCGCAGTATTCACAGGCGTCGGCCGCTAGGATACCCGGGCCTCCGGCGTTCGTTAAAACGGCTACCCGCCGTCCTTTTGGTATTGGCTGGTTCGCCAAGATCATCGCTGTGTTGAAGAGCTCTTCGATCGTGTCTGTGCGAATGACGCCCGCCTGGGAAAAAAGGGCATCCACGGCGACATCGATTCCCGCTAGGGCGCCGGTATGAGAAGAAGCGGCTCGCTGACCGCTTACCGAACGGCCGCTCTTCACAACGACGATGGGTTTCTTCTTGGCCAACCTGCGGGCGATTTTCGTGAACTTGCGGGGGTTACCAAATGACTCCAGGTAGAGCAGCACGATTTCGGTGTTGGCGTCGGACTCCCAGAACTCCAACAAGTCATTACCCGAGACATCTGCTTTGTTACCAATGCTCACGAAGCTCGATAGCCCGAGCCCTAGCTCACGGCTTTGGTCCAGAATCGCCACCCCCAGCCCGCCGCTCTGGGACATGAACGCGACCCGGCCCGGTTCTGAGATGCTGGGTGAAAAGGTGGCATTTAGGCTCACCTCCGGGTCGAGATTGATGACGCCGAGGCAGTTTGGCCCGATCATTCGGATACCGGAGGAGCGGACTTTGTTCGTGAGTTCAGCTTCCAGTGCGACGCCATCGCCTCCGACCTCTTTGAACCCAGCTGAAATCACCAGGACGGCTTTGGCTCCCCTTTCGATGCACTGGTCGATCACCTCGGCGACGGCCTTCGCCGGAACCGCGACCACCACGAGGTCGGGCGCCTCGGGGAGCTCCAGTACAGTCCGATAGGCCTTTACGGCTTGGACAGAGGTCGAAACTGGGTTTACCGGATATGCGACCCCAGTGAATCCGCTGGACATGATGTTGGCAAACAACTCGCCGCCGATGGTCCCCCTTTTGCGGGAGGCACCGACGATCGCGATTGATTTGGGTCGGAGTACTGGGTCGAGTGAGGCTTGGGCCATTGGTGTCTCCAAATCGATGCGGCGAAGTGACGCTCTAGGACTGCTTTCTCTGTTTTCGCTGGGAAAGCTCGTCCAACTCGCTCAGCACGAGTTCTCGCCATCTGTAGTGGCCCACGTCGCCTAGGTCGTCGATCACACTACCCGAAGGGTGAAGCGCTTCGAGGATCTTGTCTGCCCACTCGTCTGGTCGGGAGTCGGTGAACCCTTCTTCCCGCAGGGCCGCTACAATCCCCTCCCTGAGTGCGCCGGTGTCGAGGTCCACCGAGAACCGTCCAGGCTCCTCGAATAGCGGATCTGCGGGACCCAGCCCGCTGAATGCGGAGGCCAATCCTGAACTTGTTACCGCGATGACGTGGAATCCGCCTCCGAAGCGAAAGCGGCGCAGTAATTTGAACGCCTCTTTCAGGGCGTCCATGCCGTCGAAGCCTTCGCTTCGGCGACCTTCAATCAGTTGGTTCTGATGCGGTTTCTTCCACAGGTCGAGACCGGTTTCGAGTGCGCTTTGATGACCGTAGAAGGCTGCGTCGATGCCCTGGGCCTCGAAGAACTGCCCGATCCAGGTGAAGTCGATGTCTGTGGTAATGTCCTCGCAGCCGGGTGCGCGGAACGGGTCGTGGACCTTGTCAGCGGGCTCATCATCGCGCGCCGTATTCCCGTCGAGGGCCTGACAATAGGTTCTGAGGTGAGGGTAGCGGCAATCGTTGTCGAAGATATGCTTCGATATGCCGCCGTAGTCGACCGTCACGAAAGCGCCCTTTCCATCTGAAAGCAAGGTTCGGATGCCGTCGAGTGCCGGCACCATCCCGGTCGGAAAGGTGACCCACACGGGTCTGTTTTGGGTCACCTGGGATGGAACGAGGACGTCCTCGGAATCGGAGAGATAGGTGATCGTTTCGGGTTCGCTGACGGGTTCGAGGATGCCCGTCCAGCGAACGTCTTCTCCGGAGGCGAACCGCTCTAGTGCCTGACGGTCGGCCTGTAGGCGCTCCATCAAAGTGGGCAGATTCTGAACCAAAAGGGGGTAGAATCCGGCCAGCCCACTGGCCGGATCATCGACCTCGGGACCGCAAAGATCGGTATGGTCTGCCCTCAGCCATGGAAGAACTGACAGCGACCGATGCCCTTCAGCTGTGACCTGCACGGCGTCGACTGCCATCGCGTCAAACAACTCGTTGGCAAACACCAGCCCGAAGAACGGGGTGGGGAGAACCTGAGCCAAGTCGGTTGCGTCGGCCTGGATGAAACGTGCCCGGGTGGCCTGTTTGTGCTTGTTCTGTTCGTCGAGTAACGCGGGACTTCGGTCGACAGCGATCGGGTCTAGGTGTGCAATCAGCTCCTGAATATTGGGGTCACTTTTGGCGCGTTGATCGAGACATCTCACGGTGTCGGCCAACAACTGGCCCATCCCACCACCGACCTCGACAAGCGAGAACTTGGCGCCCACCGCCACCACCTCAGATTGAATGACGCGCCACAGATCCAGGACCCGCTCGGCCAACATGGTTCCAAAGGTGGGAGACATGCGCTGCGGAAACGTCCAAAAGTCGTGCCCGAGCCCAAAGGACACTCGCCCCGTCCTGTAGTAGCCCGCCGACTCGTCAAAAAGACAGCAGTCCATGTAGTCGCGAAATGAGAGGTGCTCGGGCACCCCTTCTCGTGAAGGAAAGACGGTGTGAAGGAACTCTTGGAGGTCAGTCTGCGGCATAGTGGGCCATTTAGGCTGCTGTGAT
This sequence comes from uncultured Bradymonadales bacterium, assembly GCA_964503485.1. Taxonomy (GTDB): domain Bacteria; phylum Myxococcota_A; class Bradymonadia; order JAFGEP01; family JAFGEP01; genus CAZDBH01. The sequence continues at coordinate 3,405 of CAZDBH010000280.1, read as the reverse complement.
TCGGCGCGTCAAGTCGAGCGGTGATCGTTTTGACAGACACCGAGGTCAACGCCGGCATGGGCCTTGCAAAAACTACTGGCTAAGCGGTCTAAACCGGTTGTTTTGGGGTCTAAACACCCCAAAAACACTGTTGGTGGTGAGAATATCCCCACAGACGCGGCACCGGGTGTGGAGTTTTGACCCCACCCCGGACTCGAAGGAGGAATTACGATGACCAGATTCAAGAATTTCCTGAGATATAATCGACGAACGGTTCCCCGAGTCCCTGCTCAGTTGGCAGTCCAATACAAAGCGGGCGAACGCTCGGGACAAGACTATACGACTGATGTTTCTGAAAGCGGTCTCTTCATTCGCACCGAGGAGCTTCCGGCAATTGGAACCCGAGCCCATCTTCGACTGTCCGTAGCCGAAAGAAGTCTGCGCATCGTCGGCGCCGTAACCCGTCTTGCGACCGCGGCGCCATCTGGTTTCGGTCTTCAATTCGAGGGTATGACCAAGAGTGACCGAGAGTTCCTACAGGGCTACGTGGAACGGCGAGCTGAGGCCACATCTCACGCCCAGGCAGGCGCCTTCTTCCAGCCTGTGGATTCGGACCGGCCCAGGCGGCTACTGGCGCCATTTCGACGCGGTCCATCGAGAGCGGCGATGCCGTTTGCTCAGCGAGGTCGATTGAGTTCGATGCTGCACGCGAGTCGCCGGCTCCTCAAAGTGGCGATTCCGGTGGCCTTGGTGGCGGTGATGCTGCTTGGGCTAGGCCAGTTCATCGACTCGCTACAGCTGTCGCCCTAGAGACTCGTGAAGCCCATTATCAACACGGCTAGGCTGATCGCCGTGCCAACCCCATAAGCTCCGATCATCACCCGATACTTCTCGTCGGTGTGTTCGATCATCTTCATGAGATTGTCGGGGATCGACTGCTTTGTCAGCCCTCTCGCCAGCCAAACGGCGCAGTAGAGGGTCGCGAGACTGCCGATAATGACGAGTTTCATTGTCGCACCTGTGTTGGGCCTAGTCAGTCTGAGTACCAGCATCAATAGACAACACAAGTGCGTCCTGCTCAAGAAACGCTCGTACTTCAGACCATAAACCCTAGGCAAACCGTGGTCGAACAGCGACACTTGCCGACAGTTGTGAATACGGAGAAGAAGACATGGTGAGGAAAACCCTGGCCGTTTTTTTGCTTGGTTTGAGCCTGGTTTGTGGACTGGTCGGCAGCGCCAACGCCCAAGAGAGGTGGGCGGTGCTCCCCTTCACCGGTCACGGTCTCGAGGCCCATGTGCGGGGTACTTTTTCGGACCTGCTGCAGGGTGAGCTCGCATCGCGCCAATCAGTCGCGTTCATCGATATCGCGGTCGAGACAGATTGTAGCGATTCGGTCTGCGCTCAAGTCGCCGGCCAAGCCGGGGGCGCTGATGTGACCCTGTATGGCAGCCTCAACACCCTGGGGTCCGAAATCGTCATCGCCGTGACTGTGGTGGATGTCAACTCAGGCGAGGTCGTCAGTAGTCAGCGCATGACGATCAACCGAGTCGAGGACCTCGACACAGCTGCAATCCGGATTGCGGAGGCGATCGTCACAGGCGGAAGTGTCGAAGACACGATCGAGCTCGGCACCGTCACGGAACACGATGCGCAGCCCGATATTCGTCGGGAGGGGGACAACGGCTTTGGTTTTCGCCTGGGAGGCATCACGCCCTTGGGCGATGGATACGGCACGGCGCCCAGCGGCATTCTTTTCGACCTGTCTTTCTGGTACGAGACGCGCCACTTCGCCCTGGAACCTCGGGTCGGGACCCGCTTTTCGGTCTCTGACGATCAAGACGGCAGCTATTTCGAAGTTCCCATCGAGATTGGTGCCTACTACATCCTGGGAATGAGCGACATCGCGGGGTTCTTCGGTGGCGGCGCCAGCGCTCGATACATCGCCGAGTCCCGGCCTGTCATGCTGCGGACCGGGTCGTTCATCACGAGCGAACTCGACACGGTCCTCGACGACTCGTCGTGGGGATTTGGTCTTTCAGGCCGGGTCGGTGTGCTCCTGCTCCGCACGTACTCCGTTCGACTGGCAATCTCGGTCGACTACAATCTGACCTTCATTGAACTGAACGGCGTGTCTAACCCGCAGTCTCTGACCTTTGGTGTGGGGATCATCCTATGAGCGCCACAAGAATGATGAAGTATGTCTCTTTGATTACGTTCTCTGCGTTCCTTTGCTCCCTCGGCTGTGAGTTGGAGCCGAGCGACGGAGACAGCTACGAGTCTGATCCCTGTGGTACATCCAGCGGCCCGTCCGACGTCGACGGGACCTGGCGAATCCGCGCCGAGGGCGACCGCTTTAGTTGCAACGACTCCGATTTCAACGGGTATGTGTTGGTTCGCACCGGCTCGTTCGAAGTCGAGCAGACCCCCGACCCCGATGACGAAGACGTTCACGAGTTATCCCTCGCAGAGGCCGTTTCGGTGCCGGGTGGTTCGGTGACCGTGACAGGCACGGTAGTGGGAAGCTGTGTCGATTTCACGCTGCTCGAAAGTGGTGATGGGGGCCGGTTCGAGTACACCTTTGATGGCAACGAGGCAGGCGGCCGAATCGCTGGCAGCTTCAGGGCCGAGGGACCGCCGGGCTGCGTGACGACGGGGTCCTTCGAAATTGAGTGATGGGCATCATCTGCCTGCTCAGACGCTTCCGGGGTGCCTCAACTAGCGAGCCCAACACCACCCGGGTCACTCACCGCCAGCGGCGAATTTGATCTCATCTTCGAAGGTAATGACGTCGTAGCAGGTAGTGTACTTTTCATTGACCTCGCCTTCGGCGACCGCCACCGCAATACGAATGCTGTAGGACGTTTCGGCTTCCAGCACATCCGCTACGGGGATTGTGTAGGTCTTTTCGGCTCCGTCGATGGTGTGCTCAACATCGAGGTAGTCGGAGCCCGATTCGATGTTGTGTTCGGCAGAATCGGTCCCATCATTGAACGTCGTGAACTTGATGTAGTTTTCGTCATCGGCTGCCAGTGTAATCGCCCATCCGGGGGCGACGGTGCCGTCTCCCGAGTATAGGAAGACCTCGTCTCGACGAACGTTGTCAGGCCAATCGACGTCCAGCGTGTACTCAATCTCGGCCTGGTCCCATTCCTCTTCCTCGTTGAACTCGATCACGACGGCACCTGAGACTAGGCGCCCTTTGCCATCCAGGACTGCCGCCGCGTCGTCTTCACTCACGGCCCCGTCGATGTTGAAGCAACTTGTCTCGACTGTCGAGCTAGTGACCTCAAAGTTGTAGGTAGGGCATTCGACGTCGTGAATGGTCACTGTACCATCGAACAGCCGCGCGACCACTGACGCAGAATCGAGCAGCAAGCCGAAGGTCTCATCCTCTTCCTCGACGCAATCCAGATGCACTGGCAC
>CAZDBH010000279.1:0-11379 GCA_964503485.1 uncultured Bradymonadales bacterium | reverse complement strand
CGCTAAAAGCTAACGGCTGGAGTCCGGGGCGTTATACGCGACGGGCTCCTAGTCGTGCCCTTCGGCGCCGCGCAAACGGCGTCCCGGTTCCCGAATAGCAGACCAGGCCCCCTCAACTACGGTGTCTTCCACCTTTGATGGCGAGCTTCCGGATGCTCTCCAGACCCGGTTTGTAAACGTCTTCGTAGACTGCATGGTAGCGCGCTGCGCTGGTCGCATCGGGCCGGATGGTTGGCGCGCTAGGGACCATCGTGGCTACCGCGCGCGCAAGATCGGCGTGGATTCCCGTCCCTGTTGCGGCCACGATGGCCGCACCTCGGGCCGACAGCTCTTCGGACTTCGGTCGAACGACGGGCCGATTCAACACGTCGGCTAGAATCTGAACGACGACCGTCGAACGGGCTCCTCCACCGCCAACCCGCAACTCTTCGACCCGGCAGTCGAGCACGCCCTCGAGCATCTCCATTCCGCGTCGTAGGTCGAACGCGATCCCTTCGAGCAGCGCACGAAAGAAGTGAGCTCGGGTATGAGTTTCGCGAAGGCCGATTGCCGCTCCGACTTCTTCCGGATGCTGCAGAGTGGGGGACCACCTCGGCCAGACAACCACACCGTCGGAGCCGGCCGGCACGGTCTCTGCCTCGTCGCACAACAGCGCTTCGACTGGGCGGCCGCTCTGTTCGGCAGCTTCAACCAAATCCCGAGCGAATTGTTCGGCGAACCAGCGAACGGTCCACATGCCGCGAAAAACCATGTACTCCATCGACCAGGAGTCGGCCTCGGCGGAGGCCATCGTCAGCCATTCGTACTTCCAGCTCTCGACCGGACGAGGCCAAGGAATCGAAATGGCGGAGGCGGTGCCAAGGCTCACTGCAGCAACGTCTCCGCTTCCAACGCGCACGCCCGCACCCAGCGCCTCGGCTTGTTTGTCGCCACCTACCGCGAAAAAAGGGAGGCCTTCTGATAGGCCCGTCTTCTCGGCGGCTTCTGCCGTCAGCGTGCCGAGCTCGTGGCCCGCTTCGACGATGTCAGGCAGCCACTCTGAGCGAAAACCGAGCACCTTTGCCATTGGCTTGGACTGACTCCAAGTGCGTCGACCCACATCGAACGGCCATGCGCCGAGCACACCGCCAGGCGCGAAGGCGAGCCGGCCAGTCAATTCGTGGTGCAGCCAGGACTCAACGGAAGCGACTTTCGACAATTTGGTCAATACATCGGGCGACTGATCGCGCCAGATTCGAGGCCAGGATTTGCCCAATAGCCTGGGAACGAGGTGCTTCGGTCCCAGCAGTTTCAGTGCCGCGCGAAACCACCAGGTCGGCTCGGAATCGATGCTTGCTCGGCGGCGGTCGAGCCACGACATGACGTCGGTGACGGGTTTCCCGTTCTGGTCCACCGCTAGAATTGAAGTCCGTTGGGTGGTCAGGGCTGCTCCTGCAATCTGGCTGGGATCGCCACCCCACTCTTTCAGGCAGTCCCGAATCGCTCGAAACAAGCAATCGCGAATGTCAATTGGGTCTTGCTCGACAGCGTCGGGGACCGGGTAGCGCATCGGCTGGTGGGCGTGACTGCCCTTGGCGAGCACGTTGCCTTCCGAGTCGAAGAGGAGTGCACGCGAACTCTGGGAGCCCGAATCGAGAGCGATCACTAGTTTTGGCGTTTTCGCCACGAATCACCTCTGTGGTAGATGCCGTTTTCTAACAGGCCCGAAGTTCTCCGCGCAAGCAAGGGGGAGTCTGGCTCGAGGGATGCTCGGTGGTTTGAGTCGCAGCTCTCAGCGCCAACATACATTGATATTTGGGTGGCAAACTTCCAATTTGCAATGTATATTGGCTGCATGTTTTCCAGACTGTTCACAGGTCCAGAGGATTCCAGCTACTTCCTACTTGGCCCCAGGGGCACGGGCAAGTCGACATGGTTGAGGCAGCGACATCCCAGCCCGTATGTCGACCTTCTCGCGTCCGACGCTTTCAATCGCCTGACCGCAGATCCGGGAAGGCTTCGGGAGTGGGTCCCTCCCGGACATTCCGGTTTCATTGTCATCGATGAGATTCAGAAGGTGCCCAGTTTGCTCGACGAGGTGCACCGGCTCATAGAACTAGAGGGGTGGCGGTTCATTCTTACCGGGTCGAGTGCCCGCAAGCTGCGGCGTGGCGGCGTCAACCTGCTCGCTGGGCGAGCGCTGACCTACTGGATGCACCCCCTAACCGCGATTGAGTTGGGAGACAGCTTTGACTTCGAGCGCTCTCTTCTCTTTGGCCATCTGCCGATGGCTGTGACCAGTAGGAACCCGAAGCGCTACCTCAGTTCCTACGTCCAGACCTACCTTCGCGAAGAGGTGCAGCAGGAGGGTTTCACACGCAATCTGGGTGCGTTCACTCGCTTCCTCGAGGCGGCCAGCTTGGCGAATGGTGCAGTGCTTAACAAGTCATCGGTCGCACGCGAATGCGCTGTGGACCGCAAGGTGGTCGAGAGCTACTTCTCGATTGTCGAGGATTTGCTACTCGGACAGATGCTGCCAGCATTCACAAAACGCGCCCGGCGAAGGCTCACGCAGCATCCCAAGTTCTACTTCTTCGATGTCGGTGTCTTTCGCGCCATTCGACCGGCCGGTCCGCTCGACTCGCCAGAGGAGATAGACGGCGCCGCCCTCGAGACGTTGGTTCTTCAGGAATTGAGAGCAATCAACCACTATCACGATCTCAGATTCACCCTATCGTATTGGCGTACGTCGACGGGGTTGGAGGTCGACTTTGTTTTGTACGGCGAACGGGGACTCATCGCCATCGAGGTCAAGCGGACTGGGCGTCTTCGCAGGCGAGATTTCCGGGGCCTAGCCGCCTTCAAACGCGACTACCCAATGGCCCGTACGTTGATGCTCTATGGTGGGCCCGACCGACGATACTCCGACGGGGTTGAGGTGGTTCCCCTAGCCGAAGCGCTGGCAGCGTTGCCGGAACTATTGACGTCTCCGACTCACTAGCTGGCAGAACGAGTTCCCACCTGTCTTCTCGGTTCATCAGTCGTTGGGTGGGCGCAGCGAAGCAATGCGCTTGCGTGATGTCGGACGAACCACTAGCGTGTCGCAATGCGTGTTCTGTTCCCTCGCCGAGAACAATGAAAACGACGTTACTCATCATCGCGGTTGCAGCGTTGTCGTTGCTAGCCCCCACGGCCAGTGCGGGAATCACTGTGGACGGCTCCCTGGTTTCGCGCCAGGTTTTGGCTGGCCCGACCTATGCGCTTACTCAGGCCCACGGAGCGCTTCGAGATACCAACTATTTCCTCAGCCTCGAGGAGTTGTCGTTGGCTGATGGAGACAACGGCACGGTCGGCTTGCCGAGCGGTGTGTCCAACGTCTACATCAGGGTCACGGGTGGGGAGCCCGCTGTGTTCGACGGGCCGCTCACCTTCGACTATGGCGTCGATGTGACCCTGATCAGCCCGGCGGGTTTCGAGGTTCGCGCAAACCCAGGAGCAGGCGGTCGGCTTCTGCTGACCACTGCCGACGAAGTTGCTTTCGGCGATGACAGTTTCGGGACCCGCGATTTGGATGGAACGCTCTCGAGTGATGGTCCTACCGCCTTCCGCGCCGTCGAGTCGGACGGCTCGATTCTCTGGGAAAACCTAGAGTACATCTCGCCAGAGAACGGCAGACTCGCCCTCATGGGGAGTGGTATCCGAATTGTCGGTTCTCGAATGGTCGCCGATCCTGGCAACATGCTTTTCTACGCGGTCGGCACGGGTTTTTCGGTGACTCCAAGCGACGGGCACTTTGAACGGGAGGGACCTCTAGCCGACATCCAGATAACCGATGGGGCCTACCTCGAGGTGAACGGGGGAACGCACCACTTTTCTTTCAACACGATGACAGTCGACGACTCGGGCGTAAACACAGAGTCAGGGCGGCGAGGGATGCCGGCGGGCGTGCTCCAGCTCGCCGGCAATGTCATCGGCCTCGTGAAAGGCAGTATCGTGACCCGAGGCTACGGAATGGTCCCGCCAACCCTCGAGATACTCGTCGACACGTTCACTGCCACAGATGACTCGAGGCTAGCGGTACTGTCAGACACAGATGCCTCTCGCCTCTCGATTCGTTCCTCAGGTGACCTGACTATTACCGATTCCGCGGTTCGAACCGTCACCGAAGGGACCAATTCTGGACCCGAGATCGAGATAGATGGTGTCACCGTCGAGCTCAACGACAGTGTGGTCGAGAGCCTGACCGAAGAGGGTGTCGGCACCCCGATCGGCATAGTTGGGCAGGACATTACGCTGACCGGTTCAACTATGGTAGTCGGGCAGGGCAGCCTCGACTCAGCCGATTACATGGTCACGATCAACGCGACGCGTTTGCTCCGAGTCGCCGACCAACTCGACGGAAACAGCGCGGAATTGTCTGCCCACGGGACTGGAGAAGTGGCCGTCAGGCATGTTTTCGTCGACACCGACCGGCTCGAACTGGAAGATGCGACCTTGCATTTGATCGGGGCGGGCCCGACTGTCACACCCTTGCAAATCACCGCTCAGACCGTTGAAATGATGAGCAGTCACCTGAGGTCCGTCCCAACCGGAGACGGGCAACCATCCGTCTCGTTGCACATCGATGCAGACAACCTCACAATGACAGATTCCACCATTACCGTGATCGACACCAATATCGTCGGCGGCGAGTTGAACATCGCCATTACCGACACCTTCGCTATGAGTCAAGGCGAAGTAGCGGCTGTGGGCGAGGTCGGTGACGCCGGTCGGCTCGTTGTCGCCGCTGCCTACCTTTCACTTGCCGGGGCCACTCTCGCCAGCCGTGCTGAGACCGGCTCAGCGCTCGGTATCTCGCTCAACGTCGATGACACCCTGTTGACGAAGAACGGCGCGAGATTCGAGGTTGTGGGGCACGGCGAGCAGGCGTCTGGCGGCATCCACTCCCTTGCTGGAAACGTCATCGGACTCATCGATGCTGAAGCGTCTATTGTCGTGACCGACACCATCGATGCCAACACCAGTGCCTTCTTCAGTGCCCCGACTGTCCTGTTGCAAGACAGCGCAATCTCGGTCGATGTCCCGCCGAACGAAGACGTGGGCATCGAGGTCGATGCGGGCACATTTTCTGTCAGGAACGACTCGGAACTCTCCACCTGTAGTGCTGACCCCGAGAGGTCCAACGACATCCTTTTGGTAGCCCACGTTTCACTCGCGTTCGCGGCCCCCGATTCTGGTGATGAAATCGCGATTCGTACCTGCAACAACACCACAGGAGACGCTGGCGATATCATGATCGACACGCCGGTTGTGACCATCTCGAGTCCGCCACTCTTCGACCTTTCGGCAGAAGGCGGCTTGACCGGGGCTCTGCGTTTCTACGATGGGGACGAAGCCGAACCTACTCGATTGCTGTTTCTCGACGAGCTCGACCCTAACGAGACGGCTTGCGAGGACAACGCCCAGAGACTGCAACAGGGGCTCGATGACGGCGAACCGGGCGGAACTGCCCAAGATGGCGTGCTCGACCCCGCAGAAGTCGACGCAGAAGCGACACTCTGTGAAGACGCTTCGCACCAAAACTTCGTAGTCCGGACCGATGAAGAAGAACCCGGAGACAACTGTGAGGCGGGCGGTGTCCGCCTGGATTCTGGAACCGACGCTGGCGGTCGTGAGGGCATTCTGGACGCGGACGAGGTCTCGAGCACGGTGTTTCTCTGCAACGACGGGCAAATAGCAGGTGACGCTCCCGAAGCAGCCGATATGGCCGATCCGGACGTTTCCGACACAGACTCGGCAGATGTTGACGCGGTCGCCGATCCAGACGAGAGCGAGTCTGTCGATTCAGAAGCCGAGGGTGATGAAGTCCTGCAACCTGATGCTGGCGTTGACGAAACCCCAGAAGACGACGCGCAGGCCGACTCGGGTAGTGAACAAACCACTGAAACAGATACGGGTTGTGGTTGTGCCACGGCCGAGCGACGGCTTCCCCCAAGCCTAGTTTTTGCCCTGTTCGTCGTGGTCGTCGGTAGCCGCCGCCGCCGCTGTTCTTGAAACGAGATGGATTCCCGAAGCCCCCTGCGCCAGCTGAGAGCTGAGAGCTATTCGACTCGAGGGCAGAAACCAAGAGCGCTACAAATCATCACTCTCTAGGCCAGAGTTTCAACAGCGGCCTGTTGAAGCGCAGTGGCCCGAATTTCCGCCAGAGCACGAGCAAGCCCCCCAAGTAGACCACCAGCATACCGAGCGTCGTCCACACGGCGCCGGGGAAGCCATCTGGATAGTGGGTAACCGAATAGGGCAACACGACGATCAACAGCGCTGCACCGAGCGGCAGCGCTATCGCCGACCCGACTACGGCACTGGTCGCAGCCGGACCTTTGAGTTCAGGATCGAGCAGTCGGAGTAGGGCCAGGCCCATCGGCAATGTCCCCGTCACGGTACCAAAGAGCATGACTGCGTGCTCGAGGGGCGCGTTTGGATAGGCTCTGCGGGCCAACCACACGATGACGAACAAGGTCACAACGCCGCCCAAGGTGGTCAGCAACAAGATTGGAACGAGATTTGACGAAAGGACCTCGATCGAGACAGCTGCCAGGGCAGCGCAGGTCATCAGATCAATCGCGACTCCTGAGACTCGGCTCAGCTGGCCGTCGTGGAGCGTGGGCAGAAAGCCAATCCGGCGCCAGGGTTTGCGAACGGCCAGGGCGATTAGGGTACCGATCACGAAGTGGAAGCCCCAAACCATGGCCGCGATTTGGGGCTTGTCTTCGAGCAGGGAGGTGAGTCCGACAACTGCCCCGTAAGTCGCCAAGTAGACGATCGCGATCGCGGCAATCTGGCTTGTAAGCGGCTCGAGGCCACCGATCTCTGTGTGCAGTTCGGGTGTATCCTTGCGTTCGATTGCTTCGCTCGGTTGATTCGAGAGACCGAGGTCCTTTGCCCAACCCAGCTTCTTGCCGACGGCCACGAGCGGCACGCCGATCACGACCGCCCAGGCGAATCCGAGTGACGCAATGATCAACCCCAACTGCGCCCCGTCGATCAAGCCAGTTGTCTCCCAGGCTTTGCCCAGCGACAGGGCTTGGCCGGGGCCTTGCTGGAATCCAAGCGGGAGCAGTAGCCCAAGGCCGGGGTGAGTTTGATCTGCGAACGTGGTCAGGCCGAGCACGACGAGAAGACCAATCATGCATTGGACGATGGCGATGACTGGGATGGTGAAGCCGTAGGAAACTGCCTCAGCGGCGCTGCGACCTTTGATCGGTGCGCGAAGGCTCACGGCGATGAAGAGAATTGCGAGACCGTGGTAAACGATGCCCTCGAGAGTGCCCTGATGGAGCGGCAACAGCCCGACAATGCCGGGCCCCAACAGCAGACCGAATCCACCGGCCACAATGCTGTCGGGGATGCCGAGGCGCTTGAGCGGTTTGATACTGCGTCGGAGCGCGCTCGCGCCCAGCAGGAGCAAGCAGAGAAGCAAGAGCGTGAGCACGAACCCGCTATCCCAGAAGGTCATCGAGCTGCTCTCAGTCTTCGGTCATGGGTTGGTTTGTTCATTCCGGCCAGGGTAACACGCAGGAGGCCCCTGAAGTAGGCCATAGGTTGTCGGCCCGCTCCGTCGGCCCGCTCGTGGTTCCGGAACCCTCGCTCTCTTCGCTCCCCAGGCAGCCCCACGCTTCGAGAGTTTGGTTGTCGGTTTGCCATAGAAACCAATGGCCGGTGTCGACATAGAATGGCTGCTTAGCCTTGCGGCCCGAGAGGCGATCGACCGCTGGGACTCGAAATGGTCACCGCCATTCGGATTGCTGTCTCGTTGCCGACCACAACATAAGTCCGGCCAGAGACCCAGGCGCCGTCAGGTGCGTCGACCGGGGCTGAGACAACACAGAGATACTTTTCGATGGTCGACAGGTTCTCAGCACGAAGCACCATTGTCAGTTGCCCATCCTCTACCTCACCACTAGCCCGCACTAGGTAGTGTCCTGTCGACACGTCCAGTTCAGTCGATGCCTCAACCCCCTGACCGTAAATGGTAACCCCCAGGCTCTCGTTCTCCGCTGCCTTGGGCGAGGCATCCAGAGTCAGCCCCAGAAGCACCAAGCCCACACCAACAGCGACGGGTATCCACTTGGCCAACCGAAGTAGCCGACTTCTCATGACATATCCGCGCGGAGGGTCCCTTGTGATTTTGAGCTGAGCGTCTTCTTGGGGGGTCATAACTGCCTCTCTCGGTAACCCGGCTGTCTCGTTGAGACCCGTGGCTTTGCGTCCCAGTCTCGCAACTGGTTTGCCATTTCGTAATGCTGAGTGCCCAGGATCGTTTGCGAATGCCGTGCCAGTTTCGGATGGTCCGACCTTTCAGCCAGTCAACCACAGAACAAACGGCGTGATGCATGGCTGGACCGTCAGCTTCGACCGCTCGAAAGTGGCCGCCATCCAACGGAGAACTGACTACGACCTGGACACATGACCCACCTACGAAGCCCTCAAACCGCCTCGTAACCACTTGTTTCAATAGGGGTTTTCACCTTTCACACTGCAACTGTGACTCTAGGGTCACACGGGTGGTGACAAGAGAACTTGACACCAGGCGGAGAATGACCGGCGGCGATCAGAATTCATCCAGATCTGGGGTGGTGTGTATCCAGGCCGGTCTTATCGAACTCACCTGCAGCAGCTCACCCGACGACTACGTCGGAGATGACTGCACGCCGAACAGCAACAACGCCCCGAGCGGCTCCTACTTCGATTCGACCTCCGACTACTTCGATATGAGTGGTTCGGCCTCGGATTGGCCGTACGGCCCCTAGTCCGGCCAATGGGCAACGTTCGCCAGCTAACGTTCGACTGACGACAAATCCTTCCACCTGCGCGTCAATCCGGCTTGACGACGGCCGTGACGAGATGCGGCCATTGCTTCACACTCGCCTTCACCTTCCTTTCGATATTCTCGTGTTTTGTTGGCTAGCAGCCGGCGGCGTCAGCGTCTTCTAAGCCCCGAGCCCGCCTTGAACCCGAACCCGTTCGACACAGAGGAAGACGCCAGAGCGTGACCATCCCGTCCTCCTAACTTCATTGTTGTTGCCCAGAGGCCCACGAACACGTTGGCATATCGATCGGAGCATCGCTAGTATGGACGATCAGTTGGCGCCAAACCGGCGCTCGGGAGGGACAATGGTTCGATTAGCATGGAAAGCGAACGGTGTAGCTACCACACTGGGGCGAAAGCCGTCCTGGGGCTTGGTTCTGGGAATGATGTTCACCCTTGCGGCCTGTTCGGATTCCACCAGCGACGACCAGCAAGACCAAGCCGTGGCGGATTCGTCAGCTGATGTGCAGAACGACGCGACCGAAGATGCGCAAGCGGACGTGGCCTCAGACACTCGAGACACGCAGGACGATTCCTCAGATTCTTCCGAAGACGCGGCCGAAGATACTCCTGACACCGCCGAAGATACTCCTGACACCGCCGAAGACACCTCTGACAGCGTCGAGGACGCAGCAGACGGCGACGCGGCCGACCCATGCGCCGAGGCTGCCTGTGGCGATCGCGGATGTGAAATCGGGGATGCTGGGGCATCGTGCAGCTGTGAGGAAGGCTATATTTACAATGACGGTGGATGCGATGTCGGCGTGCTACACGAGAACACCCCATTCGACGACGAACGCTTCTCGACCTACGGCGGCATGGAGGTCTCGGAAGATGGCGAATCGGTGACGGGTACCAGCATAGACGGCTGTGAGGACACCGGCATCTCGGCCTCGATTGACCTGCCGGATGAGCAACCGGACGCCCCGCTCTTAATCACCGCAGCATGGGAGGTCACCGATTGCGACTACGAAAACGACCCCTGCGATCTAAACGGTGACGTCGACCCCGAATTACGGCTCGGTGGACGACTCCTCGCCCGACCAGATTTGTGGCCCGACAACGAAGACGACGAAGGAGAAACTCTGGTCGCGACTTCCTCCGTTCAGGTATGCATCGCCGAGTGGGCCTACCAGAGCGGCGAGACCCTCGAGCTTTCATTCGGTACAGTAGCCGGCACGGGCCCGGGCGGCCCCGGTGGGGGTGAAGAGTGCACTGGAGCCTATACGTGGTTGAGCCAAATCACCGAACTGAGTATTCGAGAGGCAACCGCCGAAGAATGCCCGGAGCTGGCTGACAACACTGAGAACAGTGAGTTTTCGAGTGGGGACACGAGTGGTTGGGAGGTCGACGAGCGTTGGGGTAATGGTTCGAGGGGTGTCGTTGCTGATGGCGACGATTACCTCTACGAACGGGCCATCATCGAGGAGTCGTGCGACGGCACCGTGTTGTCCCAAACCATCGCGGTGCCCTGGCGAAGCGGGGATGATGGGCTTGCGCTCGAGGTCGAGCTCGAGACAGACGTACGACTTCCGTGGAAAATCTGGCTTGGCACCGACGACCTCAACAGTATCAACAACGAGCAGGAGTCAGAAGGGCTGCACACCGTAGTGAACTGTCTGCCACCTTGGGCTTACGGGTCGAGCCAGACCCTCGAAATCACTTTGGGCGAACCTGCAGGCAACGAGCAACTCGACTGCGACGAGGGCGACCCAATCGGCACTATCGGTCTGCGACGGGCTGAGTTGGTGGACAACAGCGATTGTTCTACCAGCGGTGGACTGACTAACGGCGACTTCAGCGAGGGACTCTTTGGATGGTGGCTGCAATACAACTACGGTAACGACCAACCCTATGTGACGATTGAGGATGACGAGGACGAGCGCTTCCTAAAGATTCGTCTCGACGAGGCCTGCACTGGTGCTCGCTTCATTCAGTACGCCATTCCCGATGCTAGCGACGAGTGGTTGAGTTTTCGCTATCGCGCGACACTTCCCGACCTGGACGAGACCGGCACCAATGCGTCGGCTTCGGCAGGCCGCAGCTGGGTTGAACTCGGCGAGAGCGCCGACTGGCAGACCGTCAAGGTGTGCCTGCCGGAAGACGCAGAACCGGACGGTATGTACATCAAAGTCGGTTACAGCGTGGATGGGACCTGCCGCAATTTCTTTGACGGGTTCCTCGACGTCGATGACGTACAGTTCGGCTCGGGCGGTGAATGCCGCAACGATCGCGATTGAAGCTTCGTTTTCTAGTCACCTTGTTCTTCTGTCTGCCCGCCCTTTGGGCGCTGTCGGACGAGGTGGTCGAACCTGAGGCGCCCTCAACCGCCCTCAGTTCAGGGCCCGAAGTGCGCCTCTTCGATCTTCCACCCACAGAACTGCCTCAGTCGGAGCACGTTGTTCTCGGGCACCTGCTTGGAACGGGTGTTGCCCACGCAGTCGGGCTGATGTCGGACGTCACAACCACGGCGACCTTCGACCTAGGAGCCTGTCGCGCATAGCGCTCCAGGCTCCGCCATTGGCTTTTAG
>CAZDBH010000278.1:0-11461 GCA_964503485.1 uncultured Bradymonadales bacterium | reverse complement strand
CCTTCAAGAGGATTACGTTTTATGTCGGACAGGTGTCCAAGATGTTCGCGGTCGAGGACGGTGACTGATGCGTCTTTTGGGCCCCCCAACCCGATATGTGGCGCTTGTCTTGCTCTTGGGTGCGTGCAGCGAGAACGGGTCCGACGGGCAGATCTATAGTGAGACGCATTTCCTGACCCAATGCGAAAGCGACAATGACTGCGGCTCACTCAGCTGTATCTGCGATGTTTGCACGACGCCGTGCGATAGCAACGGTTCCTGCGCTGAACTGAACCCAAACGCGGTGTGCGCCGAGATTCCTGAACAGGCCATATGCTCGACCGGGGATCCAAGCGGCGAAGTCTGCCTCCAGCTGTGTTCGCAAGACAACGAATGCGAGACCGGTCAAGTCTGTCGAGCCGGCATGTGTGTCGAGGCTTCGGACCCGACCGTTGCTGATCCAGACAGTGATGGCGATGTGGCTGACCCGCCTGGCGACTCGACCGACGACGATGCCGAAGAAACGCCCGATGGGACCGTTGACGACAGCGGTGACGCTGAGTTGGATGACGGCAACTCCGACTCGTTGGGATTGGGACCAGTACTCCCTTCGGGTTGGCTCTGTGGTCAACCGATGGTCGTGGTCGAGTACCCGAATACGAACTGTCCTGCTTGTACAGATGCGATCGAGGTCGGTGCCGAGCGAACGTGGTTGCGAAGGGTCGGCGACGTAGCTGGAGACGAATACGATAATGGACAGGTATCGGTGGCTCTCTATCGAGCATACGAATCCGCCCTGGGTGTGGTCTCTCCAGACGAGATAGCGTCCAGCTATGGTGAGGCGTCGGCCGACCCCCCGATTCGAATGGCTCTCATCGGGTCCGAAGGCGACGTGCTGACAGCCATCCATGACCGTGAAGCCCTTCCCACCGAACTTGCGAACCTCCTGGGCAGCCTGGACGCCATTCGAGAGGCGTTGCCAGAGCAGGGTGAAGTCGACGTCGGTCTCCCGCCGCTCACACCACCGGTCAATCTCAATTCGAGCTGTGAAGACCCATTTGATATCGAGTCCCCCGTCCTATCGATCGCAGGTCCAGACGACTTCGTGTTCGAGCCTGGAGCGGCCGGCTTTGCAGACGAAGACCTTCCGGCAGACCTTGTGATCACCGGAGCACCGACGGCCGACGGAACGCTGGACAACCTGGTTCTGACGGACGGCGATGAAGGAGTCTGGACCGTTTCCGTATCGCCACTGCCGGCATCAAAAGCCGGCATCAACTTTCTCGCTGGGCGTACGATCACGGTGACGGCACGACTCAGTGGATCCGATGGCAGCTACGCCACCAGCGTGTCTGTTAGGGGTGAACGCGGGCTTCTTTTCGTGATGGACAGTGGCGGCGCGGGCATCGCTGAGTTGGATCGTTCATTTGTGAGCCTCAGCAACATCGGTTGCGGCCGAAGAGACGCTTGCGACGAAGGAAGCCCCAGTGGTGTGCGCTTCAACGTGACCAGTGAGACCTACTTAACACAGACCCTTGCCCCGGGCGAGTGGATTGACACTCAACCGAACAGCGGACGGGGACTGCGATTGTTGAACACGAGCCCGACCAGTGACGCGTGTGATCCGGCCGAGGCATCGTTCTTGGGTTGGGGTGTCATCGGCTCCGATCAGTGTGGTGTGAGGCTCCGCCTCAACGAGGTGGCGGACGCACAGGTACTCGATTTCAGGTCCGCACCGGATACCGACACCTGGAAGTTCTTTTGCGGCGAATTCGGGGGGGGCAGGCCCCCGGGTTTTGGCTGGTAGTGAATTAATAGCGACGGCGAAATCGAGACCGTTGTGGCTCTGTCGAGAGACAGCGCCGACGCCGTAGAGGGCCCAAACCGCTACTTCAATCTCGAGGCAATCGGGTTCTCATCGCCACCTGCGGGTCGAGTTAGAGCGGTCGGCCTGGTCGCAGATGACTGTGATAGCTCCCCATGCGAATCCGAATCTGAAGTCCGATCGGCGTGGTTCGACGCCCCGTAGTCGGAGCTACTTCGTTTCGATGGTCAGCGAGGCGGGCGCCCCGGATCCGCTTCGCAGCACATCCTCAGCGGCGCTGCGCTCGTTCAAGCTAGCCTCGAAAAACGCGACTAATAGACCGGCCGTGGTTTCACGCATGGTCGCTCGGCTGGGTCCCTGTACGCATGCCGCGCAGGACATCCCACAACCCGAAGTATCGTCATCGAGCATGTCGAGGTGGCCGTGCTCTGTGACGGTCACGTGGTACGCGGGAGACTGTGCAGCGGCATAGAACTGCGCGTGGTTGTCCCCTTCTGGTGCACAGGGCATCATCGCAAGTCCCGACCCAGTTGAGGAACCGAGCCCCGTACCAATGACCAATGTGGGCATGGAAAACGGAAACTCACCATCGATCAAGCGCGCTTCGCCACCCAGCGGCCCACCTGTACCGTCTACCGGGTCAATCCCGGCAATTGCATGCGCTAGGCTCGGATCAGCTTTGAGCAGACTCCACGCAACCTTTCCCCCGCGAGAATGGCCGATATAACCAATTCGGTTCCAATCGATGTGAACGCTGACGTGATCTTGCAGGTTGTCCGCGATCCAGGTTCGCAACGCTCGGGCCGACTCGACCTCTTCTGCTGTGCTGGGTTTGCCAAAGGGAAGTCCGCCCGCTTCGTACATCTGGGGTGCCACAACCACGAAACCATGACTGGCAACCACTGTAAGCAAGTCGGAATACCATGCGGTCGCCATCAGAAACCCGTGCTGAAAGACCAACACGGGCAGTGTTTCATCGTCAGTGCTCGCTGGCACAAATAGTGTTACCGGCACCGGCGGCCCGGCTGCTCCACTGTCCAATTCTGTGGAGTTGACCGTCAGACTGCCAGACGAATAGGGGTCGAACTCGTCGACCGGGGTCAAGTCTGCGGCACCGGGGTCCGCACCCGCAGCGTCCAGGGCAGGCGAAGCATCGTTTTGTAAGCCGTCGCCAGGATCGGAATCGGCATTTACGCTCTCCGCATCGCGAGCCGGAGTAGAGTCGACCACTTCGCCCGCACGGCTGTCCAACTGCCTCGACGTTGCGGCGTCGGAGGGCTGCTCGTCAGGATTGGACGTCGAGGCATCCTCACCGTTTTGGTAGCCCGTGGTGGCATCGCTTCCGCAAGCTGCCAGAGTGATGAGGGCAATCGCTGTCGTGAGAAGTGTTTTCATGTCGAATCCCCCCCAACGCTGTCGGCGATTAACTGCCGGAGTGTGGGAAGTAGCATCTTCCGCCGAATCAGGACGACGAGTTGTTCGCTGAGACCGGTTGCCACCTCGGTGAGTTCCTCCACCTGCTCCCCCGCGAGTGGAATCACGCCACTGCGAAACATCTGGAGCTCTGCTTTGACCAGCTCCCGGGGTCCTTCGTGTGAGCTCGTACGGGCTATCTGATCTGCCCTACCCCGACTTCTCGCGATCTGACCTCCGATGGGACGGTCAGTTTGCCGAAGGGTGCCTTGAAGTAGAAGGCGAGGAGAGTTTTGCCTGTGCAGAACAGTTGTATTGGGAAGTGCTTCAATTCGACCCATCGGGACGGTCCGAGGCCATCGACGAGCTGGGTTTCCTCCTCGCCCGACTAGATGAGGACCAGAGTCTGGACGAGGCCTGGCTCGCGGTCCTCTACTGGCGTCGTAGTCAACTGGCGATCGCCCATGTAACCGAGCAGGTGCTGCCCGAGACCGAGGGGTACAGTCGAGAGGACCTGACGGCGGTGGCTCCGGGCATGACGCAGGATCTGATCCGGGCCAACGAACTCGATCCCGACAACTCGGCAATCGAGTCGTGGCTGTTCATGATGGAGCTGAACGCCGGTTTGCTGGCAGGTGCGTCGCAGGATGCCAAGCTCGAAGAGCTGTTCGAGCTGTAGGAGGACGATCCCGGCTTCTTGCTCGGGACCGTCGTGCCACCCACCTCTGCCATGCCACTCGACTCGGGTTGGCCAGACCGACTGGCCGACATGGTGCTGGCTTTCGACGCCTCGCCCGAGGGACAGGGCTGCGCTTCCGAGACCGAGTGTGAAACCCCGTATTGGCCGCACGCCCCGTTCGCGGCCGTCGGCACAGACTTCAGCTACGCTGAGGTCATGGCTCGAGTGGGACGAGCCGATGAGGCCCGGACCTTCCTCGAGCGCGCCGCTGGCCGCGATGGGTTCGACGAATGGCCTTACCGGTTTCTAGTGGATGACGCACTTGCCGATATCGACGGCTGGGTCGGCAGATTCGATGAACTGCCTGCTGACGAGGTGGTCTTTGGAGACATGCTGATAAACGGCGAAACGGCTTGCGTTATGTGCCACCAGCCTTGAGCAGCCGTACCATCAAACACGAATGGAGAGACTATGAGTCGATTTAAGATAAACGGATTGGTTCTGCTGTTCCTATTGGCGGCAGCCTGCGGCGACACCGACGATGAAGGGGGCTCTTCATCTGACACGGCAGACGCACAGAGAGTGGAACGCAGCACGCCCGATGCCGGGAGCAGCGATCTGGTCAGCAACTCTGAGGATACTGGGTCCAGCCAGAGCGACACGAGCATCACCCCAGACATGCCGGCAACGCCCGATGAGTCGAGCGGCCTCGATACGGGAATGGGCCAAGATGAAACGACCGCGGATAGCTCAGGTACGCAGGATGTTGCTACCGAGGACGTTGTCTCTGATTCGACTGGCTCCGGTGAGGGTGCCTGCGACAACACAGATGATCTGGCCTCGCTCGAGGCCAATGAGAGCGAACTCGAGGACATCATCTCTGGATGCATCTTCTCGTGCATGATGACAGGAGGCGACTGCATGCAGACCTGTTTCGAGACTGACCTCGACTTGTCCTCGGGCTGCGCCACGTGTTTTGCAGAGGTCAGTCAGTGCACCTTGACCAATTGCCCGTTGCAATGCGCAACTCCTGGTAGTGAAGAGTGCGCTACTTGCCGCGGAACCTCGTGCGACCCGGCGTTCATTGAGTGTTCGGGCATTGCGCCCACCTGACAACCGGCTCCGCCAGGCCGAAACGGCTAGTTCGTCACATCACCATCTGGCACAGCAACGCAGCCAGAAACGCTCCGTAATTGCCAACCGCGTAGCCGATCATCGCCATCAGAATCGCCACGGGGACGAGGGCCTCGTTGTGATGGGCCGCGACGATCGGGGAGCTGGCCGCACCGCCAATGTTGGCCGCACTCGCGATCGCTGCCGTATGAACGTCTACTTTGAGTAGCTTGGCTCCGAGCAGAATGAAGAAGCCGTGCAGGAAGATCCAAATGTAGGCCCCCGCCAAGAAGGGTACGGCCTGACCTGCGAGACCGCTCAAGTCGGCTTTAGCGCCCATTTTTGCGACAAAGAGGTAGACCAGGGCCATTGCGAGGGCGTGGCTGCCCGGTATCTTACGGGCGCGTGTGAACGACAGACCGATTCCAATCGTCGTGATGAGCAGAATCCGCCAAGTGCTCTCTGACAAGACCGGCGGTAGCTCGGGAAGCAACGGGGCCAGACTCGCTGCACCGTATGTAACCGCCATCGCCAGGAAGATGAGATACAGAAATTCGTGAAACTCCGGAGCCTGTTCTTCCGAGGCGTAGGCGTTGGCTGCGTCCTCCATCGCCTGGACTCGCGTAGCTGGGACCTTCGTAAAACGGTGGAACCAGGGGGCGATCGCCTTGCTGGCCAGTAAAATGGGCAACCACACCAGGTATACGAGGTTGTCCGCCACGACGGCGAGACCAAACTCCGAGCCCGATGTCTCCAACCCCTCTGCTACCGCCGCCATGTTACCGGTTCCGCCGATCCAGCTGCCCGCTAGGGTCCCCACTGCTTTCCAAGCGTCCGGGCCGAGCCAAGGACTAACGATCGCAAAGGCAATCGGCGCGCCAAGGATGACGCCCGCTGTGCCCAAGAGCATCACGAACACCCCGCGACCCATGATCTTGACCGCTCCCTTCACGTCCAGACCCAGCAGCAGCAAGACCAAGAACATGGGGAGCAGCGTACTGCTCATGAAGTCGTAAGTCGTAGAAGACGTCGGGATTACGCCCGTGTTGCTGAGCACCACCGGGAGAATGTAGATGGGCAATAATGGCGGAAAATAGGACCAGAACTTCCACTTGGTCTTCTTCTCGCACCAAAAGAAGAAGGAAGCGATTCCGGCCAAGACCGCGATGATTCCTGCTGGTGATTCAATCATCGCGACCACATAGCACAGTTAGTGGCGTCACCGCGAGCCAGACGAACTCCACAAACAAACAGGCTTGACTGTTTGTTTGTGGAGTGTTAGGTTTCTTTCCATGATGAGACGAACGCAGAAGGAACGAAGCGAAACCACCCGTCGAAAGTTGGTAGAGGCGGCAGCGCGGTGCCTGAGTCGCGACGGGTACGGTGCCTCGAGCACCACCCGAATCGCCCAGGAGGCGGGTGTGTCGCGGGGCGCACAATTGCACC
Organism: uncultured Bradymonadales bacterium; assembly: GCA_964503485.1. Taxonomy (GTDB): domain Bacteria; phylum Myxococcota_A; class Bradymonadia; order JAFGEP01; family JAFGEP01; genus CAZDBH01. Next base: position 5,006 of record CAZDBH010000278.1, on the reverse strand, counting down.
ACTTTCCGAATCGTGCGTCGTTGATGAAAGCCACGATTCTTCACGTGTTTCACGAGCGCGTGGTTCAGTTTCGTGGGGTAATGGCGGAGCGTGCCGGCCGACCCATGGCCGAGCTGGTCCGGCCACTCTGGGAAGCGGCCTCGGCTACCGAAGTGTTCGTCCCCTGGCTCGAACTCACCGTAGCGGGGCGATCCGACCCGGCCATCGCCGAGGCCCTCGAGTCAGTCACCCGAGAAATGAGGGAGGAAACAGCAGAGATCGCAGCCGAGCTCGGTCCAGAAACGGGGCGAGTGGCAGCGTTTGCCTCGACTTTGTTGGATGGTTTAGCCCTTCAACAACTCGCGGCCCCTGATCCCGAACGAATGGAACAGGCCCTGGCCCTGCTCGAGCAGTTGGCTGCCCTATTGGAGGAACAATGAACGTAAGAAGAGCAACGCCGCGAGACGTCGATCAAATTCAGCGGGTTCTGCGCGCAAACCGCCATGACATCTCCCTGTTTCAGCAGCCGCTTTGGCGTATTCGTCGCGATATCAACGACTTCGTGGTTGCTGAAGCCGACGACGGTGCAGTGGTTGGCTGTTCCGCGGTCCATTGGCATACCCAAGACAACGCTGAAATCTTGGCCGTTTCGGTCGCTCCGACTCATCAGGGTACTGGGGTCGGCAAAGCGCTCATCGCCAAGTGCGTCGAGTGGGCGGAAGGGGGTGGCGATGTGTGGCTGTCGACCAAGAAACCGGGCTATTTCAGTCGTCTCGGTTTCCGCTCCATATCGATGTGGTCACTGCCGCTCAGCGTCTTGCTCTACAAGCTGCGGCTCGTGATCGAGCAGCCCATATCTCGCTGGATCCCGGCACTCACCCGAGGCTCCTTCATGCGTCAACGGCCAACTTGAGATTCAAGTGCTAGCGCGCCCGGCATGGGTACATTCGCTCGTGTAGCCACTGCGCCCTCGAAGTAACGACTTCGTAGGGATTGTCTTCGATATTGACCAGCCCAAAGTTGTTGTTCTCGCCGTCGAAGCGCCCCTCAGCTGGTTGATCCGAATAGGTGAACCAGTGGTAACCAACAACATAGTCTCGGTTGAAGATGTTCAGGGCGTAGCGTTCGAGGCCGTCAGCCCGGTCCTCTTGAGTATCGAACGTGGGGTAGATAGGTGGCCATGTGTTTGGAAGACCCGAATCGGCAGCGCGAAACCCGAACTCGCCGATGAGCACGGGGCGACGGCTCAGGTCGTGATAGATGGCCAGCCATGGCCTCGGATCGACCGAGCCTGAGAGCAACAGCGCAGAGTCGAAGACGATCGGTTCGACCTGGTAGAAGTTGACTGAAAGTACGTCAACCCATGGCCCAGCCGCCGCAACAACCTCACTAGGCGTGAGTTGACTCACGAAGCGCACGCCGAGGTTGAGGTGGTTGCTATCGACAGCACGGATAGCCGCTGAGGTTTCGCTAAAGAAGCGGGTGGCCAAATCGAGCAGGAACGCCGACGCATCTGCCTCGCGCTCTGGATGCTGGCCCGGCGAGGCGTTTGGCAGGTCAGTGACGTCTAGAAGATCGTCAAAGAACTCGAGGTCGGTGCCCCAAACCTCGTTGAAGGGCTCGATGTCGTCGCCATACCGCGAGCGAAGTACCTCCACCAACCGCTGCTTTCCGGGCTGCGCACGATCCATGAACAGGTAGTTGTCAAACAGGGCGCTCTGAATCCGATGATCGGCGCCCCACCTCATTTCGTTATCGAGGAAGATGCCGATCAAGAGTGGGTCATCCTTGGTCGCTTCGAGCTGCGCAGCTTGTTCGGCAATATGAGCCTCCCAATCGTCACTCCAATAGTCCGGTATGTTGCCCTGCAACCAGTCCGATCCGGACATGCTCAACTTGATGGTGTAGGGAGTGCCGGTGACGGTCCGCCAGTCACTCCAAGCGCCTAACGAATTGAATCCCCACGAACTCAGGCGCTCTCGGGTTACGTTTGCCCAAACCTCCACCGATCCGTGGGTTTCCAGCACGTTGTCGCGATAGGGTCGCTCCCCGGTGTCTCCAATTGCAGTACCACTCGGTCCGACGCTGGTCACACCTGTCGAAAAGAAGGCGTGGCCTTCGGGAGTGACCAACCAGAAGCGGTCTTCGCTTTCTTCGACCCTGAAGAAGCCGGTCGCCTCGAACTCTAGGTCGCTCCACCCACCGTAGCTGTCGAGGTGGTCCTCTTCGATCGGGTCGACGGGACAGGCGGCCATCCCGTGTGCTTCGAGTGTCGCCCCAGGCTCATTCAGTTCGTCGATCAGGCCGAGGTCACCCTCGACTTCGGACCCGAAAATGGCGCGGGCAAAGGCCAACCCGTAGGCGTTGATGGTCTCGTGAGCGTCAGCCGGATCGACGAAGTCGTCACCGCAGCCGTCGCCGTCGAATGTTGCGGGCACCGCTTCGCAAAGATTGCTGAAGGTGAAGTGTCCCGCCCCCTCGAGCCGAACCCGTCTGTCGTAGGATTCGTTCAGAGCGGCCCAGATGGGATAACCTTCTGTAGTCTCTGCACTGGAGGCGTCGAGGTCGTCGGTCATCAACATGACGGGGATGTCGATTCGGGCCGGTCCTGCCTGGCCGAAAAGGCTCGTCCCCTGTGGGGCTAAGGCGAGAACGGCCCCGATTCGGCGATCTTCGAGGCCGTTCTTCATCAGCGCAACCGCGTCATCGCTCAGCGACGGACAAACCCAATCGCGAATCTCGGAGTCGAGGTGGCCGAGACCATCGTCACCGCACACAACCCTGAACGCGTCAACTGGCCATTCGGCGCCACCTGCTACCAGAGCGGCGGAGGCGCCAAAGCCGTGACCGGCCAGCAAGACCTCGTCTGAAGCGCGGCCAAAGAGCGGGTCCTCTTCGGGAAGAGAAAGAACCGCATCGAGGGCTGCGCTCACGTCTTGAGGTTGCAACAGAAACATATCTGCAGGAGGGTCTTCCCTGTCGAAGAATGTGTTGCCCTGATGATTTGGCGAAATGACCAACCAGCCATGACTCGCGAAGAATTCGGTAAGGAAGTAGCTCTGCTCCGCGAAACCGCGTTGGCCGTGGGAAAAGAGTATGACGCGCAAGGGTTCGTCCCCCGCCGGCTCGGGCTCCGAAAACACACCAGGGCGTGGGCCAACGAGCTGGTAGGCCGCTTCGTCTGTGCCTGAGAGCGTTGGGTACCAAATCGCAATCTCGAGGTCCCGCTCTGCCGAGTCTCCATAGGGCTGGTACGACCACGTGATTTCTCTGAAGCCGATCGCATAAGGGCCGGGCTCCGTGGAGGGACGGGGAGCCAGGTCGGGCGCCCCAATATCGGCTTCCGGCGCGTCGATCTCATCAATTATGAGGTCTTCGGCGGTCCCTACGTCAGTGGGGGAAGAATCCCCGTTATCTAGAGCCGTTTCAGGGGTTTGTGCGGGAGGGTCGCTGCAGGCAGCCGCGAGCAGAGGTACAATGATCAACAGTAGGAGCCGATTCTCATACATAGCGGGAGAGTACCGCTTTGCGGAGACGAGTTAAACCGCCTACATCGGGCTGCTGACCTGGGCCCTACAGGCTGTCAACTCGTCGGTGATCAAGCGAACGACAAGGTCGTCGAGATTCTCGACGTCGAAATCCTCGGGGTCGACGTCATACTCGCTGCCACCACTGCCATGAGAGCTACCGCCGCCCTCGGTGATGAAGATGAAGTGCCCGAGTGTGAACTGGGCGAGTTGGCGAAGCTGAAGCTCTGCCACACCATCGGAACCGCCGCTCGCTATGGGGTAAATTGTGATACCCATGGCGCTGGCGTCGAGCATGGCGTCGTCGTAGGTGTAAGTAGCCTGCTCATAGTAGTGGGCCGGCGCATCCGCAACTACGAACGCGAGCCGCAGTGCGTTGTCCTGACGCCACTCCAGGCTGCGGAATGACTCGTGCAGCGCCTCATTCAGGGCCTCGGGTGTATCCCCTCCCCCGCCGGCGTAGACACCGTCGATAACTGTTTGGTAGGCGACCGCGTCATCGGTGAAGTTCACCGTGTGGGTCACGAAATCGTCGCCGAAGTCACGGTACTCAACCAGAGCCAGGCGCAATGCGGCCGAATCATCTCCCTCGGACACGCGAGCCACGATACTGGTGAGAGTCTCCTTGATTCGATCGATCTCCTCTCCCATTGACCCAGTAGCGTCAATCAGGAAGGCCACGTCGAGCTGACAGCTACCCTCGCGCACACGGGCGCCATCTAATACGAGGGTCGTGGTGTCGGTTCCTTCGTTGAGCTCGCCCCCACCTCGTGTGTCGCCGTGGCCCACAATGACCGTGAAGGAGCTGGCGTCAGAGCCGCTGGCGTATGGGAAGAAAGCAAAACGTCCGTCTGAGTGAGTTCGACCGGTTGCGACGACGTCCTCGCCGTCCATGATGAACACGGTCGCGTCGGGTACGGTATTGCCCGTACTGTCGAGCACCCGAATGATGTGTCGCCGGCTTACGTCGAGCCAGTGAACCATCGGGTCGTCGCCAAACCTGTCGAGAGCGTCCTCTACGTAGGTCAGGAACTCATCAAAGAGGTCGTTGTCGTCAACTTCGCCGCCCTCTAGACCGCCGCCATTGTAGTATTCGTCCCCGTCGGATGTCGGAACGCCCGGTTCGGCGCCGCCGTCCGAGTCGGCAGTCTCGGCCATTCCCGCACCGCCGCCTCGTGCGTCACCGGCACCGCGGTACTCTGATCCCTCTCCGCGCTCCCATGCTTCTTCGACAGAGCCGGAGTCGTCCCAACTGGCCTCCGAACCTCCTGGCCATGCCTCATCGGGGAGTGCACTTGGGACACCGGTCGAGCCCGGCGTGATTCCGTCGTCCGACTGCGTACAGCCGGCCAAACCAATCACAGCCAGCGCAATAATAGGGGTAAACTTGATTCGCATTTCTCAGTCCTCTCTTTCTGAGCGCATTTAGTCCGAGGAAAGGTGATAGCAAACACGGCGCCAAAGACCATCAACACTCTAAGATACTGATTTAATTGGAGT
>CAZDBH010000277.1:3679-11470 GCA_964503485.1 uncultured Bradymonadales bacterium | reverse complement strand
ACGGGTTCTGCGTTGTTGTTCGACCGTCTTCTTTATCAGACAGGTGGGGGGGGAGGCGCAAGCACTTCTCGACCGCCGCGTCCATCGCTCGGGCTGACAATGCTCTCTCGTTCCATCATTTCGATCATTCTGGCGGCCCGGTTGTACCCTACACGCAGCTTTCGCTGGACCATCGAGATCGAGGCCTTGCGCGATTGGGTTACGAGTTGCACCGCCATGTCGTACATCTCATCGACTTCCTCGGATCCGAACTCGTCGTCGTCGTTTTCGGCGCTGGCCAGGATTTCTTCACGATATTGGGGTTCACCCTGCGTCTTGAGATGTTGGACCACCCGGTCGATCTCTTTCTCGTCGACGTAGGCACCGTGAACACGTACCAAGTCGCCCCGTCCCGGGGGCCGGAACAGCATATCGCCCATCCCGAGTAGATTTTCAGCACCCTGAACGTCCAGGACTGTACGACTATCGACTCGGCTGAAGACCCGAAAACTCATGCGTGTCGGGAAGTTAGCCTTGATCAATCCCGTGATGACGTCTACTGACGGTCTCTGGGTGGCAAGAATCAAGTGAACACCGGCGGCGCGCGCCTTTTGGGCCAGCCTAGCGACACAGATTTCGACCTCCTTCGAGGCGACCATCATAAGGTCCGCAAATTCATCGATAACGACCACGATGAAGGGCATTCGTTCGGGTAGTTCTTCCTCGACCGCCTCCGGATTCGCCTTCGCTTCAGCGTGGCACTCCTCGACGAAGGCGTTATAGCCGACGATGTTTCGTACCTTGGCGGCGCTGAGGGCGTGGTACCGGCGTTCCATTTCGTCTACGGCCCATTTCAGTGCGGCCGCCGCTTTCTGCGGGTCGGTCACAACCGGTATGAGCAGGTGTGGAATACCCTCGTAGATGCTCAGTTCGAGCATTTTCGGATCGACCATGATCATGCGCACGTCTTCGGGAGACGACTGATAGAGCAGACTGGTGATCATCGCGTTGACCGCGACGGACTTTCCGCTACCCGTGGACCCGGCCACCAGAAGATGGGGCATTTTGGCGAGGTCGGTCAGAACCGGATTGCCCTGAATGTCCTTGCCGAGCGCCATCGCCAGTCGGGCCCGCGTGTCCTTGTAGCTCTTGTCTTCCAGAAGTTCACGCAGATACACGGTCTCGCGTTTTTCGTTCGGGACTTCCAGACCAACGACCCCCTTGCCGGGAATCGGCGCCACAATCCGGACACTCTGCGCCTTGATGACGCGGGCCAGATCGGCGGACAGATTCGAGATCGAACTCAGCTTCACGCCGGGTGCGGGTTCGAACTCGTACATTGTGACGACCGGGCCGGGCGTTATTCCCGTGACCTTGCCTTTGATTTTGAACTCCGACAGCGCCTGCTCGAGGACTTGAGCAATGCGCTGCAGCGCCTCGCGATCGATGTCGTTGTTATCGGTTTTGGGGGCAGACAGCAGTCCGGTTGAAGGAAGCTCAAAACCAGCGCTGTCGATCCGGGCCTCCAGCTCGAGTTTCGACTGACTCTTTGGATTCGATTTTCTCTTGAGCGCTTCGGGAATGTGGACCGCGATCGGCGATCCCGGACGTTCCTCGGTCACCGGTGGCGCCTTTGCCGCGGGTTTCTTCGCCTTTTCAGGTCGAGAGGCCGGCTTAGAGCGTACCGGTCGTTCCACTACGATCGGACCCTTTGGCTCGTCGAGCTTGTCGGGTTCACCCAGCTCACTGGGTTCATCTACCTCATCGGATTCCGCTCTCTGTCGCTTGCGCAAGGGAAGCGCCGAAGGCAGTTTTTTCAGTGATCCCAAGAACTTGCTCGTGCGGACACCAGCTTGAGTCACGGCCGACCGAATCGCGGTTACGCCCTGGGTCGAAACCGCTGATGCCAGTCGCACCATGGCGCTGAAGAGCCGCTTGACCAGAACCGATGGATTGGTTTCTGAAATGAGGGTGATCGCCACGATAAGCGCTGTGATCGTCACCAAGGTCGTGCCCACCTGACCGATCAGGCTGCGCCCGATTTCGGCACCCAGCGCTCCGAAGAACCCGCCAGGACGGTGGCCCAGAACTCGCTCGTCGAGCAAAAGGTGCAAGAAGATGGCGCCGGTCGGTACGGCGAGCGCATACCCACCGAGCTCCATTGGGCTCGGCTTGAGGCGTCTTCCGAAGAGCAACGAGCATCCACAGAACAGTAGGATCCCGTCAAAGAAGAATGCTGTGAGTCCGACGCTCTGAAGTGCCAGGTCGGCGACCTGGACTCCGACCGGACCGATCAGATTGACGACTCGACTCTCACTGTAGCGGTCAGCGCTGCTGAAGCTGACGAGCGCCAAGAAAAGGCAGACACCCAACGCAACCAGGACCAGGCCCCACAGCTCGGTGCGGAGTGGTCTAGGCGCGCTTTCCGCGCCTTTACTAGCTGATTTTTCTGCCTTCGATGCCACAGTGCTCCACACTGAAGATGGAAATCCACCCTCAGTTGTATCAACTCAGGCGAGCTGATCCACTTTTCGGCGGATCGACGGGTCTAGGAAGACTGATTCAGGGAGGTTCGGGGGTGGAGCGAAACCGACGATCAGCCCTTGGCGGCGCGGACTTTCTCGTTCAACTCGGGAACGACTTTGAAAGCATCGGCCACAAGACCGTAGTCGGCCACCTGAAAGATAGGTGCCTCGGCGTCCTTATTGATGGCGACGATGACCTTCGACCCCTTCATACCGGCGAGATGCTGAATCGCACCGGAAATGGCGACGGCAAAATACAGGTCGGGTGCGACGATTTTACCCGTCTGGCCAATCTGCCAGTCGTGCGGTGCCATACCAGAGTCGCAGGCTGCTCTCGAGGCACCGACGGCGCCACCGAAAAGATCCGCCAATTCCTCCATGAGCTTGAAGCCCTCGGCGCTCTTCAAGCCGCGTCCACCCGCGACAATGACGTCGGCATCGTTGAGATCGGGTCGCTCGGATACGACGCGCTCAAATGACTCGAACCGAGACAGGTCGGACGGTTTGGATAACTGCTTTTCTTCTACCGAACCGGCGGCACCCTTTTCGGCACCGTCGAAGGCGGTTGGGCGTACCGTGGCAACCCATTTTGGGCTGTCGACGGCGATTGTGGCGATGATATTGCCAGCCCACATCGGCCGTTTGAAGCGGAGTCCGCCGTCGTCGACGACGCCGATGGCGTCTCCGATCATTCCGGCCTCGAGCTCACCGGCGAGTCGTGGACCGTACTCTTTACCCTGCATACTGGCGGGAATACAGATACCACTGGCGCCGTCTTCGTTCGCGATGTCGAGCACTGCTGGAGCGTACGACTCGGCCAAGAAGTTCTCGAACGAAGGGTCATCGACATAAACGACCGAGGACAGGCCGTAGCTTGCGAACTCGTCTGCGACGGCCCGCTGGCCGGAACCCAGGACGAGGCCGATGATATCACCACCGGCGATGGCTGCGGCTTCTTTGGCAAATGTGACAGTTGCGAGGCTCACTTTTCTGAGCTCGCCCTCACTATGTTCTGCAACAACGAGAATGTTTCCCATTGGACTTCTCCTACAAAAAGGGTCCCGATCAGAGGACCTTCACGTCATCCCGCAACTTCCCGACGAGTTCGTCGACCGTCTCCAGTATCTGGCCAGCTGCCCGAGCAGGTGGCAGCTCATAACCCAGGATTCGAGTTCGCGAGGTTGTATCAACTCCCAACTCTTCAGGGGTCAGGGTGTCCAGGGGCTTTCTTTTGGCCTTCATGATTCCCGGCAGGGATGCGTAACGAACTTCTTCGTCTGGCATGTCGGCACGGGAGACGATGCACGGCATTTTGACGGACGTCGTGATGACGCCGCCATCGGCCTGGCGAGTCAACAGGACTTCGTTGCCGCGCAAGACGACTGACAGAGCGGCAGTGCCCTGGCCGTAACCCAACTCGCGGGCTAGCATTTGCGAGACCTGGTTGTTCTCACCGTCGACGGCGAGTTTGCCCATGAGGACCAAACCCGGCTCCTCTTTGCGGACCACCGCGGCGAGAATCGAAGCGATTACCGAGGAGTCGTAGTTGGCGTCGTCGCACTCGACCAGAATCGCCCGGTCGGCGCCCATGGCCATCGCAATGCGAAGTTCCTTGGTGGCGTCAGCCGACCCCACCGATACGACCACGACTTCGTCAATCTCGTCGCCGTTGGATTCGCGGAGGCGAAGTGACTCCTCCAACGCGTACTCGTCAAACGGGTTGATCTTGTACTCGACGTTGCCGGTGTCTACACCGCTACCGTCGGGAAGGAGTTTAACCTTCACGTCGGGATCCGTGACCCGTTTTACCGTGACTAGAACCTTCATTTTTCCTCCACAATCATTCGGCCCGACCCTTCCAATGGACGCTTTATGCTTCCACCAGGAGCCCGGCTAGGAACAAGTCAGCCACTTGGTGCGCGATTCGCTCAACTTCGAGCGGGCGCGCGTTGCGAACCAATGTCAGGGAAAGCAGTATCTCGTCAAGGGCCCCGAAAATCGCCCTCGAGACGAGTTTCGGGTCGACCTGCTCCCGCAGGACCCCCTCAGATTGTCCCTGTTCGATGAGAGTTGATAGTATTCCCAGGTATTCCGAGAATTTAGGGTTGTTGTATTCCCGAAGGAACTTGTCGCTCTGCCGAAGCTCAACGGTGATGAACTCAGCGAGCTTTGGCTCCGATTCCGCCAGCATCAGATGAAGCTCGATATATCTGGCGATGCGTGACACCACGTCGCCCTGGAGTTCGACCGCCAGTCGGCCGAGGATCCAATCCATACGGTCTTCGAAAAGGTCGATCAGAATGTCATCTTTGCTTCGGAAGTAGTTGTAGATGGTGCCGTCAGCGACGCCCGCCTCTCGAGCAATCTCGGAGACTTTGGTGTTGTAGAACCCTTTCGCTGCGAACACCGTTAGCGCAGCATCCAGAATTCTCTCTCGCTTACCCGGCGCAGAAGCCATCTTGGCACCTCGTAGCCTACCTCATTCCTCGAGATGAATGAGGTCTCATTCATTCGGACTAAACCATCTGCTGAACCAAGTCAACGTTGTCAGTGCGATATCAACTTCTGGGCCACTGGTTTCGCGGAAAACGCATTGGACAATCGCGCCGATTCCGAGTAATGAAACAGCGTCGGTCTGGGGGTTTTCCGACATTCCGTGTTGTCCAAATGATGAGAATAGGTGACGGAAATGGCTAAAGAACCGAAGGACAAAGCCAGCGCAAGCAGTGCCAAGTCAGACTCGAAGAGGGCGAAGGGAGCCAGCGCTGCCAAGAAATCAGCCGCTTCCTCCAAGACCCCAGCCAAACCCAAGAAGGCACCCAAGAAGGCCAAGACGAACGGCGCTTCAAAGGTCGCCGCCGTGCCGGCTGCAAAGGTAGAAAAGGCCAAAAAGTCAGTACCGGACGTATCGATCGTCATACCGGTCTACAACGAGGAAGGCATCCTGTCGGCCTCTATCGCAGACCTCACCGAGAAGCTGGCTGTCTCAGACAAACTGAGGGATCTCGATTTCGAGATCATCTTGGCTGAGAACGGCAGCGTCGATCGAACGATCGAGGTCGCCCACAAGCTCATCGGTCGCCATCCGAATCTCCGGATGATCCACTCAGACAAGCCAGACTACGGTCGAGCGCTCAAGTTGGGGATCCAGGCGGCTCGCGGCACACTGGTCATTTGCGACGAGATCGATTTATGCGACGTCGACTTCTACGAGCGCGCCCTCTACCGGCTCCGCGAAGAGGGCTACGACCTCGTCGTCGGTAGCAAATGTCTGGAACGATCCTTCGATAAACGACCGCCGTTCCGCCGAGCTGCGACCCAGGTGATCAACGGGCTCCTGCGCGCTTTTGTGGGCTTCAGGGGAACGGACACCCACGGGCTCAAGGCGTTCAAACGCGAGCGAGTTCTTCCGGTTGTCGAGCGCTGTGTGGTCGAGAAGGACATGTTCGCCTCGGAGTTGGTTATCCGGGTCGAGAGAGACGATTCACTTCGAAGCACTGAGATCCCTGTCGAAGTGATCGAAAAGCGCGCCCCATCGGTGCAGCTAACCCGTCGAGTCCCGGCTGTTCTTAAGAACATCGCGACATTGACCTGGGAAATTCGCCTCCGGAATCGCTAAACAATGCTTGCGTCGATTTCGATCGATCTCGATGGTCTGGATCTGTACCACGCCATCCATGGGCTGACCCCGCCGACAGGGTCGAACAATCCGGTTTACGAAGTCGGTCTGCGCCGATTTCTCGACCTTTTCGACGAACTCGGGGTCCCCTCGACACTCTTTGTCGTCACCCGATACTTGGAGCGCGCCGAAGTTGAACGCGTCCTGGTCGATGCCAGCGAGGCAGGCCACGAGCTCGCATCCCATACTCACAACCATCCCTACGATTTGCGGGCTCTGCCCAAGTCACAGATTGAGCTGGAACTCGATCTGGCGGCCGGACACATCGAGCGCATTTGCGGGACTTCGCCGGTTGGGTTCCGGACCCCCGGGTACAATCTGGACGAGACGATATTGGCCTGTCTCGACGAGCGCGGCTATCGTTACGATTCCAGCGTCTTTCCCTGCCCACCCTACTACTTCGCGAAAGCGTTGGTCATGGCAGGGATGAGGCTGCGCGGTCGCTCGAGTGGTTCGTCGATGACCGACCCACGCTCGCTTCTGGCACCGCTGCAGCCCTATCACCCAATGACTGGTCGCTGGCATCGTCCAGGCGGACAACAGCGCCAGATCGTCGAAGTGCCCATGTGCGTGGTTCCCGGCCTTCGCGTGCCAGTCATCGGCACCAGCCTCGCGCTCTTCGGCACCCGCTTCTTCCACGCCGTCTTCCCGCTGTTGCGCCATTTTCAGCCGATGTTGAATCTGGAGTTCCACGGTATCGACTTGATGGACGAACACGATGAAGGCGTCTCGAGCGAGTTGGTTGAAAAACAACCGGATCTGAGGCGTTCCTGGCAGGCCAAGAGAGCGATCTTCAAAGCGGTCTTCGAGACCGTACTGAAAGACTACCACGTCTGCACGCTCGCGAATGGGATAGCTGCTGCCCGCCTGTAACAACCCCAGCAAGCAGAAAATCGTCCCGCCCAGACCGCTACTCTTTCTCGCAGCCCCCAAAACCGGGTACAAAGTAAGACATGTTGAATTCGAGCATCAAGCCCGGGGCTTACACGGTAGAGCGCCTTGCCCAGATGCTGCTCATGCGCGACGAGATCACGCAGAAGCAGCACGACGACATTCTGCTCCAGACAGACGCGGTGACAAAGCGCCTTCGGAAGGGCAGGTCGCCTGAGTCGCAGAAGTTGGCGAGCTCCGTCGTTACACCGGCCCAAGTCATCGCTGCAATGCACCTGACCAGACCCGACGAGCGAGCGCTGGATGAAGACAGGATCATGCAGACCGTCGCAGAATGGGCTGGACTCCCATACCGGAAAATCGACCCGCTCAAGCTCGATCACGGTCTGATTACCGACACCATGACCCGAGCCTTTGCCCGTCGCCACGTCTGCGTCCCATTGGCCCGTGGCGAAGCCGGCATCACGTTTTCAATCGACAACCCGTTTGATCAAGACCTTCTGCACCAACTGTCTCAGTTGTCGGCTGGAAAGGTCCGCTTCGTCGTGTCAGCCAAGCGCGACATACTGCGAATCATCGCAGAGATATACGGGTTCCAAAAGAGCGTCCGCGCCGCCGAGAAGGACATCGGTGGCGGTTTCGATATCGGGAACCTCGAGCAGCTGGTCCATCTCAAGCGCGTCGACGAGATCGAGGCAAACGACCAACACATCGTCA
>CAZDBH010000277.1:0-3669 GCA_964503485.1 uncultured Bradymonadales bacterium | reverse complement strand
TGCTCCACTACGCTTACGACCAGCGCGCCTCAGACATACATATCGAGCCCACTCGAAGCGATGGGCGGGTCCGCCTGAGAATCGACGGTGTCCTCCACGAGATATTCCGTGTCCCCAAAGTCGTGCACCGAGCCATGCTCTCGCGCCTCAAGACCCTGGCTCGAATGGACATCGCCGAGCGGCGCCGTCCACAGGACGGTCGCATCAAGACTCAAGGCGGCGATATGGAGACCGAGCTTCGTATCGCCTCGATGCCTGTCGCCTTTGGCGAGAAGCTCGTTATTCGTATCTTCGACCCCCTCAAACTCTTCTTGAGCTTCGAAGAGCTCGGCTTCGATTCGAAGCAAAAGGGGGACTACGACGAGTTTCTACGCCATCGATCAGGCATGATCCTGGTTACCGGCCCCACTGGAAGCGGTAAGACAACGACCCTATACTCGACGCTCGGCCATATCTCGACGCCTGACGTAAACGTGGTCACTATCGAAGATCCCATCGAGATGGTGCACGACGCCTTCAATCAAATCCTGGTTCAAAAGAAGGTCGGGTTGGACTTCCCCGGTGCTCTTCGCAGTGTGTTGCGGCAAGATCCGGACGTCATCATGGTCGGTGAAATCCGGGACGGCGAGACCGCCCAAATGGCCGTTCAGGCAGCATTGACTGGGCACCTCGTCTTCTCGACTGTTCATACAAACAGCGCGGCGGGCGCCATCACTCGACTCAGGGACCTCGGCGTACCCGGTTTTCTGCTCTCGTCGGTCCTGGTCGGCGTTGTCGCCCAGCGGCTTGTCCGAATGGTCTGCGACTCATGTGGGGTCGAGGCTGAGCTGACGCCCGAACAGGCGAACGCGCTCGATATCAAGATTCCAGACGGCGCAGCAGCGCAGCTGCCGGTTCGAGTGGGTACGGGCTGCCCGCGATGCCGCCAGACAGGCCTATTCGGCCGTCTAGCAGTCTACGAAGTACTTCCCGTTAACGACACGATTCGGAAGCTCATTCGCAGTGACGCTCCCGAACACGAAGTGAGTAGTGCCGCCACAGCCGACGGGATGATCAGTCTGCGCGAGGCTGCAATTCGCCACCTCGCCAAGGGGCGAACCGCATTCACCGAAGTAGTTCGAGTGCTCGGCGAAACGTAGGAGACTATGCTCGACTTCTCAGAACGCCTCTACACCCTCCTGGCCTCGCCATATAGCTACATCCAGATCCGGACCTATGAGGAGACCCGTTTCGTCGAGACGGTCCGCCTGCTGGGAACACAGATGGGCCGGCCAGTTCTCGAATGGTCCCCCGGCGATCACGGACTAGAGGAGCTGCTTGCGGTCCTGACCCAAGTCGCGGACCAGCCTGACCATACGATTTTGATCTTGAAAGACGCCCACCCGTTCATGAAACACCACCGGGTGGTTCGGCGGTTCAGGGAGCTCGAGCGACTCCTGACCGAATCGCACAAAGTCGTGGTCTTGGTCAGCCCGCACGTCGAATTGCCAATTGAGTTGATCAAGGACATCACATTCCTCGACGCACCGTTGCCAGGCCGAGTCGAACTCACAGCCACCCTCGAGTCATCGCTGGCAGAGAACGAGTTGGCCCAGTTGGACCCGGAGCGTCTGGTCTCAGCGGCCATGGGTCTGACCCAGAGAGAAGCGGCTCGCGCCTTTCAGCGCGCCAAGTTCGAGGCGCAGCTGGCCAAGAGCAAAGGGACGCCCTTTGAGATGGAAGTCGCTGTCATTCGCGAGAAGCGTCGCCTTATCGAAGCAGACAGAATTCTCTCATTCGTCGAGCTCACCGATAACCTCGACGCGGTGGGTGGTGCCGAGAGCCTGAAGCGCTGGCTGTTGGAACGCAGCAATGCCTTTAGTTCGGCCGCCGCCGACTTCGGACTACCCGCTCCCAAGGGGTTGCTACTCACAGGAATCCAGGGCTGCGGAAAGAGCCTGTTTGCAAAAGCCGTTGCCGGTTTCTGGGGCATACCGCTGCTACATATGGATATCAGTAGGCTCTTCGACGGCGAAATCGCGCCGGAAGCGGCCATGAAGCGCGCAATAGACACGGCCGAAGCGCTGTCACCGAGCGTGTTGTGGCTCGACGAGATCGACAAGGCATTCACAAACACGTCAGGCGTCGAAGGGCGTATGATGGGCAGTTTGTTGAATTGGCTTCAGGACAAACAGGACCCCGTCTTCTTCGTAGCGACCGCAAATCGTGTTCAAGAGCTACCTCCCGAGCTCTTGCGCAAGGGTCGATTCGACGAAGTCTTCTTTGTAGACCTACCCGACAAGCGCGATCGCCTCGAGATCTTCCGCATACATATCGAAAAGCGGGGCAGGAACGCTCAGCAGTACCAGTTGGACAAGCTAGTCGACGCCTGCGAGCATTTTTCGGGCGCAGAGATCGAGCAGGTCGTGGTCGCCGCTCTCTTCAAAGCCTTCGGGGCCAACAGAGCGCTCGCTCAGGAGGATTTAGAGGCGGCCGTCAAAGAGACTGTCCCCCTGTACCGGACCTACGAAGAGGACATCAAAACACAGCGGGAGTGGGCCATGACTCGCGCACGGCCGGCAGCGCGCGACAGATCGCTCTACGACCTGTTCAAGCACTCCCCGGAGGTCAAGAAATGAAAATCGGTTTAATCGGAGCGGGTTCCTGGGGAACTGCTATCGCAAAGCTGCTGGGCGAGTGCGGTCACAGTGTGACAATTTGGGCCTATGAGCAGGAGGTCCAGCAGAGCATCAACGACATCAACGAAAACACGACCTACCTGCCTGGCTTCAAACTCCTGCCCACGGTTACTGCTACAACCGATCTCGAAGAGTGCCTCAGTGGTGCCGAGATGGTGTTTTCAGTCAGCCCGTCGCACGTCGTCCGCGATGTGATGCGTGAGGCAGGCGAGTATATTCCGCTCAACGTTCCTATCGTGAGCGCGACCAAGGGCATCGAGAACGAGACCCTCATGATGGTGTCCGAGATTCTCGAAGACGTGTTGCCGATGCGCTGCCATCCCTATCTGTCGTACCTGTCGGGTCCGAGCTTCGCCAAGGAGTGCGCCCAGAAGATGCCCACCGCTGTGGTCGTTGCCTCCTACAGTGAAAAACTCGCGAAGATGGTGCAAAGCGCGTTCACGACGCCCTATTTCCGCGTCTACACGAGCACGGATGTCATCGGTGTCGAAATGGGTGGCGCCCTCAAGAACGTCATCGCCATCGCGGTTGGCGCCGCTGTGGGCTTTGGCCTAGGTGACAATACCCGCGCCGGTATGATCACCCGCGGGCTCAACGAGATCACCCGGCTCGCGATGCGCAGAGGCGCAAACCCTCTGACCCTCATGGGTCTCTCGGGCATGGGAGACCTGGTTTTGACCTGCGCCGGACCCCTCTCTCGCAACCGAACCGTCGGCGAACACCTGGGCAAGGGAAAAAAGCTGGCTGAGATTCTCGCCGACATGAAAATGGTCGCCGAGGGCGTCAAGACGGCCAGGAGCGTGTTCAACCTCTCGAAGAAAGAGGGGGTCGAGATGCCGATCGCCGAGCAGATCTACTACGTCCTCTACGAGGACAAACCCGTCGAAACCGCCATGCACGATCTCATGGCTCGGGCGCTGAAGAGAGAGTTCGAGTTCTAGGAGCCCGTCGCGTATAACGCCCCGGACTCCAGCCGTTAGCTTTTAGCGGT
>CAZDBH010000276.1:0-11552 GCA_964503485.1 uncultured Bradymonadales bacterium | reverse complement strand
CGCACCGGACTGGACCGAGGTATCATTACACTATTCGATTCAACCTCAGGCGCCCTCTTCATCGAGGCGGCGCCCGGGCTTACCGCGGAGCAACGCAGGAAGGGACGCTACGAATCAGGCGACGGCGTGATTGGAGAGGTCTTCGCCCGTCGGACTCCCGTCGCGATCCCTTCGATCGGGCGGGAGTCCGGGTTCCTCGATCGCACCGAATCTCGAAACGGAATCGACCCAACGCATTTGGCCTTCGTCTGTGTGCCCATAATGACCCATGACCGCGAGGTACTGGGAACGCTCAGTGGCGACCGGCTGTACCGAAACGATGAGTCTCTCAAAGCCGACCTCCATCTGCTTCAGGTCATCGCGGCGGTCCTGGGGGATGCCGTAAAAGCATGGCGGGTGCATCGAGCCGAGGTCACGTCGTTGCTTTCGGAGTCGGAGAACCGTCAAAAGAACATGGGAATCCCAAAAATGGTCGGCAGCAGTAGGCCGATTCAAGAGCTCGCCTCGTTGATTCACACGGTCGCGGATACCTCGGCGACAGTGATGATTCGAGGCGAAAGTGGGACCGGAAAGGAACTCGTTGCTTCGGCGATTCACATTCTGAGTGAGCGCAGAGCCGGACCGTTCGTGACGGTCAACTGCGGCGCAATACCTGAGGAACTCGTCGAATCCGTGTTGTTTGGACACCGACAAGGCGCCTTCACCGGGGCCGTCACGAACCAGAAGGGCCGTTTTCAGGCAGCCCACGGCGGAACGATCTTTCTGGACGAAATTGGCGAATTGTCGCCACGGGCTCAGATCAAGATTCTCAGGGTGCTTCAGGAGCGGGAGATTCACCCGGTCGGCTCAGTCAAACCGTCATACGTCGACGTCCGAGTAGTCGCTGCCACCAACAGAGACCTAGAAGCGGCGATCGACGAGGGCAGCTTTCGCGAAGACCTCTTCTATAGACTCAACGTCTTTCCGATTCCGGTCCCGCCGCTCAAGGCCAGAAAGACCGACATCACACTGCTCGTAGACCACTTCATCGAGCGTTATGCCCGGGACAGCGGAAAACGAGTCTTGCGGGTCTCATCTGAGGCCATTGATCTGATGATGTCGTATCACTGGCCGGGTAATGTACGGGAACTCGAGAACTGCATCGCGCGGGCGGTGTTGTTATCGACCGATGGCACAATTGGGGCGAAGCACCTGCCGCCGACACTACAAACCGGTGACTCGAGTGGGACCACCTTCGCCGGAACGCTCGAAGACCTGGTCTCTGCCTACGAGCGGGAGCTGATCATCGAGGCCATGAAAGACGCCGCCGGTGTGATGTCTCGGGCCGCGGAACGCCTGGGAACCACCCCCCGGATCCTGGCCTATCGATTGAAGAAGCACGGCCTTCACAGCTCCTTGGTTCGTGCTCGCCTCAAGCCTTCCTCGGACTGAGTGTCCTAGCGAATCCCCGACAACTTTGTCTCTTCCGTAGATTCGAGCCGACAAACTTGTCCGTTCTTGCCTGCTCGGTTGCATCTGCCATCGTTGGTATGTGGTGTAACTGGTTAATATCGTTGGGTGAATCGTTGTTGTGATCCGTGCGACCCGAATGGCATCTCGATTGCTAAGTAAGTCCATGTGACTTAGCCCAGGAGGGACGGATGGACCACGAAGGACAAGCAACCAAACTCAAGCTGACAGATTTCAGGTCGGTGCCAATGCGCACTTTCCACCTGGCGTGGTTCAGCTTCTTCCTATCCTTTTTCGGTTGGTTCGGCATCGCGCCGTTGATGCCGGTCGTTCGCGAGGAATTCGGCCTTACACAACAACAGGTAGCGAACATCATCATCGCTTCGATCTCGATGACGGTCTTTGCGCGACTCGCCATTGGGGTGCTGTGCGACCGCTTTGGGCCTCGACGAACCTTCTCGGGTCTGCTCATTCTGGGATCCCTGCCGATCATGCTGATCGGATTGTCGACGAACTACATGACGTTCCTCATTTTTCGGCTGGCGATCGGCTGCGTGGGCGCGAGTTTCGTCATCACCCAATGCCATACGAGCATCATGTTTGCCCCAAGCGTGGTGGGTACCGCCAACGCAACGACCGCAGGTTGGGGTAATCTCGGTGGCGGCGTGACCCAAATGGTGATGCCACTCGTCATGACAGCCTTCCTCTCGCTCGGAGTAGGGAGTTTCTGGGGCTGGCGCTTGGCCATGGTCGTGCCTGGCCTTGCGCTGTTTGTCGTTGGACTGCTCTACTACCGACTCACAAAGGACACCCCGACCGGCAACCACGCGCAGATCAAGCAAACCCGCGGCCCGAGCCAGAAGAAAGACGGTCTGAAGCGATTCGCTGAAGTCGCAAAAGACCACCGAGTCTGGGCCCTGTTCGTTGTTTACGGTGCCTGCTTTGGTGTGGAACTGACAATCTACAACGTCGCCGCTCTCTACTATGTCGACGAGTTCGGGCTTACTCTCGCCTCAGCCGGACTGGTCGCTGGGTTGTTCGGCTTGATGAACATCTTCGCGCGAACCACCGGAGGCTACCTCGGCGATCGCGCCGGTAGAAGTTGGGGGCTTCGAGGCAGAGTGTGGGTTCTGGGAGCGGTACTTCTCGCAGAGGGCCTGACGCTCATTCTCTTCTCTCAGATGGCGGTCCTCTCTCTTGCGATCGGTTCGATGATCGTCTTCAGCCTGTTTGTGCAGATGGCCGAGGGCGCGACCTTCTCTGTGGTCCCATTCATCAACAAGAAGGCGCTCGGAACGGTTTCGGGCATCGTTGGCGCCGGAGGTAGCGTCGGCGCTATCGCGGCAGGTTTCCTTCTCAAGATCGACGGTGTGTCCATTCAGCAGGCTTTGTTGCTGATCGGTATCGTGGTCATCGCTGTGTCCTTTCTCACGCCCCTCGTTCGGTTCTCGCCCGAGGCGGAGACCGAGCAACGACAGCGCATCAAGGCGACATTTGCAGAGTCGGGCGGCGCTTCTCAGACGGCCGTGGCGTAGTCGCCCGTCTATCGGTTGTGCCGAATCCGGATCGCAACAAGGTGGCTTTCGGCATCAAGTTCCAGACGCAACCAGAACTCGCCGCCGCGTCGGGCCACCAGGACTTCAACTGCTCCGTCGAGCAACCGCGGGCGGAGGGCATTGGGGTTGGCAATGGTGGCGCCATCGAACATTTGCTGAACTAAGGCGGCCAGAACCCACGCCAACTCGAGCCCGTCCTGTTCGCCCGATAGGTCGGCGCCAGCGAATTGCTCCAGCAGTAGGTCCCAGTCATCGCTTTGAAAGAGGTGGTCGACCACACGCACGGGCTCAGCGCCCGCTTCTGCCACGACGAGAAGCGACTGCACAATCGGATATTCGAGATAACTCGTCCGATGGGTGCCCCGCAGAACCATCATGTCAGGAAAAAGTCTTCGCAGAATCTCAACGTCGACGACATCGACTCGCGACGCTCCCTCCACGGTGTCGAGGTCGCGCATTGCCAGGGCCTCCATGGCTGCTTCGGGAGCAATGTCCGGAAGCCCAGACAAGATCGGATGAAACGCGATGTTCTGGCCACCGCCGGGTCCGACCAGCCCAATGCTAGACACCACCCCATCGTCACTGAACGCGACGGACTCGGTGGCGTCGCCGTAGGCGCGGACCAGTTCGAGAGGATCGAGGGAGACCCAGTGTTGGGTTATGTCGACGACGCCGTCCCCTGTGTGATCGAGCGCCACGAAAATCCGCTGGCCATCGTCGTTGCAGCGACACTCGATCGCCTCTTGACGGCAGATGTATCGATCACCGCAGGGTTCACCTGGCGGCACCTGAGCGAAGGCTGTTAGCTCGAGGCCAATTATGAGCAGCGTCGCGAGGGAGGCGGTTAATCCAGGCTTCACTTTGTCCTCTCCATAGGTTGGTCACACTCAGTCTCAATGGGGCCGAGGCTCCCAGTGCCAACAAACACACACTGGCTGAAAGTCCAAAACCCGTCTAGTGTGTGTCTGAAGGGCGTCCGAGGTGGTTCTCGAACGCCGTTTTGACCAGACGTCAGCGTCGCAACGTGACACCCGATGGCATGACTCAAGGCCCACAGTTTGGACACTACGAGCTGATAAGTCGGCTCGGTCGAGGTGGTATGGGCGAGGTGTGGCGCGCCAAGCATCGGCTCTTGAGTCGCCAAGCGGCAGTGAAACTCATTCGCACCGATGCCCTCTCGAGCGATAGCGGAGCCGCAGTCGAGACCGTGCTTCGCCGCTTCGAGCGTGAGGCTCAGGCCACTTCGACGCTCCAGTCACCCCACACGGTCGAAGTTTACGACTTCGGTATTACCGAGGAAGGCACCTTCTACTACGCGATGGAGCTGCTCGAGGGCCTCGATCTGCAAACTCTGGTGGAGCGCTGGGGCCCTCTTCCGAGTGAGCGGGTAGTGGCCATTCTCGCTCAGGTGTGTGACTCACTGGCAGAGGCCCATCACAACGGACTCATTCACCGAGACCTAAAACCAGCCAACATCTTTCTCACCCAACGCGGGCTGAAGCACGATTTCGTGAAAGTTCTCGATTTCGGGTTGGTCAAGTCGGCAAATCGTCCGGTCGAAGAGAACCCAAATCTCACTAAGACCGGTGCAATCGTGGGGTCGCCCGCCTACATTTCACCTGAGGCGATTAGGGGATCAGAAATCGACGAACGTGTCGATTTGTATGCACTGGGATGCGTGGCCTACTGGCTCATGACCGGCCGGCTCGTGTTCGAGGCCGACACAATCCCGGAGATGCTAGTCGATCACCTAGGTAAGGTCCCGGAACCGCCGTCAAACATCACAGAACTCGAGATTCCCCCCGAACTGGAGCGCCTCGTCCTGGCCTGCTTGGAAAAAGAACCAGAAGACAGGCCAAGCAGTATCCAGGCTTTGATACCGCAGCTCGAGGCCTGTCCGGTCGGACGGCCATGGACCCAAGAGCGGGCCAAGAGGTGGTGGCGGATTCACAGGCCGATCGATCCGGACGCATCGGACGAGGTCAGAGTCCATGATGTGATGCAGGAATCTCCTGCTCTTCAGCTCCTGGAAGAGGCGAGGGCCAAGACCGAGACCCAGAATCCCCCTCCCAGCAGCCTGTTCGACTGGTCGGACTTCCGCCTCGGCCGAATCGCCCAGTGGAGCCACAAGCGCTATCGGCTCGACAGCGAGTTCGTGCAGCTGACGCTTCTGGTAGATCAGGGCGAAGAGTCGGAGTCGGGGCGCTGGAGTCCCCAGACCGAGCGGTACACCGATCTTGGCAACTTGCTCGAGGCGATTCCCGACCGAGCTCTGGTCATCCTGGGTCCGCCGGGTTGCGGTAAAAGCACGCTGCTTCGGCGCCTCGAGCTGGATGTTGCCAAGCGCGGCCTCCGAGGCGAGACCGATCAGCTGACGTTCTTCATTCAACTGAATCAGTACCGTGGAGCGGCACCGGGCGAGCAGCCCCTGGCGCCCGGCGTGTGGTTGCGAGAGCGCTGGGCTGCGCGACATCCCGGAGCCCCGTCATTCGATGACGTCCTCGCGGAGGGTCGTGTTCTCCTCCTGCTCGACGCGCTCAACGAGATGCCGACAACCACTCCCGCCGATCTCCGCAACGCAGTTTTGGGCTGGAAGGCCTTCCTCGATCGGCTGATGACGGATCACCCCGGCAACCGGGTCGTATTCAGTTGCCGAACGCTCGACTATTCCGCCCCTCTGTCGACCTCGAACCTTCGCGTTCCACAGGTTGTTGTAGAGCCTTTCACCGACGAGCAGGTCGAACAATTCCTGCTGAAACACAACCCCGACCAGGGTACTTCGATCTGGTCGGACCTTTCGAGTACCCCACAGCTCGAGCTCATGCGCTCACCGTATTTCCTTTCTCTGCTGAGTAAACAAGTCCAAGAGAACGGCGACATCCCGAATGGGCGAGCCGGACTCTTTACAGGGTTCGTGCGGCAGTCGCTGCGCCGGGAAATCGAGCGCGACAACCCGCTTTTCGCCCCCGACGAACTCCTCACCGCCCGCGATGTGCGGCGCATAACACAGTGGAAGTGGAAGGCTAATTGGGAGCTGCCCGAGCGCGGCCCATTGGTCCCAAAACTCGTGAATCTAGCCTACGACATGCAGGATCAGAGCGGTATTGGCGGAGCAGCACAGGTCAGTATCGATCTCGATGATGCGCTCGATCTACTTTCGCACGAGCGCGACGAAGACATCGTTCGTGCGGGATTGGCCCTGTCAGTTCTCGACGAGGATACGGCCCAGGATGAACTGCTCTTCGCCCATCAGTTGACACAGGAGTACTTCGCGGCCCGACGTTTGGCCGCCGACCCCCAACCTGAGCGTGTAAGCACCCCGTGGAAGACGGCCGATGTGCAGCCGCCTATCAGGGACGCGATCGCCTCAGTCGCGCCGGGCGACGCGTTGTCGGCTCTTCCGACGACGGGTTGGGAGGAGACCGCTCTGCTGGCCGGGGCCATGTCGGACGACCCAGATGGCTTTGTCCGCGACCTGATGGAGACCCAGCTCGAATTGGCTGGGCGGTGCGCAGGCCAACCAGACGTGCGCCAGAGATTGTCAGGGGAACTCATCGACCACCTGCGTACTGCACTCCTCGCCCGCAGCCGCGACAGCGAAGCCGACCTCCGCGCTCGTATCGCGGCCGGTTTGGCACTCGGGGCGCTCGGCGATCCCCGCCTCGAGCTTCGCACAGGGCCCGAGGGTGAATACCTCTTGCCTCCAATGGTTGAGATTGAGGGTGGCTCCTATCCGATTGGCGAGGATGAGCCATTCGAGTTCGTTGGGAAAGTTGTAGCGAGTCACATACCCAGGCACGAAGTGCAGATCGAGCCCTTCAAGTTGGGACGCTTTCTCGTCACCAACGCTGAGTGGGCTTTCTTCATGAAGGCCGGAGGATATGAGGACCCCCGCTGGTGGACCACACCATCAGCGAAGCGGTGGTGGAGTGGCGAGGGCACCGCCGACGGCGATCGGGCTAATTTTCGGCACTGGTGCGCCTACTTCCGCCAGGCGCCCAAGCTGCTCGATGAAATCTGGGAGTCCGGGCCGATGACCGAGGAAGAGTACGAGCTGATGAAGACGCGGATCGCGATGACCGAGGCCGAACTCGAGGAACACCTTCTCGAACTCTGTCCAGGTGGGAAAATGCGGGAGCCTGCGCACTGGCACGACGAGCGCTACAACAACCCAGCCATGCCGGTCGTTGGGGTGAGCTGGTTCGAAGTGCTCGCCTACGCCAACTGGCTGTCGGCCCAAACCGGATCGCAATACCGCCTGCCAAGCGAAGTTGAGTGGGAGGCCGCCGCTCGTGGACATGAGGGACGCGTATACGCATGGGGAAACGAGTTCGACCTACTGCGAGGCAACTCGAGAGAGACTCGTATCCAGAGGGCGACGCCCGTCGGTGTCTTTGTAGAGGGTGACACACCCGAGGGTGCGTGCGACTTAACCGGAAACGTAGGTGAGTGGACGAGCAGCCTGTTCGGCCCCGGCATGGACGATACGCCCGCGTTTAGCTACCCGTACCGCTCCAGCGATGGTCGAGAAGACCTCTCGGTGGGATCAGATATTCGACGTGTGCTTCGCGGTGGTGGCTCGTGCAGTGACGCGCTTCTCTCGAGGTCAATCTACCGCGGCTACGCACACCCAGACGATAGGAACTTCGCGGCTTGTGGAGTGCGACTCGTCCAAGAGTAAGGCGATATCCAGGTCTATGGCGTGATGATGATTTTCCCCATGGGCTCGCCCTCGATAAGATAGCTCAACGCTTCACTGGCCTGGTTCAGTGGGAAGGTTTTGTCGATTACCGGCGTAAGTTCGCCAGACTCCAGCAAGTCTGTCGCGAGTGCCAAAGGCGTCCTCGTGTCGATCACCTCGCCCCTCGTGCGAAGATGGCTCACGAACAGCTTTAGCAGACCGAGCTTCAACATGCGCGGAATGCTCCCGAGCCAGCGTCGGCCCAGTGTCCCGAAGTGATCGTGCCCGATCAAAACGTAGCGGCCCTTCGGTGTTAGCGCGCGCCTGGCCTCCGAGAGCGAAAGCGTGGAAGCGACGTCGACGATCAGATCGTAGAGCTGCCCGCTCTTCGTAAAGTCCTCGACGGTGTAATCGACGACCTGGTCAGCCCCCAGCTGGCGCATCAGGTCCAACTTCTCTGAATTGTCTACGCCGGTTACCTCTGCCCCAAAGGCTTTGGCGATTTGAATTGAGAGTCTGCCGACACCGCCGCCGGCCCCATTGATCAGTACACGCTGGCCCGCCTGTATTCGGCCCTCGGCGCGAAGGCCCTGAAGGGCGATGACAGTCGCCGAAGGCACCGCAGCTGCCTGTTCGAAGCTCACGTTGCCGGGTTTGAGCGCCAGGGCCTGTTCGCTCGCGCAGACATACTCCGCGTAGGTGCCGCCGTGGACCCATTGATGACCGTTCAAGCACTCCCCAAAGACCTCGTCGCCGGGTTCAAACCGAGTTGCGCCCTTGCCAACGGACTCGACCACTCCCGCCATGTCGGTACCGGGAATCTGATGTTTCGGCCTGCGCAAACCCGACCCCATTAAGCGCAGTGCGTACGGCACACCAGCTACCACATGCCAGACGTCGGCGTGAACCGAGGTCGCACGAACCCGCACCAGAACTTCACCATCCTTGGGAATTGGCTTTGCGACTTCTTGGAGCTTCAGAAGATCCACTGAACCGTACTTGTCTTGGACAATCGCTTTCATGGTCGCTCTTCCTTCGAGGTAGAGGCGTTCGCTCGCTACGGACAATCGCGTTCGGCCTGTCCGAGCCTGGCCTAGGCGATGGGCAGGGCAAGCAACCGCCAACGGACCATACCGCCGGCCAAGTTCGCGACCTGCGGACGCCCAGCATCTCGCAGGATTTTTGCCGCCATGGCCGAGCGTTTGCCTGCGTGACACACCGTGATGATTGGTTTACCGGCGGGAATCTTCTCGACGCTGTCTCGCAGATTGCCCAGGGGCACGCAGAGACAGTCCTTGATGCTGCCAAGACCTTCCAGGAGCTCGGGTTCGCTTCGCACGTCCAGGATTGTGACATCGCCCCGATGGGTCGCAACCCACTCCGGGTCCACTTCGACAACACCGCCGAAGGTGTAAGTCAGCGGTGCCCACTCGTCTCGCTCCAGCGGTTCGTCGGGTCGTCCTGATTTCAGGTTCGCCGGGAGCGCGACGTCGATGTGGCGCGGGTGCGGAAGCCCCAGGTTATCCATATAGCCGACGAAATCTCGCTCGTCGGCCCCACCGCCGATACGAGGATTAAACCGTTTCTCTTCTTCGACCGTGCTGCTAGTCCGACCGAGATAGTCGTGGGCAGGATACAGAACGCATTTGCTCGGCAGAGTGAAAATCTGATCCTGAATGGAGCGATATAGTCGCTGCGAGCTTCCCTCTTGGAAGTCGGTCCGACCTGCTCCGCGAATCAACAGCGCGTCACCCGTAAACGCGCGCTGCTCGTCGCCGGTGACGTATGTGACGCATCCAGCGGTGTGTCCGGGGGTAGCTCGTACAAGCAGAACGTAGTCGCCGATTCGGATGCGGTCGCCGTGGTCCACGGCCCGGTCCACATTCTGGGCGTCCACCCGTTTGGACAGAACGATGTCACACCCCAGTTGTTCCTTCAGCAGCCACGAGCCAGTGACGTGGTCTGCATGACAGTGAGTGTCGAGGCTGTAGCGCAGGTTGAGTTGCAGCTCACGCAACAACGCCGCATCGCGGTCGACCAACTCGAACACCGGATCAATGATGACTGCGTCCCGGGTGACTGGATCGGCGAGCACGTAAGTGTAAGTACAAGATGCGCGATCAAACAATTGGCGACAGATCATCAAAACCCCCTCAAAATGCGACCCGATTCTGCGTCACAGATCCCGTCGGTGCAAGCCGCGCACCCTAAACACTTCTAGTCCTGATCTGCCTCGTGCTTCTTTCGCTTTCGCCACAGGGTGGCTCGACTCCAGCCGAGTATCGCGGCGGCTCGGCCCAGGTGTCCGTCGGCCGCGGCGAGCGCCATTCTGATTCGAGTCGCCTCGTCAATCGGTTGGTTCTCCAGGGTGGTCGGCTGGTCGACCCGCAACTCCGGCGGCAGTTCTGAACGCTCGATTTCCGGTCCCCGACCCACTGCGAAGGCGTACTCGATGACGTTGCGGAGCTCTCTGACGTTACCGGGCCAATTGTGTTCCAAGAGAGCGCGCATGGCTTCGGGCGCCACTGAGTTGACCAGTCGTGGACCCACTGCGTTCCGTTCCCGGATGAACGTTCTGACCAGCAAATCGACATCGCCGCGCCGTTCGCGCAGCGCAGGCAAGAAGATGGGTACAACGCGAAGGCGATACATCAGATCGGCCCGGAAACGACCGAGCTCGACCTCCTTCCGCAGCGAGCGGTGGGTTGCCGCGACCAGGCGAACATCAACCGGCATCTGGCGGGCGCCACCGACAGGTGTCACTGCATGTTCTTCGAGCACCCTGAGGAGCTTCGCCTGGAGTTCGAGCGGCAGTTCGGCCACCTCGTCCAAGAAGAGTGTGCCACTGTCGGCCTGCTGAAAGATGCCGTCGCGGTCTTTGACTGCCCCGGTGAACGCACCTTTGACATGCCCAAAGAGCTCGCTCTCCATAAGAGATGGGGTCAACGACGCGCAATTCACCGCCACAAAAGGCCCCGCCGCACGGGCACTTTCGGCGTGGAGCGAGCGTGCGATCAACTCTTTGCCGGTACCACTTTCCCCTCGAACCAGCGCGTTGGCCGAGGTTTCAGCTACATTTCGACAGGTTTGGAAGACCTGGTGCATCACTGGATCGGCGCTCGTGAGACCGTGAAAGGTCTGCGTGTGGGGGGCTTCGGCCGCCGGTTCGTCACCCGAACCCGTCTGCGGTACCAGAACCTCGATTCCCCCTGCGAATTCACCGTTATCGAAGAAGGCCTTCGCATACTTCAGCAGGCGAATTGGTTCGTCGGTAGCGGAGTGGAGTACAAGAGGCACGGCGCTGACCTCACCGTGCTGGGCGATTCCGCAGCCTGCGACGCACTGAACGCACCGATTGGCCTTCAAGCAGTGCTGGCCCAGAACCTCCGCACGCTGAAAACCCAGCAGCGATTCCGCTCCACTGCTCCAAAACACGATGTTTCGGTCTGCGTCGACGCCAAACACGGCTGTGCTGGGTAGTAGTTCGGCGAGGGAGCCGAGCAAGTCAGGCGCCCCGATCGAGTCGATCCAGGTCTCGAGTTGGGCTTCCTTTGTCGTCACAGCTAGCTGGTGTTTCACTGTTGTTTCAGATGTTTCACCTTAGCGTGTCATGTGGAACAATACTAGCCATAACTCGCTGATTAGGGCACGGGTTTATTGCTAATAGACTGTTTCAGCGGCCCTGTCACGGTTGGCCCAGACCTTGCACTCTCAAGACGCCATGAGTGCGCTGAAACACATTTCCGGGTTCTTCGAGTTAGCGCCGCGCCCGTCCACGCGTCGCCGAGCTCCCGAGAACCGACACCATGGAGGGGCAACACTATGATTCTATTAGTCGCTGTCCTATCCCTATCGATGGGGTCGGT
>CAZDBH010000275.1:0-11554 GCA_964503485.1 uncultured Bradymonadales bacterium | reverse complement strand
CGCTAAAAGCCAATGGCGGAGCCTGGAGCGCTATGCGCGACAGGCTCCTAGTCCAAACCGAACTCATCGAAGACTTGAAGGATGGCGTCGAACCGGTCTGCAAACTCGTTCTCTTGCTGCCGGGCCAGTTCGACCGAAAGGCGACCAAGCTCGATGTAGGCAGGGCTGTATTGTGGCAGGTGCGTTTTGAACTGCTCTAGGTGTGATGCGATAGTCTCGACATCCCCGCGCGCGATCGGTCCGGTAAGCGCCTGAACGGGGCCGACCTCCGATAGATTATCGAGTGCCCCCAACTGCAGCGGGCGCAACATCTCAATCGCCGTCGATTCGTCGATGCCTGCGACGTCGCAAAGCCGAAGCGCGAGCGAACTCAGCGCGATGAGATAGTTAGAAGCAACAACAGCGGCTGCATGATAGGCCCGTTTGTCTCCTCGAATCGCGATCGGACGACTTCCCAAGACCTGCGCGACAGCCTTTCCGGTCGCTACGGTTTCAGGATCGCCCTCGAGAGCAACGAAACACCCTTTGAAACGAGCCTCTGAAGAGGGCGTCGAAAACGATTGCAGAGGGTGAAAAGAGCCGACTCTGCAGCCGAGGCCATGGCCATCAAAGACCCGAGAGTCGAGCCGCCCCGATGTATGCCATAGGAGGCAGTCCTCCGATAGATAGGGGCCGATCGACTCCGCGACATGCCCTATGACATCGTCTCGCACGGTCAGGAAAACGGCAGACGCCCGGAATGGGGAGTGCAACTCGTTTAGTGAAACGACTGATTTCGGCTCGGTCCACTCTCGAGCACGGCGCTCCCCCTCTGGCGAGTGATGAATCATCGCTTCGACTTCGACGCTGGTATTCGCGAGTGCTCGGCCAAGACTGCAACCGAGTCGACCCGGGCCGACAATCGCCACCCGCTCAGGCAACATGGCGGTCACGTGGCACCACCGAAGCCGTAGAGGCGTTCCCGCTGAATCAACTCGAGCACTTTTGCGGGCACCCTAGTGCGGCACGGCTCGATCTCGTTTTTTGCCAGCAGTTGGCGGATCTCGGTGCTCGACACTTCCGGCAGCTCGAGGTCGAAGGGTCGACCAGGTACAGTGAAACCGGTGCGGCCCAGCACGTGGAATGGCGCCATTTGCTCCAGACGATCAAACGCCTTCCACTTGTCCGATTCGAGAAGGATGTCTGCCCCGATGACGATACTGAACACGTCGTCTGGGTGCCGAGCGATCAGGTACTCGAGTGTGTCGATTGTCCGCGAGGTCTTGCCAATGTCTTGCTCGACGCGACTCACCTGTGCACCGCTACTCAAAGGCTCTGTCGCCAGTTCGAGCATCTGGCAGCGCAACTCGAAGTCCTCCAGCTGTTTACCGAACGCGTGTTTGAAGGTTGGAACGTACCAGATCGCGTCGACGTCCTGAGTGCTCAGCACCCAAGCGCCGGCGAGTACATGGGCGACGTGCGGTGGATTGAAAGACCCGCCGAATAGAGCAATCTTCATGGGTTCCCACCGCTCCAGCTCATCATGGGTATCTTAGGACGCTGCGCCGTCGTTCTTGGAACACATCCTGGCCCTTTACGGCTTCTTCGTAAACAGCCTCCCAACTGGCACCGCTCTCGAGTGCAACTCGCGGTCGGTCGGTGCCACAGAGCAAGTCGATAGCCGACTTCTCGGTGACGAACTCGTACGGCTGGAGTCGCCATTCAAAGTCAGTCGGAAAGAGCGCGTGAACTACCGACAGGATCGCGATTCCCAGCTGATATGGACGGCACAGATTTCGGTCTGTGATGTGAACCTGGCAGCCGAAGCAGGCCTCGCCGGCCCACTTTTGAAATCCGGGTTTGAAGACCGCCGAACGGAATCTGACTCCGGGAAGCCCGAGTTCGTTGAGTCGGTCGGTGAGCAGTTGACCATCGATGTAGGGCGCCCCAAACAGCTCAAATGGCCGTGTTGTCCCCCTGCCCTCCGAGAGGTTGGTTGCTTCTAGTAGGCACATACCCGGGTAGATTATCGCGGTTTCCAGGGTGGGCATGTTGGGGGACGGAAGTACCCATGGCAGGCCAGTGTCATCGGCCCACGTGTTTCGCTGCCAGCCGGTGGTTTCAACCGTCTCGAACTCTACCGTTTGACTATCATACTTTCGGGCATAGGCGAGCAGCTCTGCGAGGGTCATCCCGTGTCTGTTCGCGACACTCAATGCCCCCACGAAGCTATCGTAGCCCGATTCGACCAAATTCCCCTCCACCTCGACGCCCCCGATGGGGTTCGGGCGGTCCAATAGGACTACCGGCGTGTCGGTCTCGGTCGCTGTTTTGGCCACAAAGAGAGCGGAAGCAGCGAAGGTATAGTAACCCGTACCGATATCCGGAACGTCGATGAAAAGGCAGTCGAGATCGGCGACCGTGTCCTGGGGCGGCGAGAGCGATTCGTAGTCGTCTCCATAGAGGCTGACAACGGGAATACCGGTGATTGGGTCCCGGTTTTCGGCTACTGCCTCCATGTCTTGGGCAAAGCCCCTGAGGCCGTGCTCGGGTCCAAACAAGCGCTTGATCTCGAGCCCCTTTTCGAGCAAGGCGTCGATCGCGTGAACCAGGTCAGCAGTGACGGTTGCCTGGTTAGCGAGCAACCCCACCTTCAGACCTCGGAAGCGAGAGAGCATCGTCTCGTCGGACAGCAGTC
This sequence comes from uncultured Bradymonadales bacterium, assembly GCA_964503485.1. Taxonomy (GTDB): domain Bacteria; phylum Myxococcota_A; class Bradymonadia; order JAFGEP01; family JAFGEP01; genus CAZDBH01. The sequence continues at coordinate 8,877 of CAZDBH010000275.1, read as the reverse complement.
GGTCGAGACCGGTAGTGACTTTTCTGGAGTTCATTGGCTGGGGCGCCGTGTGAGCAAGGAGCGTCCTATTTGATTGGAATCGGCTTGAGCAAGACTCGCTGGTCTTTCAGAACGACCTCGAAGCGGACGTCGCGACAATTGTGTTTCTTCTTGAATGCGGCTGCATTCCGTTTCACTTGGCCGACGAATCGGTCGTAGGTGACTGCGTCGCCGTCGGGATCGACCCGTTTACGGGCTGCGACGTATTCGTCGAAGATCCGTCTGTAGAAGCGCTCGACCGGCTCTTGTTCCCGGTTGCCCTCATTCTTCTGAAAAACTGACTGAGCGAGACCTTTTACATTGATCGCCGGGTGTGAGCCGGTGACCTCGACGTCTGCAAACTGGAGTAGCGCAGCCCACTCGGAGTCGTCTTCGGGCAGGTCATCATCTGGCAGGGGTTTGCCTTGCAAGAACGCGCTCATGACATTCAGAGCGTGCGCCATCTCCGTCGTAAACGGGTTTTTGGAGTTCACATCCCAAACGTAGTCGGTGTTGCCCATTATGACTTGTTGAATACCCTGGTCGACTTTGATGAGTGGGCTCAGGAAATTGCGCACAATCATAATGATGGCAACCAGTCCTATCGCCAGAATGATGATGCCGAGTAACGGGAGTCCGACGGCGACTCGGCGCATGATAGCGGTCGACTCGGACAGGTTGGCCGCAATCAAGAACCCGGCTTTCTGGTTCCCGGCTTGGCCCGTCGGCAACAGGCCACGAGCGACGACGTAGCGTCCGTTCGAGGACTCTGCAACGAATAGTTGATTCCGCGTGCTCTCGTTGGAGTTGTATTCGACGAACGTCATCTCGGCGTTGCCGAAGAGAGCGGTATAGTTGGCACCGAGCAAGGCGCGCTGCTCCGAATCACCGAGATTGGTCCCGGCGATGGTGTTATCAAGTGTGTAGGCAAACGAGACGTTGCTAAGAACATTCTGCTTGTCCTTGGCGACGTCATCGTTGAGCGGGAAGCCAACGAGTACCACGCCGAGAGCGCTGCGAGAACCAGTCCCACCGCCAATGGGCGAGATTCCGACGAGCATCAGCGTCTGGCTTTCGCTCCCGCGCCCTTCTTCTTGCCAACCAATTGCGGCGAAGTCTGTGCCTCGGTCTGCGCTGTTGTAGAAGGCGCTGAGGTTCTGAACACCGGCTCCCCACCAGTCCTCGGTGTCGCCAATAGCTCGCCCGACAACCACGCCTTGCGCATCGGCGACGATCAGGAGGGAGGGAAGGATTGGGAACGTCCGAGCGACTTCGTCCATACCCCAGCCTTGGGAATCACTTTGAATCGCGGCGTGCACACCGCGATACCATTCCTCGAGTGCTTGTCTGACTTGATGGTGTCGCCATTCGATACAGTCGACGAGATCACCGGGTTCCCGTTCGATCAAGCCCGGCTCTCGACAGTTGGTCGACATCGCGTCAACGATCTGAGATTGGCCAGCAACGTCTTCAGCGAGTTGTCGAATCGCCATGACATCCATGCGATTCAGCGATGGCGCCGTGAGCACTCCAGCGCTCACCCGCTCCTCGACTTGTTCTTCGAGTTCTTCTGAAATTGGTCTGAGGAAGAGCAGGTGAACCAACACCACAAGAAGCAGAACGACAGTAAGGAAGATTGATACGAGCTTTACCCGAAAGAACATGGGCGTCCTCGGCACTTGGGCCAAAATAAGAAGACTCGCCTGCGGCGACGGGCCTCACTTCAAGGGATTCTCTATTTGGAAAGCTAGAAGTGTAACAGTTAGGTGTCAAGAAGCTGGCGCCGGATGATCACCATCGGCCTGGCTACTCGGGGTTTCATGTGGTGCGGAAAACCGGCCGTAAACCCGCTGGTAGATTACGAATGAGACGATTCCAACGACCACGGCGAACCAGAGTGTCGCGATCCGTATGACCACCGTCGCAGCAACAGCGGCACCCCGCCCGACGACCAGCCCGAAGTCCGTCAACAAGACAGCCATCGACGCGTCAGTAACGCCCAGGCCGCCGGGTAGAAAGCTCAAAGCTCCGACCACCGTCGTGAACGCGTAGACAAAGGTCGCCGTCATGACATCCGGGAACGGTGCTCCGGTTCCCTGAATCACCAAAGCGAATGCCACACATTCCAGCGACCACCCGACGACACTGAGCGCTGTTGCACCGAACAGCGCGCGTGGTGAGAGCAGAGCTCGAATCGAGCCGTACGCAGTTTTGAGCCGCGGTGCGAACCGGCCGATTATCGGAAGTCTGCTGACGACGTCGACGATCCAATTTGCGGCTCGCTCGGAGCTCAGAAAGATCAGCCCTGAGATCACAATGGCAACACATGCCCAAAACGCGCCCACGCCATACCTGTAGGAGGAGATCCCCACGATGGACAGCACCAACAAAGCGATCAGATCGGTCAACCGTTCGGCCACCACGATGGGTGCCGTCCGAGAGACTTCGATCCCTCTCCTCTTCTTCAATAGGCCACTCTTGAGGACCTCGCCCAACTTGCCCGGTGTGACCGTGAGCATGAAGCTCGACAGGAAGACCACGAACGACTCGCCCGTGGGAATCTTCAAACCAAGGATGCGAAGGTAGTACTGCCACTTGAGGAATCGAACGAGGTAGTTTCCAAAAGCCAACCCTAGGGCTGCAGCGAAGAACCACCAATTGAAAGTGGAAAGTTGGTCTGCGACCGCTCCAACATCAGACATGAATCCCGCCAGAGCTGCAAAAACGAGCAGCCCCAGTACACAACCCAACATCAACCTGACCCAGAGTCGATTCATAGCTGGGCGTTGTATCGTTCGGCCAACCCCCATGCAATGGAAATAGCAGGCGATTCTGGTGTGTTTTTGCGCTGAGCGCAGGCATTGGTGACAATAGTGGTCATGTTTAGGGTGATTCTCACACTCACGGTCTTCTCGTCATTGGCTCTAGGCTGCGGCGCAACGTCGCGTTTGGACCTCGAGACCCGGAACATTGTGCGCCAACCGTCTGACGCCCAGAGCGACGGGCCAGCCACAGAACGCACGCTCAGACGAATCGATACGGGGTCGAGCGAACCTGTGGCGGAAGGTATGGCGGGAGTTGGCGAGGTCTTTCTCATGCCCGTCACCACACCCGAGGTCACCAGTCCTTTTGGCATGCGACAAGATCCGATCGATCCCCGCCGTACTCGGATGCACCGCGGTTTGGATTTGAGGGGTAACAGCAGCACACCGGTGTACGCGACCGCCTCTGGAGAGGTCCTCATGGCCGGCTACTGTGATCGCGGCACCGGCAATTGCGTTGTCATCGAACATCAATTCGGTTGGCGAAGCCAGTATTTCCACCTTTCCTCAGTGACGGCGCGGGCGGGCGAAACCGTCGAGGCGGGCGAACACATCGGTAACGTTGGCTCGACCGGCCGAGCAACCGGGCCTCACCTTCACTTTCAACTCGGTCGCAATGGCGACGCTGTCGATCCAATGCACTGGATCGGTCAACCGCTGGGCGTAGAAGTGGCGGGCGAAGCGCAATAGACAACAACGGCTGACAGCGAAGAGCGAATCGCGCTATGATGTGTCCATGAACAGTGGCCTACGCCGCTCATTGACCGTATTGGTCCTGGTTGGGACCTGCTTTCCGACGGCCCTTCAGGCCCAGGGCCGAATTGCACTCGAAGCACACGGCGGAGGCGCCCTCCCCTTGTCTGCCTACGTCCACAACGGCGTCCGCACGGTTGACTTGACCAGTGATTTTGAGGGCGACTTCGTTCCGCGGCTTGTGGACCAACGCCCCGACCTTGGATTTGACGTGGGCCTAGCGCTCTTATGGGACGACTTTGAGCTTCGCTACCAGTTTCACCTCATGAACTGGGGAACCGAAGTCACGACTTGTACTGGATCAACCACGGCCACCGAGCTTCCCGAAACCCTCGAGGTTGAGGACGCTACGGTTGACTACGACTGCAGCTCGAGCTCGGAGTCGGACCTCGGTCACGAGGGCCTTGATCCTCTTCAGTTGAATTCCCTCGCTCTGGGGTACCGCATCGTATTCCGAGAATGGGTCGAGCAGTTCCAGCCGTTTATCGTGGTGAGCGCAGGCCCAGCCATGGCTAGGCGGGTCGAGACTCATTTGGAGAACCAGGATACCAGCGGTAGGCGGTTCGCTGCCTACTTCGGAGCAGGAGTCGGGGCTCAGGTGCCGGTTGGTGATCTCGTGAGCTTAGCGGCCGATGTGCGCTACAATCTGTTTCTCACTGGTCCCGAAGGCAGCTATCAATCAGCCACCAATAGGTCGTTCGAAGCGGGAGAAGGTGCCGCCCAGGCAGCACTGGATGCCTTCCATTTTCTGAATTTCTCGTTGGCAGTACAAGTCAACCTACGATGAAGAGCATCTTCCTCAACTCGGCGGTCTTATCCGGCCGCTTCACTTCAAAACCCAGCCAGGATTTCCGCGAGCTCATGATGTCCGCCGCCACCCAGGCCCTCGAAAGCGCGGGGTTGGCAGCGGATCAGGTCGACGCACTCTTCGCAGGTGCGATGGGTAGCTTCGAGCCAGAGGGCTTTGTTGGCCCGATCCCGATTCGTCTGGCCAACGGCCTCGGACTGAGACACGCGGACGTCACTCCCATGCAAATCGGCAGCTCGGAAGCCGGGGCTTGGGTGCTGAAACAGGCGTACGAGGGCATGCGGCACGGCGGCTACGAAAATGTACTCGTCGTGGCGGGAGAGCAGATGAATCGTCAGCTCGGCGCGTCCGCTCTGCCGCCGGCACAGCGTTTGGCTGACCGTATGGCTCGGAATCGGGCCATATCTGAGATCCTGGACGCAAGAGAACGTCGCCACGGTCTCAATATGATCCGAGTTGGCGACCTACTCATGGATATGGTCCGAGCTGGCGAGGGGTTCTCGCAGGACGATGTCTGCGATGTGCTGCTGCCCTTGATTGCGATCTCGAAATACCGACGGGTGGGGATGTACCCCAAAGCCCATCTCTTCGACAAAGCGGGATTGACCCTCGATGAGTACCGCTCGGGCAGACGTCTCACGTCGTACTTCACTCTTCACGACGTGACGCCCACATCTTCAGGTGCCGTGGCCTTGGTCTTGAGTAAGACCCCTGGGAACCGATCTCTCGAGGTGGTCGGCATGGGCCAGGCGTTCGTTCCCATTTCTCTGGCCGCTAGAGCTGGAGACCCGACACGCCCCAGGGCCGTCGGCGAGGCACTGAGACGCGCTTGCACTGACGCCGGAGAATCGATCTCATGGCTCAGAAATAGTGATTTCGCGCTGATTCACGACGCGTTTCCGAGTATCGAGTACGCCTTTCTCAGTGAGCTGGGTTTCAGTCCTCGGGAAATCCTGGATCGAATGACTTCAGGCTGGAGCAATCCGTTCGGCGGCCTCAAGACCTGTGGCCACGCACTAGGAGCCTCAGGCCTCCTGCAGGTCGCCAAGGCATACCATCGAATTTTCAAAGACCCCGAGTACATCGCGGCGAGCGCTGTGGGCGCGCTCCCAACTGTGGACAAATGCTTCACTACCAGCGTTGGCGGTCCGCTGACCCACGTCGTGGTCACAATGCTTCGCCGTCATTCGACAGCCCCGCCCTCCGCTGGCCCGCCAACCCCCGAGGTAGATGACTCGCTCTCACAGGCGGCTGACGCTGATCGCTACTGGGAGTGGTGCGGCAGTTTGGAACCCGGCACCGGTCTTGTCCTCGGTGCGACGCAAATCAGGCACACGGCGGCGTTTGCAGACGACGCCAACCCCTTGCTCCGTGCCCACCAAAACCCGCAAGTGGTCTTGGTCCAAACTGGACGCTCCAAGGTAGAGGGACGCAAGTTGTACGCATTTTCCGACCGCGCCATCCCGGTGGGAACTTTGGTGAGAGTCGAGCGGATTGCAATCGGAAACGAGCAATACCACGAGATAACCGAAACCATCGGATATAGGGAACTCAACCCTCGACTCGATGAGACGGCTCGCCGGGCATTGGTAGCTGAACTTGCCGAGAAACTAGAACTCTATCGGTGACTCTCCGGTCTCGAGATGAACGGTTCCACAGCCGTACTCGATACCGTTTTGGCCATATTGATATGAGTCGACGACGATGAAGTACTCCCCAGCCTCCATGACCGTATCAATCACCGACAACCGGGGCTGTCTGTCGCCTACGCAGGCCCCGAGCTCGCCGTTCTCTTCGTCACACGGTTCGTCATCTGCACATGCCACCTGTGTGGCGCCGTCCTCGCACTCACGTCGAATGTACAGCAGTGTGTCGATTGCTTGGAATTCGTCTGCATCCCAGAGGGCAAAGCGCGCGGAGGTCGTTTCCTCGAAACTTAATCCGGTAGACTGCTTCAGGCCCGTGGATTTCGTGCTGGTTGCACTCACCACCGCTGGCCCGATTGTCCATTTCGTCCGGGCGAGGGCACAAATCGACGATAATGTCTTCGCCTAGTTCGATTTCGATGGGTTCTTCACAGGCGGCCGGAACGGGATCATCGCCCGGGCATTGGCACACGAGGTCGCGGCCCAAGCACGTCCATCGGCCCCCTTCACAATCGCGACAGGGCGTGTTTGGCGTGGCGTCCAGGTCCTCGCAACCACCGCATGCGTTCAAATCGCGGGCGCCGGCACAGACCAGAGCATCTACGCCATCACACTCCCATTCTCCATCGCCACAATCCCCGCATTGGGTTCCGGGGGTGGCGTTCAAACGCTCTGTCCCTCCACACTGGTTTGATGGGCTGCGGTCATTGGTGACGGTGGCGTCGAGCGTGGGGGCGCCGGAGTCCTCTTCGTCAACCTGCGCTGTATATTCGACGGGAACTGAGCTGTCCGAAACTGCTACGGAATCGTCGGTAGCAGCGTCGGCACCCGAATAGTCGCCTATTGGTAGATCGAGACAGTAGCCCGCATTGCAAACACCGGCCTCACAATCCGAATCTTGCGAACAGGATGTCCTCGAAACCGCGGCTTGGCCACAGCTCATCAGAAGAAGTGAAACAGCGACACCGACAAGAAGGTTCCTCATAGTTTCCTTCACGGAGCGAGTGGGTCAATCAATTGTGGCTGGCGTTCTACGAGCTTGTGAGGCCATGCGGTCGAGGGCGTCGCTTCCCGGAGCGCTCGGGAAAAAGCCGGTAAGGTCTCTCGCAACGGGACGAAAGACCAAGGCGGCAACCAAAGCATCGTGCAGTCTTCGGTGGCGACCACGGCGGAGGGCTCCGTAAAGGCATCGGATGCCTCAACCTCCGAGAAGAACTCTTCCGAGGACAGTCGTGTGATGACGTTGGTGTTCCCACCCAGACTCACGACGGCGAGATTCCCCGAGACAACAATATAGAGTCCCTGCGGCGTCTCTCCGCTCTTGAAAATGATGTCGCCCGCCTGGAAGCGCAGCGGTTCCAACTCGACTGAGATCCGTGTGACGATATCGGACGGAACTTGGCTAAACAGGGGCGATCGAGCCATGACCATTCGAAACGCTCGCGAATGGTAAACCTCGCGCAGCAGCTCCCGTGTAGCTGGACTCTCGGAGGCCAGCTCGTCGACTAGTCTGCCAGGAATCTCCAAAATGCTTGATGCTTTGAGTGCCAGCACTCGAGGTCCATCTTCATGGTTGGCCAGGAGACCAAACTCACCAAAGAAATCACCCGGTTCCAGCACCTGAAGCGTGACGTGCGAGTTGAGATCGTCATAGGTGAGGAGTTCGAACTGCCCTCGGATCACGACGTATAGCGAGCGCTTCGGGGTGAATGATTCGTTCGCCGACAGCTTAATCAAATCCGACCTGTCGAGAAGCGCCGCAAGGGGCTCGGAATCCAACAATCCGATGATGGGATTGGGCGGCATTTCGTTGATGGTCAGCTCCCGCGATGCCGGCGAGACCAGCACACTCTCGTCTTCGCTGAGAAACGCCTCATCAAGGATGATCTCCGGATCGTCGTCAAAGGCTGCCACCGACAGGTGGTCGCCCGTCGGCAACAGGTCGTCAGTGCCGAGCTCTCTATCTAGTGCGCTGAGCAACGGGAGCGATGAATCGTACGCTTCCTGAAGCAGCGGTACCTCGATATCTCCGTGCAGGGTACTCGGGTCCTCTTCCGCGAACGGCAGGAGCTGCGATAGCACCGCAACGCTCTCCTCGGGCAACGCAAAGAACTCGGCGCCGTACTCGGGAGCGGCCATCGAATCCAGCCCCATTGGCTCGTCGGGCAGGCTGGGCACACGCAGCTTTGCGGTGGGTTGCCTCGGCACCCGAGCGTAGAACTTCGGAAGCATCTTTTTGGCTTTTGCGTGTTCGGGGGACAGCTTCAGGATTTCGTTGAGCAAGGACACCGCCTCGCGAAACTCATCGCGTTCGGCTCGCAGTTCGGCGGAGGCGCAAAGGTGACCGAACCCAACCTCTTGGTGTCCGAGTTCGACGAGCTCTCGGCCGAGACGTTCTCGAACCTCACAGTTCCGCGGATTGGTCGCCAAAAGGCGCTCTAGCTCCTGCAGATGCAGTGGATAGTCACTGGTGCTCATAATCCTCTCGTGAAGCCAAACGCGGACCTAGCATAACCATGCTCTTCTGGCGTTGCAACGGGGGCGGATCACCTGGTAGTGTCTGGCGCCATGTGTGTGGGCGCGCAGGGGGCGATGGCCCAGTGCGCGGAGAACACTCAACCGATTTGGCAGCGAGCGAGAAAGATGAGCGAAGCAGACAAGAAATTTCACTGTTGGAGCTGTAACTACGAAATAGCGATGGACGTAAAAATCGCCCGTCGCGACACCTGTGACAACTGTGTGGCAGACCTTCACTGCTGCAAGAACTGTCGATTTCACGATCCGGGAGCCCACAACGAATGCCGTGAGAGCATCTCTTCCTGGGTGAAGG
>CAZDBH010000274.1:0-11565 GCA_964503485.1 uncultured Bradymonadales bacterium | reverse complement strand
GTTTTTGGGACGGCAGTTGAGGGGGAAGCTCGGAAGCTCGGCGCCGTTCCTGTTGCTGGCCAAGAAGTAAGACCTACCGGATGGGTTGTCAACGCGAGAATGCCCGAATCCGGGGAAGCAAATTGGGCGAAGTGTCGTGCGTTCTTCGCCTCATGGGTCGCGGGCTAGAAGAAACTGGTGCGAACGAGAATATAGCAGGGGAGCGGAGTGGGGAATAGAGCCGCGAAAGCGGCGGACTCCGTGCGCGACGCGGCTTTCAAAAGCGCAGCGCACGGCGAGTGAAGCAGTGCGAACGAGGTCCTCCCAGGGGAGCGGAGTGGGGAGTAGAGCCGCGAAAGCGGCGGAATCAGTTAGGTGTATCGCCGGAACGCCACAGGCCAACTTCTGCGCCAGTGGGGTCGATGATGATGCCGAACCAGCCGAAATTTGGAATCTGAGTCGCGCCCTGTTTGACCTTGGCTCCCAGTTTCATCGCCATAGCCAGTTTTGTGGGCAGGTCGTCGACCTCGATGAACGAGACCCAGCGCGGGTTCGCGTCTTTGCTCCAAGCAATACCGCCAGGGGTCCCTTCACCGACGTGGCAGATCGTATAGTTCTGTCCGCCGACGTTCATGTCCTGCATTTTCCACCCGAGCAAGGAGCCATAGAACTCTTTGGCTTGCTGTGGATTACCGGTGTTCAATTCGACGTAACAAAATGGGTGAGCCATGGGTCCCTCCGCGGGTTGGGTTGTTGAAAATTGAGCCCAAGGTTTAGGCTAGGCGGCCCGTGAAATCAATGGGGTAACGCACGCCAGATCGCGCAACTCTATTCGACGTCGCCTCGCAGTCCGAGCATACAGCGCGAGAAGTTGGGGTTGTCGACGCATGCAATCGTGCGGAGCCCATCTTCATAGTGATCCACCGTCATCAGGACTTCGAACTCAGAGGGTGCCACCTCGGGCGGGGTCTCGACCGGGAAGTGTTGCACCGCACCGGTTGGCACTACGCCATACACGACAGGCGACTCGATACCGGCCCCCACTGGATCGACTGCCTCGACCCACCAGAGAACCGACCCGTCGGTGGCGAAGATGATGACCTCGTCCATGGGTCGCGGACTCGGCCAGGACAGTTGCGGGACCTCACCCGGAGTCACTGTGAGGTTGATGCGCACCCACATACCGACCGGTTCCTGGACGGTCACATCGAAGGGAGCGGTGGGGCAACCGGTGAAGTCGCGCGACGCATACTCCATACCGTCGTCGAGTGGGTGCCGAGCCGCCACTGTCGCGCTCTCTAGCAGCGGAACACGTAGCGTGTAGCTGCCGTCGACACCGACAACGTCGCAAACTTGGCACTGTGGAGTCGCTGTAACACACACGTTGGCTGGCGTGTCGCCACAAATCCGCTCGAAGTCCGCCAGCGACATACGTCGGTCGCGCGCTTCGATGGCGACGATGTTTATCGAGGCGCCTGTCTCGTCGCGGACGGTGCCCGAAATCTCGCACACGGCACCGGTCTCTTTGATGAAAGGTGCCGTGACGTCGCAGCAATCGGGCGCGGCGCAGCCCGCACCGTCGAACGCATGGGCAAAACGGTCACTCCCGGAGGTGATGTTCAGCGAGAGTGGGCCCTCCGTGCCCGGGACATCGAGTCGAAAGCGCCCGCCTCCATCAGTGATAGAGCCCAAGGTTCTTGTCCCCGCAGAGTCGGTCGAAACGTCAACGAGAGCGGAAGCAAGCGTTCGACCGCTCTCCGCCGCTGCGCCGGTGACGCACCGGTCGACAGATATCTCGCTACCGAACAGCCGCCGGCCACCCGAAGTAACCGGAATGCAGGCGAAGAGCTCGGCGGTGAAGGTGCCGTTGCGGACGTCCTCGAGCCGCTCTTCTTCGAGAGCGCTCAACTCGCCGTCCTTTAGAACGCCCCCGTCGCCCGGCGCCCATGTGCCGCGGGTTTCGTCCCACGACCAAATGTCGATATCGATCTGTCCGTTGCCACCCTCCGAGTCCGTGACTCGGCCGCGACCGGATTGCGGGACGCTGACGCAGAGCTCGCTTTCGCTGGAAAAGGCAGCGACGGAATCACCCGACTCGTCAACCGCCACAAGCAGTGACCCTACGACCGGTTCGAGCACTCGGCCGTCAAGCCCAGCCGGCAAGGCCTCGGGAGACGCTTCGGGGTCAATCACCAGGCCGGCCACTACCGCCACATTGGTGGGAAGAGCACTCAACGTGGTGCCGTTTGTCAGGTCGACACAGGGTTCGTCGGTCGGGCACTGGAACGTCACGACATCCGGCGTGTTGATATCGAGCTGGGTTACGACGCCGGGTATTGCCTGAAGTGTCTGAACATGGGGAGCGCCCTCTAAATCCGCGGCGGTAGGGGTCACCCGTAATTGTATGGCATGGGGCCGATCGAGCGGAACGGTCAGTGCGTATTCACCGGCCCCGTTGGTGGTGACTTCGATCGTATCGTCGAGTACTCCGTCGCCGCTTCGGTCGAGGCTCGCGGAAACGGCGACAGAAGGCGCCGGGACGAAGCCCGAGGAGATGCCGGCCCGAGCCAACGAAACGGTACCGCATAGTGTGATGGAGTCGGGCGACGCCTCCGAACCGCAAGTTGACGGTGTTGGCACCACCGGAAAGACTGGCGCTGGGTCTCCACCGTCGGTGTCGTCGAGGTCGGCCGCATCGGCCGTGTCGGGATCAGGAGAGATTTCTGTGTCGAAGTCCGCGTCGCCTGGGCCTGCGTCGCTTGTGTCCTCGTCAGCGGTGTCAGAATCGGTTTCTCCCTCTGTATCCGTCGCATCCCCGTCGGGTACGAGGTCCTCGTCACCGATATCCGCGCCTAGGTCGGTATCGAGCGACTCGTCCTCATCCGCTTCCACATCAGTCGGTTCGCCATCCGTCTCCGAATCCGTTTCAACGTCATCGCCGTCGGAGTCTAAATCGACGGCTGTGTCGTCGCTTTCGTCATCTTGATCCAGTTCGTCCTGGTCGGGCTCGTTTTGGTCCAGGTCGTTTTGGTCAGAACCGATCTCATCGGCAAGGTCCTGAACGCTACCGTCCTCTACGACCGAGTCACTGTCGTTTGGGGTCGTACTGCTGCCCGAATCCGAAGAGCAGGCAAACAGTAGAAGGGACAGCAAACCACACAGGCATGCGGCCAGACTGCGCCGAAGTCTAGGCGGTGCGGGGTTCTCCAAGTCCATCTTGGACGGGACTGTAGTGGGGCGTTCGGTTCCGGTCAATCCGTCAGCGTACACACGATCGGGCGGTGGTCGAAGAACACGGCTTCGAGGACTGCGGGATGACCGTCGGTCACTCCCGCGGCCCAGCATCCGCCCTCGTACTGGTCGCTGACTACGTGGTCGATGTTGAACAGTTCGGCGTAGGTGGGTTCAACGTTCGCCCCGATCTCGGTGTGGAAGTGGAAGGGGTGGTCGGGACCCACAAATTGTAACCATCGATCAGCACTTTCGTCTGATCCCACAAACCGGCCCGGATCGGTGTTGAAGTCGCCCAAAATGAGGTTGCGCTCGCCGTTGGCTCCCGGTTCCCCGTCGCCGAAGTCGACAAAGACCCGGTCGATTTGTTTTGTTCGACAGGCGGCGTCTTCTGGGGTGATTCCCGACGTGCCGTGAACGTTGATAACGGTAAGTCTCTCGCCGTTTGCGAGCTCGATGCGAGCCCGTCCGACTCGCACCCCCGAGCTACAGCCTTCAACCCCGAAGCCCTCCATTCCTTCCAAACACAGATCGGCGTCGCATCCCTCAAAGCGCCCGAATTCGGTCCTGACCGCGAGGCACTTATCGGGCCGTTCGGGGTTACACATCACCTGCCACCCATCACCGAGCAATCGTTGGGCAACGGTCGGATCCCCGTCCTCCCAGTTTTCGCAGACCGTGCCGACCTTCGCTTCGTCGGGAATGTTGGGGCATTCGCCGGGATGAAAAATCTCCTGGAAAGCGACGATGTCCGCTTCGAGTCCGGCGAAATACCTTGCCGTTGTTTCGACGAATGGGTTCCAGTTCAGACCGTTGCCAAACCATTCGTCAGTAATCTCCGCCTGGGCCGAGGAATAGCCGTCGTCGGAGCCATCTCCGTGGCGCAAGCTGACCGACGAGCCGGTATTGAAGGTCACCACCACCATTGGCGTCTCGGAAACTGCCGCGTCGGAGTCGTTTACCTCGCTGCCATCGGGGTCATTGCTATCCACGTCGCGGCTTTGGTCAACCGGTACAAGGTCCTCAACCGGTACAAGGTCCTCAGCGTCAGGCTCCGCACCCGGGTTCGTGGAGCACGACGTCAGGAGGGCCAGCACCATGGGCAACCCGGCGGCCCAGCTGGTTCGAACTGTCTTGGTTGCAGAGTGCATGGTCAGCAATACCTCACGCACCTGGTTACCCCCAACGACACACCGAGTAAAGGGCGGCAACTCGGCCTGGGTCAGTCTCAAGTAACTCAGTAAGTCGGTTGGAAACGAGGTCAAGGTTTGGCCTTCCCCCCTCGCTGCGCTCGTCCCCCCAAGCGGGGGGACAATAAATCCCTCGTTTCAAGGGCTTCGGGTTTGCAGGTTATGGACTAGGTCTGGTGTTAGGCGTTCCCCCCGCGCCTTGGGCGCGGTCCCCCCAGCGGGGGGACAATAAACCCCTCGTTTCAAGGGCTTCGGGTTTGCAGGTTTGAGACGAGTTCAGGGGTTGGCCGTTCGCGTTCACCTGGCTTTGCCAGGTGCTCTAGCTACGCGCGTGTGAACCGCCTCGACTTCGTCGCGCCTACTCCCCCGCAAAGCGGGTGCTTCGGGATGCGGGAGTTGGTGATCGGTTTGCGGGCAGAGACGAGGTAGCGGATGCCTCAAGGCTCGGCCCAGATCAGTCCTCGATGGATGGCGCAAACTGTAAGGTATTCTTGTCACCTGTCGGGCGTAAGTGTCCGAAACCGAGCCCACCGGTAAAGCCGAAACGCACGCTGCCCACCTTTTACAAACCTGGCACTGGGTTTGCTTCGTTACTACTCCATAAAGTCGACGGGCCCAACACCCGGACGACTCGTCGCGACCTAGGAGGCTTTATGACTGTGTTTTGCAAAAAATGTGACCAGATCGTCGTCGCCGTGTTCGGTGTCGATATGGACTATGCTCTCTGGGTTTGCCCGGGTTGTGACTTCGAGGCAGCTCGGAGCGCGAACCGGCAGTCGGCTGGTACTCAAAACTCAGCGGTTGGCCAGTCCGGCCAGCACGCCGTGAGTGGCTCCTCAGCGCGCTAGTCTACTCAGCGATCTGCGCCCTGGCGGCAAGACGTGTGGCGGAAGCGCCAACGAGTTTGTGTTTGATGCGCCAGCAAAAGAGCTTCGCCAGAAGCCAGCTGATCGAAAACGATACTCGTGAAATCCGAATCCCCGACTGTTCGCCTACATTATATACCGGTTCAATCGGAACATCGCATACCCGAGCTCGATTCACGCTGAGGCGAACCAACAGATCATTCGGTTGGCCATAGCGTGGGTACATCGCCTGCCAGTCAATACGCCGCAACATCTTGCGATTGATGGCCGCATAACCGCTCTGCGAATCACCAATGTGCCAGTAGCCCGACACGAATTTGGTTACTACAGACAAGAAGGACACACCCAGGAAGCGAATCAATGGCATCTTTCGAAGGGCCGACAACGACGTTATCCGGTTACCTTTGGAGTAATCGAACTCATCGCGCAGAACCGGTCCCAGAATCTCCGGTAGCTCAGATGGGCACATTTGTCCGTCGCCCGCCATGACCACGGCGACGTCCGCATGGTGATCGCGAGCGTACTCGTAGCCCGATGCGATGGCGCCGCCCACACCCCGATTTTCGGGATGAGAGATCAGGACTACCCGTTCGTTTTCGCGCTCGAGGGAGGAAACAACCTGCTGAGTTCGATCAGAGCTGCAGTCATCGATCACGACGATGCGATCGACGTAATCGGGCATGGTCCGAACAACACGTTCGACCTGAGTTTCTTCGTTGTAACACGGGACGATCGCGAAAATCGTCTTCTGCTCTCGCATTTCTTGCCACCAGGCTGATCTCGAACCGTCCGAAAGAAACAGGGAGTCACCCACAAGTCAAGCATGAGGCGAACCACGACTACCAGGAACCGCTGGCGCCTCCTCCTCCAAACTTGCCGCCGCCACCCGACCAACCACTACGCGACGAACTGGAGCTTCGCGAAGATGAGCTCGACCCACTAAAAGAGGAGCCAAAACCGCGCGAAGACGAACTCGAGCTGCCGCTATGCGAAGCAGAGCCGGAGCCCGACCACCCGGAGTAGTTGGAATGTGATCGACTGCTCGACCCCGAGTTGCCCCAGCGGGTCCGAGAATGGCGTCCTGACCGGTCGTAATCATCAGAGTCCAACGACTCCGATAGCGTTCTATAAGTCGACATCGGGCCGACACTGACCCTGACCCAGATAGCCACAAAAATGGCCAGGACCAGGACGATCATGAGCCCTATCGGCGGTCCGTCACAGCCGCGTTCGGAGTCATCATATCCGTCCGGATAGTATCCTTGGTCGGCGCGACCACCCCTATAGGTGTAGTTGCGTATCGAATACACAGCCGACCTGATCGCCTCGCCTGGACGTCCAGCGCGCAGCTCGCCACCCATACGCTCAATGATGGTGGCGGCTCGTGCGTCGGTGAGCTGGTCTTCGAGTCCGTACCCGACTTCGATTCGCATCCTGCGATCAGCCATGGCAAGAACCACCAACACGCCGTTGTCGAATCCCTCGATCCCGCCGCCCCAGGCCTCGGCGACTTCTAGGGCATAGTCTTCGATCGGTTGTCCACCAGTGCTGTCGACGATCAAGATGGCAATCTGAACACTGTTTTCGTCACGATGTTCGTAAATGAGGTCCGAGATATTGATCTCTTCGGTGGGCGTCAAAATGTCGGCCAAGTCCTCGATTGGGGCGTCGATCCGAGGTACCGCCCAGACCACCGATGTGAAGACGAGAAGACAAAGCACTGTGCCTGTCGCCAACAGTCTGCTCATGGCTCGGCCTCGAACTGATTCGAGAGTGGTACCTGGCTCGGTAGGCCGAACAGGCCGCTCCACAGCCGTCCTAAAACGCTGCCCGCGGACGCATTGTATTCAGCTGCAGCTTCATCGTAGCGGCGTTGCTCGATTCGCACCCGATTCTCAGCTCCTGAGAGTTCCGCATCCCTTTCATTGGAATCAGCGCGATCGCCCCACTGGTCGATGACGGTGACCTGCCGGGCAGTTACGTTTTCGAGTTGGGACTGAGCCTGCTCCACCAGAGACAGCTTCGCCTTTAACCCAGATTGGCCGGTGATGGCCAGGACCAGTGACGCGGCGACGGCTAACGTGGCCGCGATCAGGATTTGTTTCTTAACCCGCCGCGCCTTTTCCCTTTGAGCTTTCTCGCGCGCGGCGTCGGCTTCGCGCCGACTCTTGAGTTCTGCGACCGCTTCTTCGACGAATTCTTCGGGAACGTCCAGTTCCTCCGCGACCTCCTCGACTTCCTCGAGCGTCAGACTTTGGTCGTCCTGTTCGGCCAGCTCCGATGCGATGCCAATGATGTCGTCTACGTCATCGATCGGTATGGACGGTTCGCCTTCTGGGACGCCTTCTGTAGAAGATTCGGGGCTCTGGCCGATGTCCTCTTCGACCTCGGTTGCTACCTGACTCTCTTTCTTTGGTGTCATGACTGGGTGACTCGGTCGGGTAACTCGTTCCCCGCCTTATCCTCACCGGGCACTGAGTCACGAAGTAAGGCGCCAATCTTCTCGAGCGCAGATGTCAAACCGTCCAGGGGGGCTCGCTTGGCGAACCCGACGGTGACACCCTCGACTACGCCCGCCCAAAACGACTCCTCCGCAGCCGGATGAATCCCGGAACCAGCAAACACCGCAGCCTTTCGGGACTTGCTGGCGACGTAGAGAAGCACGCCTGTACTCTCTTCAGTTTCGGCCATGCCAAGTTGGTGGAACATTTCCGCAGCTCGTTCCAAAGCATCAGCTTTGCAGTGGGTCTCGATATGAACGCAGACTTCGCCGCGGTTGCCGCGCTCGGCATCCTTGATCGCTTCGACCAGGAGTTGTTCCTCGTCCTTCGAAAACGTTTTTCTGCTGAGAAAGGCCACGGCAAATCCAATTCGTACGATTAGGTCGAGAATACTGAGTCGAAGACGAACAATCTAGCGAGTCGCCCTAGGAGTGCCTTTCGGGCGGTGAACTCGCAAATCTCAGGATGTGCACATAGGCCGTTGGCCGAGAGGGGGGCCTTTCAGATATCGCTCGTCATGATGAAGACCGGTCGCCGAGCGAAGCTCTTGTAGATGGGGCGCAAGCGCTCGGTGTGGTAGTACTTGTGGATATCGATCGCCTTTTTTCGCCCAGTCACGACGTCGATCGGGACGCTGTCGTAGCAGCCCTGGCGCACATTGACGAGCCGACCGTAAGTTCCACCCATGATGAGGTCGAGAGCGAGGTTTCCGTAGGCCATCGGGACGATGGAGTCGAGAGCGTCGGGCTCTCCGCAGCGTACTAGGTAGCCAAGCCGCTGGGATACGACGTTGACGCGTCGACCGTTGTTGTACTTGGGCGAGCTCGCCTTCAGCTGTTGAGCAACGCGGTCGCCGACGCCGCCCAGCTTCTTGTGTCCGTACTGATCCAGTTCATGACTGTCGAATGACATCTCATCAGTGCAGATGGTGGTCGCCCCTTCGGATACCAATACGACGGAGTAGTTGCTTGGATTGCGGCGGCGGTCGAATGACATGAGGTCGCACAGATGCTCAACGTCGAATGGGTGTTCCGGCAAGACGCATCGATCAGCAGCCCCCGCCATGGTTGGGAGAAGGGCGGTAAAACCGGCGTATCGACCGAAGACCTCGATCACCAAGAATCGCTCGTGGGAACCAGCTGACGTCCGCAGATTGTGTGTCAATTCAATGGTGCGCGTGACGCAGGTACTGAAACCAATGCAGTAGTCGGTGCCGGGGACATCGTTGTCCATCGTCTTTGGAATCGCGACGACTTTCACACCCTGCTCGTGGAGGTGTTCGCCATAGCTGAGTGTGTCGTCTCCACCGATCGGGATAAGATAGTCGATTCCGAGAAACTCCAGGTTCTTCAATACGGCCTGAGTGACGTCGACAATCTCCCCCGGATAGTCGGCCTTGAGATGCTCGGGGACCACCGCCTGGGGAAGATGGCTCGGCCTTGTCCTTGACGTGTGAAGGAAGGTGCCGCCAGTCCGAGCGGCCCGATTCACGAGGTTTTCGGTGAGGTCCATCACGTGCATGCTGTTATCGGCACCCTTTTCGGGTACGACCTCGACCAGTCCCGCCCAGCCACGCCGAATACCGATAACTTTATAACCCTCGCTCAAGGCCCTGATCGTAACCGCCCGAATCGCCGGATTGAGCCCCGGAACATCACCACCACCCGTCAGAATACCGATTGTGCCTTTGCGATTTGGCATGACTCCTCCACGTAATAGAAACTCCTACATAGCAGCTCATCGGTGATCAGAGTAGAGGCTAGGCGGTTACAAAAATGTGCCAGCGCCGAAGAAAATCACCGGTGAGGCTTCACCATCCAGTGGAGCGAGAGGGAACCCCAGATCGAGCCTGACCGTTCCGAAAACCCCAGTCTGCCAGCGAAGACCGAATCCAGCTGCGGTCCTGAGCACTTGGTCGTATCGACTCGTATCACCCTCGAATAGGTCGAGGCCGACTGAGAATGGCGCCTCCTCGCTGAATGCGTTACCCGCATCGGCGAAAACGACGCCACTCAGCCCCATGAAGGGCAGCAGCGGGAACTGCGCCTCGAGATTGATGATGAACCGTTTGTTTCCTCCAAACGGGGAATCCACCAGCGTCGACCCCGGGTCACTCGGATCCAAGACCCCGGCCCTCTGAGGCGTCAGCACAAAGGAGTCAAAGCCGCGAACAGACGATTGCCCCCCAGAGAAGTAGCGCTCCGAGACGCCGATCTCAGTCGATGAATCGGTGGCGATCAAGTAGCCAATCGACGTGTTGAGCTTCAGGACCAGGTCGGGCAGGGGCTCGACATACCACCGGCTCAGAGCCTCGAGCCGAACGAACTGTTCCTCGGAGCCCAGTACCGTGTTGGCCCAGTCGGCACTGATCGATTGCAGGAAGCCGTTCTGGGGCGCTTGCCGATTGTCTCGGCGGTCCCAGGTCAAGCCCAAACGCAGTTCTCCAGTACGGTTCAGCCCGTCACCCGATGCTACCTCCCCCAAGGCACCTCTCGGCTGCAATTCGACATCCTCGATCTGATACCCGAGGGTCAGTCCCAGGTCGTCGAGCGGCCAAGTTCCGACTTCGACACTCAGCCCGGTCGATACACGGGAGAAATCCGGATAGAGAACCTCTTGCGAGAAAGCCTCGCCGCGGAAAGCCCAATCACTCCCGAACAGGCGCGGCTCCAGAAACGAGAAGGCGAAACGGGGCTGTTCTGACACCAGATCTAGCTCGACAGCGATCGTTTGTCCCCGGCCAAACAGGTTCTTGGCCGCCAATAGTCCAGACACCACAGCTCCGGTGACGCGTCCGTAGGCGAAACGTCCTGCCCATTGGATTGAGTCTCTCTCCTCAACCGTAAATGTCAGATCGGTCTGCTGGGTGTCGCTGTTGAAGGCCTCGGCGACGTCGACTGACTCGAAGAGTCCCAGGCTACGAAGGCGTCCTAAACTGGTTTCTAGAGCGCCGTGGGAAAATCGATCGGCCTCCAGTATGTCCAGCTCGCGCCGAATCACCGCGTCGCGTGTTCGTTCGTTGCCTTCGATTGCAATCCGCCCAACGGTTGTTTCGAGCCCGGGAACAACCACGAACTCGATGTCGGCGACACCCGTCATCTCATCGAAGGAGAGGTCGATGTCAACGACGACCTGGGCGTATCCCAGATCGCGGTAGTGGCGCCGCAGACCCTCTAGGTCCCGGTGAATGCTCGACCCGTCAAAGGGACTGTTGTCTTCGGTCGTGAGCAAGTCCTCGCCGCTGCCAGCCGAGTCGCCTCTAATCGTCACGGCACCCACGCGGTAGAGTGGTCCTTCGACGAGATGGAAGGTCACGACCAGGCCGCGTCCGTCCCGTGTCAACTCGACAAAGGCGGGTTCGACCACCACCGAGAGAAAGCCAAGTTGGTAATAGTACGCCTGCAATCGCTCGCGATCGCCGTCCAATGCCCCTTCTTCGATATGGGTGTCCTCGCCGAACAAGCTCCAAAAAGACGGTCGAGAGGTTTCCAAGATCGCTAGCAGTTGTTGATCGCGGGTCCCATCCCGGGCTGTGTCGTTTCCCGAGACGTTTACCCGCGAGACCTCGAGCGGACGTCCCTCCGCGACCTCGAAGACGACGGGCACGTCTTCGTCCTGTTCGCGAACCCAATGGACTTCGACCAATGCCAGCGCGAAGCCCTCCTGTTGATAGAAGGTCTCCAACGCTTCTGCATCCTCTGCCAGTCGCACCGGGTCGAACAGATTTCCAGACTGCGTCTCGACCTGTCCGCGAACTTCGCTCGCGAGAAAGTCACCATCTACGAACTCGAACGTCAC
>CAZDBH010000273.1:0-11565 GCA_964503485.1 uncultured Bradymonadales bacterium | reverse complement strand
CGCTAAAAGCCAATGGCGGAGCCTGGAGCGCTATGCGCGACAGGCTCCTAGCCCGTGGGGGGCGAAATTTTTCTCGCCTGGGCAAGGCCGTAAATGTGCGAGACACTCCACAGGCTTGGTCTGCAAAGCCCATGCTGCGTTGTTGCACAATGAGTCTCCGCCGAGCTAGGTTTCGCAGCAGTGGACTGCGTCACACACTCGAAAATGACAATTGACTCGATCATGAAGCGTGAGGGGATCGGCGCGTTGAGGTCGAGCGAAGGGCTATCCTGTGGCTTCTATCCGTAACCGATACCTATCTGTCCGATCGTCGCACCGCCTCCTAGCTGTGGCGGTCCCGATCACGATGCTCCTCATCCTTGCGATTGCGGGATGTGCCGGGCCACCCACTACGTCTTTCCAGATGCCGCCTGTGTTCGTATCGTCGCAACAAACTGCGGAGACACTCGCAGCCCGCCAGCAAGCGACGCCAGAGTTCGGGTCAAGGGCCGAGGTCGAAGAATGGACATTGACCGGTCCGCTTCCCTCTCGCACCGGCTTCGTCGTGGCTCCCACCACGGAATGGGAGCAAGCGTTGACCTCCGGTAGCGACCCCGGGACGAAGCTGACCAGCTCGATGTTGTGCGCCGCCCGCGAAACAGGCCTCGTACTTGCTGCTCACGGGAGCTTCCCGTCTCGGCGCCTCGAAGACTTCATTCACGGGCGCTGCGCCGTGTCGGGGGAGGTTGCCTACGAGAGCGTTTTGTTGGACCCGGCCGAATCCCTGTCTCTGGGCGAATCTCGAGAGGGGATGGCTGGCCAAATCGCGGAGTTACTTCCGGTAGGCTGGACCCAAGCCGGAGACGAGATCGGCATTTGGGTGGGCAGTGCAAGCGAACGTGACGTGCTGCTGGTTGCTCGAACGCGCCCTCTCGTGGAACTCCAATCTGCTTCAGTTACCGGCTTCGCGGGCGTCTCGGTCACTGGCCGTGTGCTCATCCCAGTCGACGGGATCCGGGTGCTGGCAAACCTGGGCGAACGGGGTGTCCGGGAATGCGACCTGACGGTGATCGACGGCCCGCTTTTCGAAGCCGAGTGTTCAATCATACCCGAGGACAAGATCATCCGGCTCGAAATCGTGGCGGCCGGCCCCGCCGGCTCGACTGGCCCGAGCCTTCTGCGCATCCTGCTTGCCAGACTCGGGTCCGAAACGATGGCGTTTCATATGTGGCCATCGGAGCCTCCCTCGGTCGCAGCCCAGGAACCGGCCGCAATTGGGGCTGCGATCAATCGAGCCCGGGAAGACCTCGAGTTGGCGCCACTGAGGCTGGACGAGGCCCAGAGCGCGGTGGCGGTGAGATTGACCCCAACCTACCTAGCGGCGTTGCTGGGGCAGCTCGACGACGTTTCCATCGATACAGTTTCCGAGGTGCTTGCCGCCGGTTGGGATGTGGTGGGCGAGGTTGGACGAGGGAATGTCACTTTCGAGTGGCTCGATGGCACGCATAGCGCGGAACATCTGGTGACTGCCGCTCTCGAGTGGCCCCGGGGTCGCTCGATTCTACTCGATCCCGATGCAGATGCTGTCGCGCTTGGCGTCTGGAGAAGCGAAACTCAGGATGCCCTAGCGCTACTCGCGGGTGTGTATCACGTTCAGGATGAAACGGGACTGGAACGGCGACTCCGGGACCAACTCAACGCCATTCGCGCCCAACAGGGGCTTCCGCCGGCTAGACGGCTGCGCCACGAGGATATGGAGGGCCTGGTCGAAGACGCGTTGGCCGAGTTCGCGACCGAGCAAACCGACCCGGGCGCCACCTATTCGGATCTGGTAGATGATATCGCCGACGAGACCAGTCACGACACATCGGTTGTGCTCGAGGTCGTGTCGGATCTGGGAGATGTAGAGTACTCAGACGCACTTCGGATTGATGAGACCATCAACCTCATCGCAGGGGTCGGATCCTGGCAGCCTGAGAACTCGCCGTGGCGGCTCTACGTGGTTGCGATGGTCAACGTGGGCGGGCGTGTGCGAGTGCAAACTCAGCCGCGAATTTGGTACGAGACCTTTCGAAACGGAGGAGCGGTTCTCGCTCGCAACCCAGGCATCGCGCCCGTGACCATCTCATTGGATTTCGGCGAGCTGCGCAACGCAACGGTGTCTGGTCCACCCAATTTCACCAGCATCCTCCAGCCTGGTGAGGAGGTCGAACTGGCGGAGCTTCGTCACAGCAACCCATATGCTGGGTGGAGTACCCCCTACACTGTAACCTGGCGATGGGGTTCGGCCGAGGCGCAGCACGACGACAGCGTACTCTACGAATTGCCCTACCCGCCCGGCACCGCCTTTCGGGTCAGTCAGGGATACTTCGGCGACCGTTCTCATCAGGACAAGCACGCCTTGGACTTTGCGCTTCCCGAAGGAACACCTATCCACGCGGCTCGGAGTGGACTGGTCATCGAGGTGATCGAGTACAACAACGAGGTCGGCACAACGCCCGAATTCCTCGATGAAGCTAACGCTGTGCGGGTACTTCACGACGATGGCTCCATCGCCTCCTACGGTCATCTTCAACAACACGGCGTTAGGGTCCGAGTAGGCGATCGTGTGGCCACCGGCGATGTCTTGGCCGCGTCCGGAAACACTGGCTATTCCACCGGGCCACACCTGCACTTCGAGATCCTGCTCACGGTCAGTGGGACGGAAAGCGTCACAACATCGGTGTTGTTTCGCACCGCCGAGGGTGAGGGCATCGTCCTAGAGGAAGGTCACCGCTACACGCGACCTAGATAGCGCCTCGTCGTGGGGGTCACTCGGTGCACAGATCTTGGCTGAATGCGCAGTCATCAAATGGCGGAGCACAGGGGCGCTGGTAACAACGACAGTGACACAGAGACCGAAGCCCATCAGAGAGACTCCAACGGCGGGTGTTTGAGACATTCTGATCAACCGAGCTGCGCCACCAGCTTCTTGGGGGCCAGTGCCCGGTAGCTCTCGCTCACCCAATCGGTCAGCTGCTCGAGGTCTAGAAGCTCGTCATTCGGCATACGGATCGTGGTCCAGCCGTGCTTGCCGACAGACACACGCTCGTCGTTCATGGCCTCCGCCGCGTCCAGCGAGGGGCCCAACTTCACCATCAAGCGGATGTGGTCAGGCTTCTCCCCCAGGTAGAAGAAGGCCTTTTTGCCAACTCGAAATGCTCGGTTCACACACGAGGTGCCTTCACTGGTTTCAGGAAAATCCATCGCTACCGTCCTCAGTTCTTCGCTGATCGGCTGTGTGAAGGTCTCCATAGCTTCTCCTCTTGCTTCCAGAACCGACTTCATGTCGAGTTGTGTCGTTCGTCGTCGATCACTTTGTCACTTTCCGAGCGCCATTAACACGACCTCCCCGTCAGAAAAGCCGATGGCCGCAGACCGCCCGTCGGGACCGAGCGCTAAACAACGCACACCGCTTTGATTGACTGGTGGCGGGAGGGTTTGCTGCACGCGTCCCGAAGCCGGATCGACGAGGAGGAGCGGCTCGCCCGTCTCTGAGCCGGTCACGAGCAGCCGACTATCGTTTCGCGATCGGGCGATTCGGGGGAAGCCGTTGACGTCGACGCTCCATTCAGACCTGCACGTGTGGAGGCTGAGGCCAATCACCTCGCCGTCCGCGAAACCGACTGTCAGAGGTCCACTGCCGTACGGTGAGGAGATAACCGCCACCGCACCGTCAAGCTCGAGATCATCAATCTCGGAATGCTCGCCGATCAGGTGGGCGACGAGTCGTCCGCTCTCCTGACCCACGAACATGTGGTACCCGCCTGGCTCGCGTCCCAACGCCGTCGCCGGCTCGGTGAACTCCTCTCGGCTCAGCCAATCTATCGACCGGGCGTCCCAGGCGACGAGCTCACAGGGCCCTAGCGCTACGATAACGGCGTCATCGAGCGCCCAATCTAGACAGATAATCGGCCCATTCTGAGGAAACAGAAGCCGACTCCCTTCATCCAGCGCGATACGCGACACACCCGACTGGGTGCCCAGTGCGACCCACGCGCCGTCACTTCCGAAACGGGCCACCGAAGCCGGGCCGTCGGAGTGAAGCTCCTGGTCTACGCCCCCGTCTGTGACCCGGTGAATCCGGGCGCCGGCATCGTCTCCGAGCACCAGAACCTCGCCGCTGGGTGCAAAATCGAGGGTGAGCGCGGGCCCCGCCTGTGTTCGCAGGGTCGTACCGGGTTTGATTACCTGGCGCTTCTTCGCCTCCTTCTCCCGCTTGAGCCGTTCTTTTAGAGCGCGGTACACAACGCGGGTGGCCTCGATGCGATCTTCCGGCTCCCCTCTCCACCAGAGGATGCGATCGCCCAGGCGTTTGACCAGGGATGCATTTCCCACGTGTTCGAGTGCCCGCAACGGTCCGGCCTGTTCGAGGTTGTGCCCGGCTTTCTCCCAGGCGGTGAAGACAGCCCACGCTAGCCTTGCCAGCGGTGCGGCCTTCATCCGACCTCGTAGGTCAGCTAGCTCAGTCTCATCAGCATCGGCCAATGTGGAGATGGCCTCTTGATCCCCGGGAACGTCTGTCAGTGCTTCGGCCAAAGTGGGCCGCTCGTCGTCGGGAATGATAGCCGGGGAGTCACTGAACGGTTCCATGGCTTTGTCGATCTCTGGGACGTTGAGCCATCGCGCCCACATTGCCATTGCGGCGAGATCACCGTCGCGGTCGACCCGCGATAGGCCCTCGACGATGAGCGGTGCCGCTTCGGGTCCCCACCTGGCAACGAGGGGCGGTGCAAACTTCACATAGTTGTGGCCCTTCCGGAACTGAGACCCACCGCGGGAGCGCTGGACGGCCTCGTCTGGTGGGAGATGGATGATCCCGGGAACACTCCCTTCCGCCCACCAATCGGATCGGCTGGGGAAAATGCTGGCGAGGGTGCCTGTCATCCCCTTTGGCTCGATGGCCACGGCTCGTTCGGCGTAGCGCATTGCCTCCAACCAACTGGCCTCGTCGCACGAGGCGAGGTTGCGCCGCAGAGCACGAAGTGGTGTGTAACGTGGCCGAGAGGGGTTGAATGGTTTTAGCCTGTTGGCCGAGCGCAATGTCAGCGCGCTGCGTAGCCAGGCTTCGAGGGTTGCTGCTGGTCCAATCGTTGCGAAGAGCCAGTCGATTGTTGCGGCGCTGGCATCGGTGGCTGAAATTGCGATCCCACCGGCGATCGGGCCTGGTGGCCCCACGGGTGATCGCCACCATCTGAGCGCTTCGCGCATCCCCTCGATGCTCTGAACAGCGCGGGTGTCCATGCCTCGCACTGCCTCCCGCACGGCGGCGGCGGCGGCTTCGATGTCAGGCTTCGGGTATTCACGACCGTCCCCGCGCCAAGGAACCACCTTGTCCGCCACACTGGGAGGAACGTCGAAGGCAGGCGCTGGCCCTGGCAGCTCGGGGTCGCTGACTTCGGCGGCCAGGCCCGCCTGCCCAGCCAGCTGGGGATGTCGGTCGATCCAGGCGCCGGCGATGGGCCCACCGAGCTGTCGCACGAGTGGGATGGCGTCCGCGCTGCCAATTGGTACGATCAAGTGGCCCAAATATTGAGGTAGGTTCGCGGCCCATTCGAGCGCCATCGGAACGGCTGCCAAGCCTTTCGTGGCCAGCCATGCGCGGCCGTCGTCCCATTTCCACCACGGCGGGTTTCCAGCCCCAGTCTCCCGGCTGCTGACTTCTTCGATGGGCATCGGCTCCCCATGGCAGAACTTGGCCCAACATGCGCGTTCCCCCGGTCGATAGATCAGTGTTGTCATTCAACTGTCGCCTTGCGTCATCGTGTCCCTTCCGTGAGAACGAGGATAGGACAGCAAAACCCGGATTGCCAAGCCAGTGCCCTGCCGCTCTCACCGAGCCTGGAAGGTCGCGACGCTCACTGCTATGGTCGAACACTTCGCAATGACCGATTGAGGGCAGCATGGCTGCGGACCACAACTGGACAGTCCGGACCGTGACCGTTTTGCTCCTCTGGATCGCGACGATATCGGGGTGTCATTCGGGTCTATCAACCGTCGACGGGCCAGGGCCGCACTTTACCTACGCTGTGGCGCGGCAGGCGCTCGAAGTCTCAGACAGCGGATGCCGCACGCTACTCGACGGGGCGCCTAGCGATCGACCCGCTATGACACCGGCGCTTCAGGCCGGACTCGACGACGTCCGAACCCGAGTCTTGGCTGCTTCCTCTGCGTATGGCCTGCCAGGCTCCGCCAGGCGAGACGGGGCGTTGGGGCGATTCGATAGTCATCACATCCACGTGGACAGCGAGGGTGGCATCGCTGGCGACGAGTTCCCGGTGACCCATCAGGTGAGCCGCGACCTGCTGTACCTAGCGCGGTACCTTTTCCACAATCCCGATGAGACCCATGTCGTAGACGGGATTGAGACGAGAATTGTTGACGACATTCTCAACGCGGCTTGGTTCGTGGCAGACACTCACCCCTGTGGCTTCGGCGGAAGAGGTTATGCAAGTCGCGACTTGAGGACCGCTCTGCTTCTACTCGAGCCTTTCTATCCGCCCCATATTCGCCGAGCCGTCGCGTCGGCACTCGCAAACGACCTCGAGTTCGGTGAGGTGTTCTGGCCCCTGGCAGCGACGCCCGGCTACAACACAGACTACGTGTACACACGGCTGAGGCATTCGATCGGCTATGCGGCGATCATGACTCAGAGCGACGAAGAGGCTGTCGCCTATCTGAGTTACATCAAGACCTTCCTCGATCGGTTCCTGACCCCGACCCACACGACTGCGGATGGGCTGAAATTTGATAGTCTGGGATATCACCATCGCGCTCACTACCTCGCTTATATGTACGCGCTCAGACAGCTGATCGAAGACCTGGACCAGCTGCGCAACACGCCGTTTATGATCGAGCCGGGGTCGTACGCGCTCCTCCGTGATGCTGTTTACGCGATGGTGCTCATGGGCAACGAAACCGAGATGGCCAATAGCCTGTCTGGCCGTCATCCCCTATCGACAGAACTCCCGATGGGTTCGCGGGAACTAGCTACTCTTGCAAGTCTGGCAGAGGGGGTGGTGGGCCAGCCTGACGAACTACTCACGGGGGCAGCGAACCGGATCTGGGGTCCTGGTTTACTAGCCGGCGGCGAAGAAGCCACTCCAAACGGCTTCTGGCAATTCAACAGCGGTGGCTTTGCTCTTTACAGATGGAACGACTGGGTAGCGACTATGAAGGGATTCAGCTCGGCGTTCTGGGGAACCGAGATCTACGTGACGTCGAATCGATATGGCCGCTATCAATCCTACGGGTCATTGCAGATTATGTATCCCGGGGGCCGAGCAGCGAGCGGGGTTTCAACTGAGGGCTGGAACTGGAATGTGGTGCCGGGGGCGACGACCATCCACCTTTCCTTCGAGGACCTGCGCGCCAAATTCCAACGACAAGACGAACGCACCGAATCGAACTTCCTGGGAGCGGTTCGCTTCGATGAGCGGCAGAATGGCCTGCGCGGCCTCGAGGGCGAGATGGGGTTTTTCGCCATGGGGTTCGAGCAGTGGCCCGGGACGAGTTGTCGAAGCAAGACCCAGACGAGGTGGGTATATCCCAGGGGTGCTCGCTGCGATCTGTCTGGAGGTGACATCTCGGACCATGGCGTAGAGTTCACCTTCCAGAAATCTGCCTTCATGGTCGATGGCCGCATCATCATGCTCGGCTCCAGCATCTCCAATTCCGATGCCACAAATCGAACCGCCACCAATCTGTTTCAAGTTCACCCTCGAACAACAGATGAGGAATTCGTGGTCGACGGTGTGGCCGATGCCACTCATCTGAACTCGAAGTTCGATCCGAGCGTGAGTCACTGGTTGCTCGACAACGCCGCCGGAAGTGATCGAGGTACGGGATACTATCTGCCCGCCTGCAACGAGGCCCCCTGCCCCCAACTAACCCTGCGTCGCGATCTGACCCAGGAAGCGCCGGGCCACAACGGCCCGGGTCGGGACGATGGAAGTTGGGGTTCGGCCGACTATATGACGGCGTGGCTCGATCACGGAACAGCGCCCTCCAACGCCTCTTACGAGTATGTCGCCGTACCCGGTGTAACTGCCTCCGAAATGGAGACCTTGGCCGTTGAGCTTGATCGTGAAAGTGAACCGTTCTACGAAGTGCACCAGCAAGACCTGGCCGCCCACGTCATCGAACACGTCGAGACCGAGACCTTTGGCTACGCCCTCTTCCAGACTGGCTCTGAGACTTTAGCAGGACCAATCGCCAGCAGCGCTACGCCAGCAATCGCCATGGCTCGCCGTAGTGCCGACGACCAACTTCTCATCACCGTGATTAACCCCGACCTTGCGGTAGACGCCGCTGACCCCGAGACATCTGTTGTGCTGACACTTCGTGGTAGCTGGTCCATTGCGGATGGCGTGACCGAAGCCGTCGTGCTCTCACACTTAGACAGCGAAACCGTCATCGAAATCAGCACCGCCGCCGGCTTGCCACAGGACCTGACACTGAGTCGGGACTGAAGAGGTTGGGAGCTGAACGTTACCAGTTGAACAAGTCGTCGAAGTTCTCTTCCTCGACCTTCTCACTGGGATCATTGAAGACGACGCTGCCAAAGTTCATGATGAACTCTTCCTTACTCAGGGTAAACACGTCGCTCCTCTCACCCTCGTCAGCGTGGGGGTTCTTGAGCTGGACCGAAGTTCGCGACATTTCGAGTACTGTATAGCCATGGCGAGGATAGATTCCGGCTTCTCGAACAAACTCATGCTCCCTCGACAACGCGACCATTGGATGATTCTTGCGCTTTGCTTGGATCATCCAGCCGATGATCGCAGCACTCGTTTCTCGGCTTTTTGACTCACCACCGGTCAGTGCAGACAATGCCCGTCCCGGCTGACCACTTGCGATGTTGGCATACACACCCTCGCCGAAGGCTTGGACGTAGGCATGTTCTATCACTGCGACCCACCACTCACCCGCCTGGGTTGATTTCGCGAATTCCAGCGTACCGTCGAAACGGGTCGGCAAGTTCTCGATGTCCACTGCGTAGAGGGTTTCTGCGCCGGTTTCAGGATCGAACAACCGGACAGAGAACGTCGTCTCACCGGTCTCTGTCACAATCTCATCGATCAGCCCGCCGATTTCGTGGGCTACAGCGCCCATCGCGGCGATTAGGTAACAATCGCCGAGGTCCCCTTGTTGGACATCCGATGCGGTGGCGCCGTCGACGGTAGCCGCAGCCATCTGGACCGCCGATGGGCACCGCACTGGCACTGAACTCATCTTGGCCTGAGTCGTGCCACCCGTACCCGCTACCCCGGCAGCATGAGCGGTTTCACTTCCGCCGGCCTCCGACATTTGAACCTGGCCTGACACCTGCCTCGGCACAGACATCGCTAGCGGTGGCAGCGTTGGTTGAATGGCTGTGACCTGCTCGTCGTAACTCATCGCAGCGAGGGATTGTTTTAGCTGGAGTCTCTGGTTGGACTCAGGGGCAGCGGCTCTGTCCTCTTCGGCGTGCCGTGTAACGTTGGGGCTGTCACGTTCATTGCGAGCTGACATCAGGCATCCGTAAATGGTGAATTCCCAATATAGGTTGCAGCGATGAATTGGCAACAGTGAATCAGGCAGCGGACCAGACGGGTAATCATCTGTCAGCTTAGAGGCCGAGTCCCTTCATGTGGCGCACCTCCCGGGGGAGACCACCTCGCAGACCCGATCTGCGATGACAGTGAGCGTCTCTGACAACGTTATCGAAAAGCCGCAACAGATCGGGTCGAAGGTCGGCCGAGGTGGGGAAGTCGGGACGACGGTACTCATCCGCCCAGTGTTAGTCGTCTCGGTCCGTCGCTCGGCGCCAATCTCGAGCCAGGAACTTCTTTGTGTCACTGAGGTCCATAGCTGAGACAACAGGGCAACCCCTTGAAACTGCCCCAACGCCCGACCAACGGAATCGACCAAACGATCGATATTGTGTATGGCTTGACTCACCGGTCGCCGAATAGGAACCATCAACCGCTCATGCCGAACAACACTCGACCCAAATTTGACGTGCATCCCGTCGTGTTCGGCGCGTCGACTGCAATCATCGTAGCGCTTCTCGTCGGCGCCGTCGCGGCCTCAGAAGCGCTCGAGGGCTTCTTCACGAAACTTCAGGGCAATATCGTCGAACACTTTGGCTGGCTCTACGTGTTGTCGATGACCGGCTTCTTGATCTTCGCGGTATGGTTGTTGATGAGCCGGTTCGGCAGCATTCGGCTTGGGCCAGACGACTCCCGGCCCGAGTTCAACCGGGCGACTTGGTTTGCCATGCTCTTCAGCGCCGGAATGGGTATCGGTTTACTCTTCTTTAGTGTCGCCGAACCGGTCATGCACTTCGACTCGCCACCGACCGGCGAGGCCGGAAGCCTCGAGGCCGCAAGACACGCCATGGGGCTGACCTTCTTTCACTGGGGACTTCACCCTTGGGCCGCCTACGCCATCGTTGGGCTCTCACTGTCGTACTTCGGTTTTCGGATTGGGCTCCCGTTGTCCTTCCGCTCGGCGTTCTACCCTCTGTTGGGCGATCGCATTCACGGCCGCCTCGGCGACGCGATCGACGTCTTGGCGGTGGTGTGCACGCTCTTTGGTGTCGCCACCTCGCTCGGGCTGGGCGCCATGCAGGTCAACGCTGGGCTCAACCACGTGGGCGGGGTCGCCGAGTCCACCACGACACAGGTCGTTATCATCGCCGTCATCACGGTGGTCGCGACGGTGTCCGTTGTCTCTGGTCTCAGCGCGGGCATTCGCCGACTGAGCGAACTGAACATGGGGCTGGCGGGCCTGCTCTTGATATTCGTGCTCGTGGCTGGACCCACCGCCTTCCTGTTCAACGCCTTTGTCGACAGCCTTGGTGCCTATCTCGCCTACCTACCGGATGGGGCATTCGCAACTGGCAGCTTCGATACAGAGGAGCGGCAGGGTTGGTTGGGTGGTTGGACCATCTTCTATTGGGCCTGGTGGATCGCCTGGGCCCCTTTCGTGGGGATGTTCATCGCCCGCATATCGCGCGGACGGACCGTGCGAGAGTTCCTCATCGCTGTCTTGCTTGCGCCCACCTTGGCCGGATTCGCTTGGCTGACGGTGTTCGGTGGAAGCGCGTTACATCAGGAAGTGGTGGGAAGTGGTGGTATCTCTGATGCCGTCTCGAGCAGCGTGCCGACTGCGATCTTCGTCTTGCTCGAGCGCTTCCCCATGGCCGGCGTGACCGGCTTGGCCTGTACGGTCTGCGTCATACTCTTCTTCGTCACGTCGTCGGACTCCGCGTCGCTGGTCGTCGACACAATCGCTTCTGGTGGAAAGCAGAATCCGCCGGTGGCCCAGCGGGTCTATTGGGCCGTGCTCGAGGGTGTCATTGCAGCCGTCCTGCTCCTAGTCGGCGGGCTCAAGGCCCTTCAGACGGCATCGATTACCGCAGCCTTACCGTTTTGTCTGGTCATGATCGTGATGTGTGTCGCGCTAGTTCGAGGGCTGCGAAACGATAGGCGGTTTGGCGACGACGTGAGCTAGGAGCCTGTCGCGCATAGCGCTCCAGGCTCCGCCATTGGCTTTTAGCGA
>CAZDBH010000272.1:10602-11579 GCA_964503485.1 uncultured Bradymonadales bacterium | reverse complement strand
ATCACCATGGCGAGGCCCTCCCTACCTGTCGATCAAGAGCAACTCCCGAGGAGACGATTCCTCAATCGAGGTTGACGACAACGCAGCGGCAGCTGTGTTGGGGCTCGCCGAAGGACTCCACGTCCCAGTTGTTAGCGGAAGTTACTCATACGTTGACCTGCGGGTCCGAACTGACTCGTTCGACGCTGATCCCAACGTCACGCACAACACCGGAAACATCACTTACCAACTCGGAAGTGTCGAAGACCTGGAGCCAGGAACCTACACCATCTTGACCCGCATCCGTGAATCGAGAAGCGCGGACTACAGCTGGACATATGAGAACTTCCAGGTTGGAACCGCCGACGAAGAGCCAGAGGTCGCTTCAGGGTGTAGAGATTGTCACGGTGATTCCACCATGCACGGCTACGCGCTATTCGAGAACGATGTCTGCGTAAGCTGCCACGATAACCAGAGCCAGCGCCGTGACGAGGGTGGTTGGGATGATGGAAACGGTTTCGGTGCCCACCCGATGGGCCGCCGAGCACACGGCATTCACTTTGGCCACTACATCGACAAGCCAGAGGAAATCCACGGTGAGGGGGACGCGGAGTTCTTTGCAGGAATCATCTTCCCGCAGGATGTCAGAAATTGCACCAAGTGCCACCAAGAGAACGACGCCTGGGCGGCTAACCCAGCGCGACTTCCCTGCCTCGGCTGCCACGATAGCGACGCAGCACAGGGCCACGGTGCCCTGATGACGCTCGACCCGACTCCCGAGGACCCATACAGCGGGGACGAGACCGAGACCTGCGTTGCCTGTCACGGCGACACCGATCCGCTCGGCGGTTCCGGTGATGAAGCGGACTTCTCAATTAGGAACGTCCACAACATCTCGGATCCATACGTACCGCCCTACCGCCGTTAAGAATCGAGGGGCCCCCCCGCGTGTACGGCGGGGCCACCCCGTGCTACACGGGGGTGCCGCGCGATAAAGC
>CAZDBH010000272.1:0-10592 GCA_964503485.1 uncultured Bradymonadales bacterium | reverse complement strand
CATCCTCTGGCTTCCAGCGCTATAACGACTTCGATGGGGCTTTGCTGGAGTAGTTACTGGTCGGTGCCGTTGGGCACCGACTCGACGATGAGTCGATCCTTCTTGATGTACAATTGGATTCGGCCTTCGACGAGATCGAGCAAGCGCTCTCCGGCGAGTTCTTTCCGCCAACCTCGGAGCACCTTCAGGTCTCTTTCGCCGGCGGCCAGCCGTTTCAGCTCGTCGCGGTTTGCGAGCAGGCTGGCGTTGACCTGGCCTCGGCGGGCCTGAAGCTGAAGGACTGCGGCGCAGAGGTCCACAACACCGTCGTCGACGGGTCGCATTGAGACCCGCGTCTGCGGTTTCGGCCATTCGGACCGATCGATACCAACCGCCTCTTCGACGATATCGAGCAATGTCTGCCCATGTTTTTTTCGAATCCCGTCACTCAAAGCCCGCATTCTCTCGAGCTGGGCCATCTCGCTGGGGGCTTGTCGGGCAATGTCGATCACGAGTTCGTCGGAGAGGACCCGCCGTTTGGGACGGTCGACCTCACGAGCATAGGTCTCGCGCCAAGCAGCGATCCGTTGTGCTACAGCGCACCCCACTCCCCTGAGTTTCCCCGCACCTTTGACCTTTCGCCAGATATCGACCGTATCTAGTTGATAGGTCTCGGCACTACTCAGAACGACCTGTTCTTCATCGAGCCATTCACGTCGCGCCAAACCTTCGAGCTCACCGTTCATCCGTCGGTAAACTTCGGGCAGGTAGCGGACGTCATCGCCAGCGTAGTCGATCACGTCAGCGTGAAGCGGCCGGCGCATCCAATCCGTTCTACCTTGTGTCTTCTTGAGCCGGACACCCAGCACAGATTCGACAACCGCACCGTAGCTGAGCTGGTCGCCCATCCCGAGAAGCGCTGCGGCCACCTGGGTGTCGAAGAGAGGGGCAGGTACTGAGCCCGTTCGCTCGTAGAAGATCTCCAAGTCCTGCCGACTAGCGTGCATGACTTTGATGATGGAATCGTCGAGTAGTATGTCTTTGAGGGCGGTGAGGTTGAGACCGTCAGCCAGCGGATCGACGCAAGCGATTCGGTCGTCGGTGCCCAGTTGAACCAGAGCCAGAATCGAAAAGTAGGTGTGTTCGCGGTGGAACTCGGTGTCTACCGCGACGAAGCCGTGCTCCCGAATGTGAGTGCAGAAAGCTTCCAGTGCCCGCGTGGACGCGATCCACTCGACGTGGGGCCCCTTTTTCGGTCGCTTCTTCGACTTCGCCATAACCAACTTCTTTGTGTTTGATGCCGAACCAGCTTTACAGATTCGACGGGATCGCCGAATCACTCACTATCACACGTGCTTGGTTCGGTGAAGGGTGCCCGACGGCCGAAACGCAGAGATGGCGAAATCGGCGAGGCCAGTCCGGCGCGAAATATGCACTGTACCAAGTAGTGCCTCGGGCACAGCTTTCTCTGGACTGGCGGGATAGGCTTACGTAACGAGAAACAGGTCCGGAAGTCTGTTTTTGGCTTCCAGAGCAAGGTGAACGGGGCTGTGGGAGGACGAACCAACCGGTGACGTTTTGCCCACCTGTTACCGTTTCGGGACGCCCGCAATCCGGTCAGGGAACTGCCATTGCGGAGAGTGTCCGGTCTGAATAGGAGAGACTGTGAGTCACCCTAAGTGGATTTACTCGTTTGGCGCGGAACACACCGAAGGCCACCGCGATCTCAAAGACTTACTCGGAGGCAAGGGAGCGAACCTCGCGGAGATGTGCAATCTCGGAGTCCCGGTTCCCCCCGGTTTTACTATTTCGACAGAGGTCTGTACGTCGTTCTACCAGAACGGGGGGAAATACCCGGACGGTTTCCTGGATCAGTTCGACGAGAAGCTGGCCGAACTCGAGAAGGCCATTGGGAAACGGTTGGGCGACCCCAAGACACCCCTCTTGGTTTCCGTCCGATCAGGGGCTGCGGTTTCGATGCCGGGCATGATGGACACGGTGCTCAACATCGGTCTGAGCCAAGAATCCATCAAGGGCATGATCGCCAGCACGAACAATGAACGGCTCGTCTATGACTCCTATCGACGCTTCGTGCAGATGTACGGCGACGTGGTCCTTGGGATGAAACACTCCGACGAGCGAGCTGGCGATCCCTTTGAGGAAGCCATTGACGCACTGAAGGCCGAAGTCGGCGTCAAACAGGACACCGATCTGACCGCCGACCAGCTCCTCGAGCTGGCGAATCGATTCAAGGCAATTGTCAAAACGGAAACTGGGAACGACTTCCCAGACGATCCCCGCGAGCAGCTGCTCACCGCAGTGAACGCTGTGTTCGAGTCCTGGGACAACGATCGAGCCGTCACCTATCGACAGCTGAACAACATTCCTGACGATGTCGGCACCGCTGTCAACGTTCAAGCGATGGTGTTCGGCAACCAGGGAGAGAATTCGGCGACCGGTGTAGCGTTCACGCGCAATCCCGCTACGGGAGAAACCGGCCTCTATGGCGAGTTTCTGCCTAACGCGCAGGGCGAGGACGTCGTCGCGGGTGTAAGGACGCCATTCCAGATTGCCGAGTTGGCAGACCTACACCCCAAAGCTGCCGCCGAGTTGACCGCAATTGCTGCTCGTCTCGAGACCCACTTCGCGGACATGCAGGATGTCGAGTTCACAGTCGAGGAGGGTCGGTTGTGGATGCTCCAGACGCGAACGGGAAAACGCACAGGTTTGGCTGCGCTTCGGATCGCGGTTGATATGGTCGAGGAGGGCCTAATCGATCGGAACGAGGCGCTTCGACGAGTTGAACCCACTCAGCTGAATCAGTTGCTTCGCCCTGTGTTCGATGAGCAGGCCGCGGCCACACACCAGGTCATCGCGACCGGTCTGAACGCTGGCCCCGGCGCAGCGTCGGGCAGAATTGTGTTCCACAGCAGCGATGCAGAGGACTGGGCGAAGCGCGGGGAACCCGTCCTTCTCGTAAGGACCGAAACCTCACCCGACGACATCAGCGGGATGAACGCCGCCGAAGGCATTCTCAGTTCCCGCGGGGGTATGACCTCGCACGCCGCCCTCGTGGCCCGCCAGATGGGCAAGGTCTGTGTCGTTGGCTGCTCGGCACTACAGATCGACTACGCAAAATGCCAGATGCTGGTGGGTGATCAGATCTTCAAGGAGGGCGACTGGCTGTCACTGAACGGGACGACAGGTGAGGTTCTCGAAGGCAAGATCGCTGCTCGACCGTCAGAGGTTGTCCGCGTCTTGATCGATGGTGACCTGAATGCCGAGGACTCGGCGCTCTATCAGATGTACAAACGCCTCATGACCTGGGCCAAAGAAGTCGCCCAGATGACGGTTCATGCCAACGCCGATCAGCCCGATCAGGCCCAGAACGCGGTGGCGTTCGGCGCAGAAGGCATCGGGCTTTGTCGAACGGAGCACATGTTTTTTGGCGGCGACCGACTGCCGCTTGTCCGGGAGATGATCCTCGAACCGGATGCAGAGCATCGGATGAAGCCGCTGGCGCTGCTCGAGCCCATCCAACAGGCGGATTTCGAGGCCTTGTTTCGTGTAATGGCTGGCCGCCCCGTTACAATTCGGGCGTTGGATCCGCCGCTGCACGAGTTCTTGCCCCACGAAGAGGCGGAGTTCGAGGAAGTCGCATCTCTCTTGGGAATCGATGTTGCCGCAGCACACACCCGCGCTGAGGCGCTCACCGAGTCGAATCCGATGCTGGGGCACCGCGGTTGCCGGCTGGGAATCACCGAGCCCGAGGTGACCGAAATGCAGGCCCGAGCCATCTTCCGCGCAGCGGTGACCGTCAGGAACGAGGGTATCGAGGTCCGGCCCGAAATCATGATTCCACTGGTATCGAACGTCGGTGAGTTGGCCACCCAACGCGCTCTCGTCGAGCGCATCGCGGGTGAAGTCTTTGCCGAGTTGGGTTCCAAGGTGGACTACAAGGTCGGCACGATGATCGAGTTGCCTCGAGCCGCGCTGATCGCTGGTAAGCTGGCCGAAATTGCTGACTTCTTTTCCTTCGGAACCAACGACTTGACGCAGACGACTATGGGCATCTCGCGAGACGACTCAGCAAGTTTCATTCCCGAGTACGTCGAGAAGGGCCTGCTCAGTGCCGATCCGTTCGAGTCACTGGATACAGAAGGAGTGGGGCAACTGGTCGAATTGGGCTGTGTTGGTGGTCGAAAGACCAACCCGGATATTGTTCTGGGGATTTGCGGCGAGCACGGAGGCGATCCGGCCTCGATTGACTTTTGCCAAGAGGTCGGACTCAGCTATGTGAGCTGTTCGCCCTTCAGGGTCCCGATCGCCTGGCTCGCCTGCGCGCGCGCTGCCCTCGCCAATCCGAGAGAGTAACTCCCTCAGTGCTGCGATTGGCAGACGAGCTCGTCAGCCGTCGGGTGTTGGTGGCACACCCCCAATGCACCGCCCTCGAGGCGGCACTGATCCCCAACACTCTCGCACTCGGCGGTCTGTGGAGTCGACTCCCCTTTGGGGCACCCGACCGTGAATGACAGCAGCACTAAAACTAGCGTAGCGGTCGGAAGCAAACTCCTCATTTTGATTCTCCGTTGTTGCCAAGCGTAGTGTGCAGCCGATCTGGTCCTGGGTCCAGACTTCGCTTATGCCCCGCACGATACGACGCTCACACACCCTTCATCTTGTACCGAAAACGGGGCACAATCACCCATGGCCTCACTCGCCGAATACAATCGCCGGTTAAGGACTGCTCGTAAAACGGGCGCACTTGACCAGGTCCTGGATCTAGCGCGCGATTGGAAATGTCCGACCACGGTGAGGGCCGAAGCGCTGGGGTTGTTTTTGTCTCGAGAGAACGACCAGGCTGAGAAACGGGCTATTTGTACCGATCTGCTGCAAGAGGCCTCCTTCTGGGCAGATGGCGCATTCCTCCGCGTAATGACCGAGCAGCGAGTCACCGTACCGGTCGACGTACTCGCCGCCCAACTCCCGAACACCATCGAAAGCACCCGCATCCAGATCGTCCGAGCGTTGGGGATTTCAGCGCAAACAGCCGAGGCAGAAGGGGTCCTCTTGGGGTTACTTCTCGGAGCGGACGACGAACTCGAGGTGGAAATTGCCCACAGCCTGGCGAAGGTCGGTTCGGTCAAGGCGGTTCCTGCACTCACGAAACTGACCAGGGGCTGGTGGGGATCGGAAGTGCGCGAAGCGGCCAAATCGGCGATTGCGACGATTCAGGAAGGGCTAGTCGAGGGCGGCCTAGCCCTGGTTGAAGATGCTGGCGATGGAGGTCTGGCCCTCGGGGACTCGGGCGGCCTTGCCCTTGCGAGCGAGGCCGAATGAAGCGCGATTTCACATTGGGAATCCGTTCGGACATTGCCGCTTCCCCCGGCGAAATTTGGGACCGGGCGCTGACTGCCAAGGGGGTCAATTACGAACTCTGGCCGCTCATGCGCATGACATTCCCGACTGAGCTTCCCACCGAGCGCGAAGCCCCTCAGCTCTTAGGTAAACGCCTCTTCCGCAGCTGGGTGCTTCTCTTCGGATTTCTCCCAATTGACTACGACGACATCACGATTGTGGAGTACGAGGCGGGTCGACGGTTCCTCGAGCGATCGACGATGCTTTCGATGCGGGTATGGGAGCATGAGCGAGTCGTGACGCCGACGGACGAAGGCTCGACTGTGACCGACAAACTCAGATTTCAAGCGCGGATCCCGCTGTCTGGATACCTGCTCAGATTTGTTGTGAAGGGGCTGTTCACCTGGCGCCATCGCCGATTGCGCAGGCGATATCGAGTCTCGAAAGGGTAGTCCTCTACTCCTGCGGTAAGCCCGCCGTCTCGGTAAGGGCGAGAAGGACCGCTCCGACCCCGAATGAGATATCATCCCCCAAGCTAACCGCAGCGTAGTCATCAAACGTGCCGACCGTGGTCGGACCAGAGATCCCGGTTACGACTGGCTTCCCATCATCATCTGTATCAACGGCAGCCACCACTCCAACCATCGCTCGGCGAATGACCGGAAGGACGCTTTCATCGAGATGACCATTGCGGTACCCGCGGGCCATGCCGAAGGCAAACAAGGCTGAGGCGCTGGTTTCGAGGTAGATCTCGTCTGGCCGATTGAGGATGTTCCACCAGAGACCCGTTTCGGAATCCTGGACGGCGATGACGGCCTCGACCAATCGCTCAGCCGCGTCCTGTAACTCAGGAACCGACTCGCCTCTGTAACCTCTGACTCGCAAATGATCGAAAGCCGCGGCAACGATCCAGCCGTTTGCCCGCGCCCAATAGACGTCGGGATCTTGTGGGATTGGAGTGTAGATCGCGTGCCGGTAGAGGCCGTTTTCGTCCTGGAGCAGGTCGGTGAAGACGCCGAACTGGAAGACGTACTCATCGAGCGTTTCGACCTCGCCGGACAGCTCCCCCCAACCGGTCAGCACATTGCCGAACATGAACAACGAGTCCGCCCAGAGCGACACGGGCAGGTCGTAGATACCGTAGTGGTTCAGTCCCCCCTCATCTGACCGAAGGGCAAGTTCCTCGTAATAGTGTAGAGCTTCATCGACAACGGCCTGATACGTCTCGTCCTGCCCCTCACGCAGCAGAGCGAGCGCGACTGCAGCCGGCGCGCTGTTGTCGGACGTGGTGATCCGAATACCTCGGTTGATGTGGTGGTCCACGTAAGCCTGATAATAGTCGCGGTAATCGGTGTCTCCAGTGACGCGATACAGCTGGGCGAGTCCCAGCATCAGAACGGCCTCGCCCCAGTCCCAGGCGAGCGCGGTCGGGTCCTCTTCGAGTTGCTTGTCGGCGATTGCTCGGGCTAGGGCGACCTCGTCTGACTCTGGCGCACGCGTATTCGCGAAGCACACGTCGTCTGGCACCTCGCCCTCGCAATAATCGAAAGGCGGTTCAGGTTCCCGAAGATCCTCGTCTTGTTGGCTATCAGACGGATCGTTCGAGGAATCAGTCGATTCATCCGGTTGGCCTGTCGGGTCCTCTGAGCCGCCGTTGTCCGAACAGCTGGCCGTAAAACACAACAAGAGCAATATCGAGAGAGTTGTCGAGGTTTTGATCGAAGAGTAGGCTATCATGTCGCCGGTCGAGTCAATGCGTTGTCGACATGATACACAAAGTTCAGAAGGGACCAACTCTAGTGAGACGTGCAGTACCCCACATATTCTTTGTCGCGTTGTTTTCCCTTGGGTTGCAGGCCTGCGACGATGAAGACGATCCCGTTGCAGAAGACGTAGCGACAGATGCCGAGGCCGACGCTGGAGACCTCGACGCTGGCTCTGACTCGGCCGATCTCGAGGTGGGTGATGCAGACCCTGTCGACTCATCCGCCGACGCGGTGCAGGACGTCACGCCCGACGTCATTCCGCTCCCCCCGGGAGTCGAGGTCGAGATCGAGGAGTCGCAGGGGGCTCGCGACAGGCGGGCTGAGTACTTGGAGTTTTGCGGAGCTGGAAATGGACCCGGTCAGGGTAGTGTCTACGGGCAGGCCTGCCGGCTCGCAGTTGGCGAAAACACCTTCAACGAGGACCAAATCACATCGGCACTAGCGAAACTGGAAGAGCGGCGTGATACGGCCGACTTCAGCGCGAATGGGCTTGTTCGTTTGCTCTACGTCGACGACGAGACGGGCGGGTTGCCCGACGAGTTGCGCGAACAGATCGACCAGACCCTGCTCGACTTCAAGTATTGGATCGACGAGCCCGGCCAGGACGGGATGGCCTACTGGACGGAGAACCACCAAATCCTCTTTCACACGGTCGAGTTACTCATGGGGCAACGCCACCTCGAAACAGAGTTCTCGAACTCGGGAATGACTGGTGCCGAGCACGTCGAGCACGCACTTCCCCGCATCGAACGCTGGCTCGATCTACGCGGTTTGTACGGGTTCAGCGAGTGGCACTCGAACGTCTACTACAACGAAGATATCCCCGCCCTCGTGAACCTAGTGGACTTCGCCGAAGACGAGATGATCCGCCGGAAAGCAACTTTGATCTTGGACCTCATCGCACTCGACTTGCTCACCAACGTCTACTCTGGCGCAATGGCGACGACCCATGGTCGGACCTACCAGAGCAAGTACATCAACGGAGCCAACGACAGTACCCGCGAGGCAGCGTGGTTGATGCTCGGAATCGGCGAGTACCAATCAGCGGGTAACTTCGGCGGGTCATTTCTGGCTACGTCCGAGTACTTCGCCCCCCAAATCCTCGAAGACCTGGCAATCGCGGTCGCCGACGACCACGTCAGCCGGCAAAGGGATAGTATTACAATCGAAGAGGGTCCCAGCATTGGCATTAGCTATGAGGGTCTCGACGATACGGTAGTGTGGGCTGGCCTTTCGGCGATCGTCGCCCCCGATGTAATCGACGGCGCGATGGCGGTGGTCGAAGACTACAACCTCTGGGATGGTTTCCTTTTCGGGAATCTACCCGATTCGCTGACGGACATTCTGCGGACCATGCAGGGTACCCCAGGGTTGAGGACGCTGGCCGAGGATCTCGAGCCGATCTCCCGCGGAATCGCGCTCGAAGCAGTGGATACCTATGTCTATCGGACCCCGGACTATCAACTCGCCGGTGCTCAGGACTACAAACCCGGTTCGTGGCAGGCCCAGTCTTTGATGTGGCGGGCGGCGCTCGATACCGAGGCATTTGTTCTAACCACATCACCAGCCCTGCTGGGGATTGGTGACCTGAGCGATGTGACGGTCGATGACCCCTGGATCGGCGGTTGGCTCCCGCGCGTGACCATGGAGCGCAATGTGGGAATAATCCAATACCGTCGAGTGGAAGGCAGCGATCAGGTCGACGCGCTCGTCTCGGACACCTATGTGCACGCCTATTTTCCAAAACTGGCCTTCGATGAGGTGGTCGAGCAATCGGGTTGGTACATCGGGCGAAAAGGAGATGGCTACCTCGCGCTATGGTCGGACGAAACACTGACATGGTCGGAAGAGAACGACTACGAGCTCGTCTTCGACGGTCGAGCGAACACCTTTGTGGTCGAGTTGGGTAGCGCCTCTGACAACGGTACTTTTTCCGAGTTTGTCGAAGCTGTGTCCGGTTCATCCATCGCTGTGAACGACGACACCGTCGCGTACACCTCCCCGTCACTCGGTGAGATCGAAGTCGGGTGGACCGGTCCGATGACGATTGACGGTGAGCCGGTAGACATCGGCCCATACGATCGGTGGGACAATGAGCATGCTCAACAGCGCCGCGGTACACCGATTCTGGATGTGACACTCCAGAACCTGACCATCCGATACGACTTCGAAAGTGGGAGCCGGACGCTTTACGACAACGACTGAACTGGCGAATGGAGTGACCGTGTGAAGCGGTCGGCCAAGTGGAGTTATGGAAGCCTTCGTATATCTAGCCGCCGTCGTCGTGGCCGGGATCGTTACGATCGCCCGGTCATTTGGGCGCAGAAGCCGATACAAACAGATTCTCGCCGAGCGGGATGCCCCGATCGTTCTCAATCCGCCTCGAACCCACGTCGAAACGCCGTGGAAACGGGACCCCAAAGTGGCCGAGGTCGCTGCGGAATACGGCTTGAGGATTGGCTCAGACAGTTTCCAATACCAGGCAGCCGAGGTTGACCAAAACGGTCGCCAGATTCAGGCAGCGATCTACTACAGCCGCCAGAGCGTGGTCTGGAAACGCCCGCCGCCATCGCTGAAACAACTGGCCGCCACCTCGAGCGACGGGTTCATGGAGCTCATGCGGGACATGGCCCGCTTCGACGATTTTCCAGCACCCGAGGGTCGCGGTGTTGCCACGGTCAGAGAACAGCTTCCCCCCGGCGCCAACGAGCGGGAACGATTCCAAGACCTCGTCGACTACGTCTATTGCCGCGTGGTCGGGGAAGAGGCCGCGACGCGCCACTTCGTCGAGCTGACCAAAACACGGAATGAGCGGGGCGGCCGAGCAGCGCAGCGCCTGATGCGGTTTTTCCCCGAGGTGGCACGAGCGGAACGTCTGCCTCAGAAGTACGCCGCTTTCCATCGAATGCCCGAGGTGGCCCTGGACGCCGCTGCTCACTGTCTGCCCGAGACAAAGGCGCTCGCAGACCTCGCAATCAGCGGTTCGATACCCGGCGCAGTCGCCCGGCGCGCGTGGCGTCGGCTCGCCGAGCAATCAACCCCAGACGAAAGCCTTCTGAGGCGGGCCCTGGGCGCTGTCACAACTGAGGTTTTTGCTCTCGCGGTGGAACACGCGGTCAAGTCCGGCAGTGTTGGCGAAGCTGAGCTAGTCAAACGTGCCGACGAGGTCAATAAAGTGGGTCACGCCACAGTCGTTGCAGGCGCTCTCGAGGACTTTCCGTCCTCTGAATTCGACTCCACTCTGGCCAAGTGGCTCGATTCCTCGACGGCGGAGCTCAGTCGGGCCGCGGCCAGAGCCCTGACCAAGCGGGGTTCGGAGGCGGGAAGCCGAGTTCTGGTCAACCTGCTCGACAGTCCGGTCGATCGGGAAGTGGATTTCGCGCTGGAGTGGCTGCC
Organism: uncultured Bradymonadales bacterium; assembly: GCA_964503485.1. Classification (GTDB taxonomy): domain Bacteria; phylum Myxococcota_A; class Bradymonadia; order JAFGEP01; family JAFGEP01; genus CAZDBH01. The sequence continues at coordinate 93 of CAZDBH010000272.1, read as the reverse complement.
CGCCTTGGGTGCGGCCTCGGATATCGGAAAAATCCGCGAGTTCATCGATGGACCAGGCTCGACCAGAGACCACGACCGACGAGCTGATGCAGC
>CAZDBH010000271.1:9759-11621 GCA_964503485.1 uncultured Bradymonadales bacterium | reverse complement strand
TCGCTAAAAGCCAATGGCGGAGCCTGGAGCGCTATGCGCGACAGGCTCCTAGGCCGAGATTATCGTCGGCACCATGCGTCATCTGGGTGGCGGTTACTGAGTTAGCCTGGATTATTCACGATCCCGGCATCGGCCAACGAAGATGACGAAGAGTCGACTCGAGTCGCTCGACGGGCTCGAGAAGGGCTCAGGGAGTCGTGGTCGGACACGAATTCACGCAGACCGACGCCTCACAGCTGACCTCGAATTCGCAGTCGGCCGGCTGAGCGGGATTGGGTGGCGGCGGGCACTCTACACTCGCGCAAACCGCTGAATTCGAACGGGCGCCCTGCCAACGGCTGTACGCCTGGCTGTGTGGACGCAATGAATAGGGGTCGCGGCAGCAGCCGTCTGCACCCAGAACCGTATCGCCCCTACAATCTGTATCCGCTGTACAGGCCAAGGGGTCGGGCGACGTGTCTGTCACAAAGAACCCATTTTCGGTTCGGCCAACATCAGGACTGGACGCTTGGCTGGTGGGTTCCGGAGCATAGCCGCGTTCAGCCGAGATGCAGAGGCCTTCTCGGCAGTAGGGGTCGACGGGCGGGCAGTCCATCGCAGGACAGCTCTCGCAGTCGTCTGGATCAATGGCCTCTCGAGTTTCAGCGCGGTACTCGCGATTCACAGCCGTGTAGTCACCCGACATGCAGGCGCAGCAGTTGTGAGAAACCAGCACGCAGTCGGCGTCTTCAGAGCAAGTCTGCCACTCAGCGGACACCGATTGCGCCTCCTCAGCTTCGGCGGCCTCGGTGTTTGGCACATGCGCCTTGCAGCTGGCAGTCATGCAAAGTGCGGCGACCGCGCAGAACGAGAAAATCCGTAACATCGCAACTCCAGTTTGTTGTCGAGACTCCGCCATGATAACCAGAGGTCTGGTGAGTTGTTAGAAAAAGGCGCCTGACTCGTGAAGAACGAAGAATTGTGGGTCCCGACCAAGTTCGAGTCGACCAAGAAAGGCTGGCGGGGCTCCAGAAACGCAGCGAATCTGGCGGTTAGCTCACGCATCACTGCAGATTCGGCGGTGCGTTACTACGAGGCCTATCTGCGCCGACACTGCAAGGGGCATATCCTCGATCTGGGCTGTGGCACAGCCCCGCTCTACGGAATCTACCGGGAGCTTGCTTCCGAAGTGACCTGCTTGGACTGGGACGCGAGCTATCACGGCACGGTGCATGCGGACGTCCATGCCGATTTGAACGAGCCAATGCCACTGCCCGACGAGGCATTCGATACCATCCTAAGTACAAGTGTTCTCGAGCATGTGAGTCGCCCAGACGTCGCCTTTGACGAAATCGCGAGAATCTTAGCCCCTGGTGGTACAGCGATCATCGCGGTTCCGTTCCTGTACCCGATTCATGAGGACCCCTTCGACTTCTACCGATACACAAAATTCGCGCTCGAAGAGAAGTGCGCCAGTCGTGGCCTCGAAATCATCGAAATGGATGAGTTCGGCGGCCTGGCCGAGGTGGTTTGTGATCTGATCGCCAAGGTCTTTCGCCGCAGACGCGTGTTTGGCCGGATTCTAGTCGCGTGTCTGCAGACGTTCTTACGAACCACCCGTATCTTTCGGCGGAAGAAACGGGCCATCGAGCGATTCCCACTGGGGTATGTTCTGGCGGCCCGGAAACAGGTCGAGCAGGGTGCTGACTGAGCCGCCGATTCACTCGAGCATCAAGTCAGAGACATCGGTTCGGGCCACAAGCGGTGGGACGAAGGCAGGGGCTCCGATCGCGACGACGGCAATCGGTGCCACGTAGTCCGGAATCCCCATGCGCCTAGAGAAGTCTTGGTAGCGCTCGATGTTTGCAGGACGAGACTGAATT
>CAZDBH010000271.1:0-9722 GCA_964503485.1 uncultured Bradymonadales bacterium | reverse complement strand
GCGAAATGGTTCCAACAGACGCCCAGCCCTGCCGAGTGGGCAACCAGCACCATCTGCATCACAGCCGCCCCTGCATCGATATAGATCGACCGCTCGGCGGGACCGAGGGCGCCATAGACCCGGGTATCCATTCCAACGAAGATCAGGAGAGGCGCCTCGACAGTGTGTCGTTCCTTCAACCCCTGAAGGCTCAGTTTGTCGTCCGTCTCGGTCAGTATCCGAAAGCGCCAAGGCTGGCGGTTTCCCGAACTTGGCGCCCATCTAGCACCATCGAGCATGGCCTCTGCAATCTTTCGCAGGGCGGCCTCGTCTGGTTGTTCATCGGCCCAGACGCGCACACTTCGCCGGCCCTGACAGAAGGCGGCGAATTCACCAGCCTTTTCAGGCACGAACTCAGACGGTTCGGTCGAGTTCGGCTCAATGAAGTCCTTCTCTAGACTGTCGAAGGCTGCAATGATCTCGCGTGACCAAACCCAGGTTGGTTCGTCTTCACGAACACCACGACTCTCGAGCAGCGCGTGAATCGCGCTAACGGTTTCAACCTTTCGGGCGTAGATGTCGTGCTTGGGAATCAAGATGTCGTTGTAGACCGATTTCTCGATTCGATGGGTCTCGTGTCGCATCAGACTCAGGAGCTCAATCGTGCTCTTGCGGTCGAGGTCATCCGAAGCTGTGGCGTTTTTCTTTCGCCCGGGTCGAAGTCCGACTAACAGTTTTCGCAGCGACACACGACCCTCCTCAAGAATCGACCTGGTCTTCGTCGGCCGCGTAATCCTCGTCTGAGAAGCCGAGCGCCCCGGCCAGAGGGTCAAAGTGACGGGAATTCCAATCGACCGCCCTTCGCGCTTCGACCTTTCTGGCGCGCTCCACGAGCGCGCTCACCGCGCTTTTGTCTTCCGAGAAGAACACGAAGGGCACGTCAGCAAACCAGTCGAAGGCGGATGTGAGCTTGTGATCGACCGTAGGCAGAACCACACAGGGCGTTTGAGCCAACACAGAGAAGATCAAGCCGTGGAACCGGTCAGTCACGACCACCTGCGCGGCCTGCAGCCTCCGCACCGTTTCCTCGACATGGCGTCGCCGGTCACCCTTCGTGATACTGGTGTCGAGCGTGGTGTCCCACAGTGATGTGGCGTCGCCCACCAGTTCTGGGAGCTTCGAGCGCTCCTCGCCGGAGAAGCACGATTCGTCGTCGCGCCGCAACAGAAACAGGACGCCCTCGCGATCACCCGTGTAAGCCGGGAATCTACCGTCCAGCGAAAGGACAAAGTCTGGGGCAGCCAACACCTCGGCGTCTGGAAAGAGCTCGTTGGCCAGCTCCTGGCTCTGCAGATCTCGACCGATGATTGTCAGCTGTTTGTGTCGCGCGTAAATCTTGCGTGTCTTCTCACGTTCGGTGCGGCCAGTGGGAGTGTCGCTGAAGAATATGGTCTGAGGTAGACTCACGATTCGGTTCTCGGGGAACGTTTCGATGAGTAATCTTCGCGCGTTCTCCGACCAGATTCCGCGATCGCCGAGGTTGCCGCCGGAATGGAGCACCACCAAGTCGGCGGGAGAAACCGCTTCCTGCAAAAGGTCGAAACAGACAGTACACTCGTCCTTGTCGACCTCGAGCCTGGGCAGGCCAAGATGTTTGTCGAGCCAGCGTTCGATGGCCACCACTTGGGCGTGGTCACCGATATTCTTCAGTCGAGGTGGCGGGGTGAGTGCGTAGATGACCTTGCGCCCTCGCCCGACGGCGCTAACGCGGTCCTTGAAGGAGGCGCGCATTCGGAATTCGCGATATCGTCTATCGAGTTTTCGCTTCAAAGCCCGCATTCACCAAACCTTGGGCACCACTGGAGGATGGGGAATAGCGCGGAGCCAACCCGTGGTCAACTAGGAATCGCCTCTCGCCTCAGCTCGACCGTGCGATATTGGGCCGGCAGTGTCCCGCTTGGACCCTGCGGCTCACACACGCGAGGGAACGCGCCGGAGCCCGCATAACAGGGTTGTTTGAAGCAGCGAACTGGAGGACTCTGTCCAGCACGGGGGCAACGACACGGAAGAATTGAGCGCAGTCCAGCTCGGATCGCGCGGCCATCGGCAGATCGGAGAGAAGTTCTATGCGGAATTTGAATAGTGAGGATGGCACGGTCGGCGTTAGAACCATAGGCCGAATCATACTCGCGCTTGCGGTCACGTATGGCGCCCAAGTCCAGGCGCAGGACGCGGCGGAACCGGCGCCACCGACATCGGGTCCAACCTCAATGCCGACGGCGGCGGAGGACGACTCCAACCTGGCCGATCAAATCCGGCGTCAGCTTCAGCCAGAGGCCACGCCTCCGTCCAATCCAATCGAAGAGTTGGAAGCGAGTTGTAGTCAAGGCGCAGTGGACTCGTGCGTCGATCTCGCGCAGCACTTGAACCGAGGCGACCAAGTCGAACAAGATGCGGCCCGCGCGCGCCAGCTGTTGACCGATGCCTGTACGGCGGACCACGCACTTGGCTGCTATCGTCTCGCCCTGATGGTCGGTACGGGGCAGGGAGCTTGGCAAGAGGACATGGAAGGCGCGATCGTCCACCTGGATCGGTCGTGTGCGCTGCAACATCCACCGGCGTGTCTCCTCCTCGGACGTATCTTCTTCGTGGGTGATGGTGTGGAACCGGATTGGAACAGAGCCCGGCTCCACCACACCCAAGGGTGTGACCTCGGCTCGGGTGAGGCCTGCAACTATGTGGCTTGGATGCACTCGCGCGGCCAAGGAGGCCCCGAATCCACCGAGTTGGCCTGCGGATACCACGAGAAGGCCTGCGATCTAGGACTCGGGATCAATTGCTTCGTGCGCGGCGTGTGTGCCGAAACGGGCGACGGTGTCGAGCAGAACCACCCCGAATCGCGCTCCTTTTACGAGAGGGGATGTCGTATGCAGGATGCCGAGAGTTGCACGGGAATGGGCTGGGTGCTCCATCAGGGCATTGGTTCAGAACCCGATGCGGCCGAGGCTGCGACCTGGTACTCGACTGGTTGCGATATGGGCTCCGGAAGAGCCTGCGAATTACTCGGCGAGCTGCTCGAATACGAACAAGTCAACAGCGAGCCGTTTGGTACCGCACTGGAGTTCTACACCAGAGCCTGTGACCTCGGCTCGAGTCGAGGTTGCAACCAGGCAGGAAGGACGGTCGAGTTGACCGAAGAGAGTCCGGAACGCGCGTATCCGTTCTACATTCGAGCCTGTACTGAGGGAGAGGCCTCCGGTTGCTATAACATGGGTCGCTGCTTGGAGTTTGGGCTGGGCGTCGAAGAGGACGATGCGGCAGCAAGGGTGGCCCACGAAACGGGGTGCACAGGCGGCTACGGGCATTCGTGTGGTCGTTTGGCCACGCTGCTTCGAGATGGTGTAGGCGGTGAGCAAGACGAAACTGGCGCCCGCCGTATCTATGAACAGGGGTGCTCGCTAGGTCACATCGCGAGCTGCGTGGACGCCGGCTGGATGTGGGGTGAAGGTAAGGGGGGACCTGAAGATGATGAACGGGCCACAGTCTACTACCGGCAGGGCTGCGAAGGCGGCAGCCTGGTCGGATGCGCCAACCTGGGAATCAACTACGAGTTGGGTGAGGGCGTCGAGACCGACGTACCCCAAGCCTTGGTCTATCTCGAGCAGGCCTGTGAAGGTGACCTACTTTGGGCCTGCAACAGCATCGCCGTCATTTGGGCCGAGGGTCTTGGAGGTGAGACCGATTGGCCTCGGGCCCAGGCCATCTACGAGCGGATCTGTGCTGCGGGTGAGGTGATGGCCTGCGCCAACCTCGGCGAAATGTACGAGCGCGAAATGGGCGTCGCACTCGATCTCGAGCGCGCCAGAATGCTGTATCAACAGTCGTGCGACGCAGGGAACGGATATGGCTGCAGAAATCTGGCCTACCTCTACGAGCGTGGACACGGGGTGACATTAGATCGACAACGGGCTATAAGCCTCTACAGGCAAGCTTGCGAAGGGCAAGACGACGGCGGCTGTAAGAAGCTCGAAGAACTCGAACCCTCCAATCCTTAGCCCAGCGTCTCGACCCTGATCACATGTGAGTCACCATGCGTTATCAAAAGATCAAGAAGTACATTTCGCCCGCGCTGATGATCCTCCTTGCAAGCACTCTCTGGGCTTGCAGCGACGATACAAATCCAGCGACCGACACCAACCAGACCGTCGAGGACACCGAGGAAGAAGTCCAGCAGGACACAAGCGGGGAGACGACTGAGCCCGACGAAACGACGACTGACACGGAGCCTGATGCCATCGAGGAGGTCGAAGAGGACGTTGTCCTTCCGACCTGCTTCATCGAAGACCGGGAACGGTTGGTCGGCGACCGTTGCTACCGAGACACTGACCGGGTCTGCATTACAAACGACGACTGCAGGTCAACCGAGGTCTGCGAAGATGCCACCGAGGAAGAGCTCGGCACCTGCATGTATCAGATTCCCGAGCCGCTCGACTGCCCAGGTAGTGCGGGGTGTGAAAACAACACAGGCCCTCTCCGGGCTGCGGTAGCCATTCGAACCATCATGCCAGAAGGTTACGAGCTGGCTCGGCCAGAGTTCACCGACGACGAGGGGCTCTTCACCGGCGACACAGAAGACCCGGATACCTATTTTGACTGCGGTCGCGATCGAGTGTGTCCAGATGACGAAGGCTACACTGAGCCGGACGCAGACGGCTCGGAAGGCAACGAGATTTTCGATGGCGCTTGGCTTGCTGGGTTCGACCATTCTCGACCCGCATTTCTGTGCCCGGAAGAGCTCCTTGGTGACGATTGCGAAGGCCCCGAATGCTGCGTGAACGAGTCGGGCCACGACGACATCTGGGCTCGAGGCGTCATGTTCGAGCAGGGCGACAGCAAAGTGGCCATGCTCTCAGTCGACTTGGTCGGCTTCTTCTACAGCGACATCCAGCGTATCGTCGCAAATCTTCCTGAATCTCTAGAACTCGACCTGCTGATCGTCTCGGCTACCCATACTCACGAAGCCCCGGACGGCTTGGGCCAGTGGGGCCCCGGGTTTATCGGCAGTGATCTACCCGAAAAGACTGGCGTTGATAGCGCGCACATGGCTTTCATCCACGCCCAGATCACCGACCTGCTGGTTGAAGCGGACGAAAATCTCGTTGAGGCCGACTTGTACGCGGCCCGAATCGACACGGGGACGGTCGGTCTGGCGGTGAACGACAGCCGAGATCCCTGGATTTTCGACGACGATCTCTCGGTACTGCACATCGTAGAGGCAGATGGCGATCGCAACGACTCGGAGGATACGATCGGCCTGCTCATGAACTGGGGGAGCCACCCGGAGTCGATGAGCGACGAGAACCCCTACATCAGCAGCGACTTCCCGCACTACGCTCGCTACTACGTCGAGAATGGGTTTCCTGAACTCGTGCCAGAAGAGGGGGAAACCTTGCCCGCGATTCCCGGATTGGGTGGGGCGACCGTCTACTACTCAGGCGCTGTCGGCGGTCTGATTGGACCACTCCGACGCGCAGCACAATCTCGAGATGGTACTGTGTACGACGGAACATCGTGGGAGAAGACGGATGCCATCGGTCAGCAATTGGCGCTCGCTACGTTCCGCGCACTCGAGACGGCCACCAAGGTGGAAGGCGACTTGACGTTCGGAAGCCACGAGTTCCTCACCGGCATTGCGAACCTCCAGTTTCAGACCGGTTTCATGGGCCTGAACCTCTTCGATAGAGAGATTTACAACTGGCGTCACTCTGACAGCATGCAGCCGCCGGTGCTTCCTTTGGTCGTGACCTCGGTCGCGCGGGTGCAGATTGGAAACGTGACCTTCGCGACCGTTCCCGGCGAGGTATTCCCAGAAACACTGACGGGTGGTTTTCTTGAGGACGTCTCGGTCAGCGATCCGGTTCGAGGCAGTCCCCACGAGACAGTCTGCGACGACGACCTGATGCCGGTGGCGGAGGGAGATGATCCGGGAGAGAACCCGTGCATCGTCAGCCCGGGCAATCCGAATCCACCAGACCTCGAATCGGCGCCCAACGCTGGCTTTCTTCGCGGTGAACTCCCAGGAGAGATTCACTTCGTACTGGGGCTGGGTCAAGACGAACTCGGCTATCTGGTTCCGACTTACGACTTCGAACTCATGGAAGGCGCTCCCTACGTTGGAGAGCCTCCTGGAGACCACTATGAAGAGACCAATAGCGTTGGCCCTCACAACCTGCCAAACGTCTTGAGGCAGATTGAGATTCTCTTCGACCTCGACGAGGACCTCTTCCGCACTGAGTAAAGGGAGCTCGACCGTTTAGGCCCGATCATCCCACCGTAGCCTGATCTCCGGTTGAGCGACCTCCCGGCTCGTTTCTCGGACGCCATATGAACGCAAGTGTCAGGCAGGTTAGGCCGTTGCTGAGTGACGCGATTGGTGCCCAGCTCGCGAGGCCGCCCGCCAGCACGAGGAATCCGACGAGGTAGTACAAAGCCGCTATCCAGATGCGTCTATCGATGTTGATCGCCATCAACGCTGATCCCGAGAACCACATAAGGACAAGAATCAAGAGCGTCTGGTCGACCGACCAGCCGGCCAACCAGGCACCCAGGGCAACGACCGATTGAGCGGCTATGATGAACGCCGTGCTGCGCGAGATTCGATAGTTGAACTCAGTTGCTGTGAGGCTTTCGAAGGACCACCAGAAGATCAAACCAAGTATGGCCATGAGCACGAGGTTGAACATCGAAACCGCCGCGAGGGGGGATAAGCCGAGCCGATCGCCGCTTATCCACCACTCGAAAACAAACGGTCCCGTGGCCCAGGCCACCCCCAAGACGAGCGTGTTGAAAGCCCGTGTTCGTTGTCCGGGTCTCTGGTCAAATGATGCTCCGACCGCAGCCAGTGCCTCGGTTTCTGCCGCCTTTCTAGCGAGCCGAGATTCCAGGGCTTCAATCTCGGCGAGAATCTCTTCAGGTGGTTCGGCGATCTCGACCAACGCAGCCCGTGCCGCCTTTGGGTCTCCGGTCCGCAGTTCGAACCGGGCACGAGCAAGGGCGGCTTGATGAAGCCCCCGCACGGCAATCTCGCTGTCCGGCCATTCGCGAAGCGCCTCGCGAAATGCAAAGCGGCATTCGTTGTGGAGTGTGTAGATCACCTGCCGTCGCCGGTCGTGCATCTCTGGCGCGAGCAGTAATTCGAGCAGTCGAGTGAGGCGCTCGTTGGCCGCGGCGGCCAGGAGGCGGGCAGTCCGATGGGACCGGAATGTGATCAGCGCCTGTTTAAAGAGTTCGGCGCTCTCGAGTCGATCCCCGACTTCCCTTTCCATGGCCCGAGTGCAGAGTTCGGCGAGCTCGATCGGGACCTCATCTGAATAGTGGTGCGGCTTCGACTCGTAGGCTTTAAGCATACAGTCGAAGACCGTCTTTCCGTCGTGAGGGGGGCCCCCGGTTAGTACCTCGTGAAGCACCGCTCCCAACAGATAGACATCTGAAACTTCAGAAATCCGCTCTATTTTGTTGCCGGCCATCTCGGGGGCCATGTAGTGGGGCGTTCCCGCCGGTCCACTCTCTTCATCGAGGGTGCGAAGTCGTCCCGCTGGGTCGGGCTCCAGACTGACCGCAATACCCCAGTCGACCAGGTAGATTTCGCCGAACTCGCCGATCATGACGTTGTCTGGCTTGAGATCGCGGTGGATGATTCCTCTGCTGTGTGCGAAATGAACGACGTTGCACAGCTGAATGAGGACTTCGAGGTGCCACTCGATGGGCTCGCTCACACCAAACTGCCGGCAGACGCCGTCAGGGTCTCGCAAGAGCTCCGACCAATTGGTGCCCGAGATGCGCTTCATCACGATCAGCGGTGCACCGAACTCGTCGATTCCGAGGGAGTAGATTGGAACGACGTTAGGATGCTCGAGTTGACCCGCTATCCACGCTTCACTGAGCACCTTCTTGATCGAGGCGGCCGCCATTTTCTCGGCGCGAAGGCTTTTGACGGCGACTTCTCTGCCCAAATTGGTCTGGAAGGCAGTACGGACTACCCCCATGCCACCCTCACCGATGGTCGCGCCGATCTGCAGGGCCAGATTAGGACCGGTCGATAGACCGCCCAATTCACTCTCTGGGCCACCCAACTCGAGTCCCTCGGGACGCACAGGGACAATCGTCTCGCCCGGGCTGCTGGGCATCGTCTCATCGAAAACGAGGGTATCCCAGTGTTCTTTGAAGTCCTCCAAATCGCGAGCTTGGTTCATTCACCGCTCCGGAACGGACCCTGGTTTCACCACAGAAAGCACCGATTGTACGCGAACCGGCAGTTTCTTTCAGCTTCCCTCCGAACAGCCCGTTTAGCAGGCCGGCACGACTGGGATTGGTGGCTCTTCGAACGGAATCAGGCTATCCTCTCCACACGATCCACAGGAGGGGAATATGGTTCGAACACGCATCAAGGCGGTGTTGTGCGCATTGGTATTTGTCGCTTGCTCGAGCAGCAGCGGATCTGGGTCCGGAGACGATGCCGACGCGGTAGACACCTCGACCGCCGATTCCCAGGTGAGAACCGATCCGGTTGCATCCGATGCAGCGGCAGACCAAAGGCCTGACCAGTCAGACGAAACCGTGAGCGATGTTGCGGGCGACTCGGCGAACGATCTGGCTGAGGACCCGGACGGTGTCACGACCGACGAGCAGGCCCCCGACGGAGACCTGGAGGATGCCGCTGAAGACGCGGCTGACGAGGGGGACTCTGCGGATACCGGCGACGATCTGAGCGAAGATGCTGGTGACGATCCGGATCTAGCCGACGCCGAGGACGAGAGCGAGGTGGCTGATGACGCCGGCAGCGATACTGATCTGAGCGATGCAACCGAGGTCACAGACACAGGCGACACAACAGATGTGACAGATATCGAGGACCTGGCCGATTTGACCGAGGTCGACTCGGGCACGCCAGAGTGCTCCTACCGGGACGGAGGTCTCAGATTGGTCAGCGATCACGAGGGTTGTGTTGTCGAACCCTACGACTGCCAACTGTACTACCGCTCGAGCATTCCTGACCTAGCGGTCCTGCCCAACGGCGATGTGGTCGTGGCGTGGGAGCAGGAGGACAGCAAAGCGAACAGCAGCCCCGGACTTTGGCTGCGCAGCTATCGCGACGGAATTCGCCCACGAGAAGCGCTGCTGATCACGGAAGACGAGCTCGTAACCGGCAACACGAGCAACGTACTGGTCGCCGCCGGACACGACAACGCCGTGCATATCGCCTTCGTTGATGACGGTCGGCTCGACGGGGACCGAGACCCCGATCAGGACATCATCTACCGGAGACTGTCGCCCGACCGAACCATGGGAGACATTGTCGTGATTTCAACCGATCCAACCGAGCCATGCGACCATATTCTGGGTTGTCGCTCGAAGTACCCAGCGATGGCCGCGAGCCGAGACCTCGTCCATTTCGTTTGGGAGGATATCGGCCACTTTGATGACGATGGGGAGGTTGACGACGTCATTTTGTATGCGACCTACGACGGTGAAACAGTGAGCGCGGCCCAGGTGCTGACCGGGACTACTGGCTCCGATTGGACGGAAGGCCATCGGCCCCAAATCGCCCTGGACTCCAACGATTGCCCCCATGTGGTCTGGCATTACATCCACAAGGACGAATTCGGCGACATCGATCGCCGCGGCATCCAATATGCCAGACCCTCAGGCACGGAAACCTGTGGCGACTTCATCGTCGAGGAGCT
>CAZDBH010000270.1:8830-11676 GCA_964503485.1 uncultured Bradymonadales bacterium | reverse complement strand
CGCTAAAAGCCAATGGCGGAGCCTGGAGCGCTATGCGCGACAGGCTCCTAGCCTCAGTCTTTTGGGAACCGTTTGGTCATCTCGGTGTCCAAGGAACTAGTTGGCGGTCGTTGCGACCTCCACGCGTCCAACACCGAGCGAGTTCAGCCCATGACCCGATCGACCTACCGCCCCAGCGACACGAAGCACTATTCACGCCGATTTCTCAGCCGACCCTCCCAAACTGATGGGACGGTCGAGGTGGCCCATCTCTGGAATGACCGGGTGATGGCGGAGGTGACGATCAAACCTGGGGGGCCCGACCTGACGATCGGCCCGAGTCGAGACAGCACGGTCGTACTCGGAGCCGACGCGCTACCACAGGCCATGGGGCAGGCTCATTCGCTCGTTGTTAACGACGCCTCGGCTGGTCCCGTGATGAACCTGAACCCGCAAATGTCGGGCGACGTATATATAGATACGACCCGTTTCTCGATCGCCGAGGCGGTCGTTGCGCATGGTCTCTCCATTCCGATTACGCCAACGACCCGGGCGCGAATCTACCTGGGCGAGAGTACGATCTTCATTCACCAAGGAACCCAGCCAAGCTTGGCGCTGCCCGTTGGAATGACCGGGATCAGAGCGCTTCTGGGGCCAATCGGGGCCTCATTTGCTGTGCACGTCGTAATTATGGCGATGATATTCTTGGCCATTCCTATCTCAGCGTCTCTCGAACTCGATGACTTCCCCCTTGATGAACAGGTGCTGTCGATGGCGCAGCTAGACACTGAGGAGTTGGCGCTCCAGTTGCCCCAGCTTCCCGACAGTGAGCAGGATGAGCCAACGCCCGCTGCCGAGGGTGGCGAGGAGGGCCGTGCCGGACTCGAAGAACCCGTCGAGGAACCAGGGCGGATGGCGCTCGAAGGTCCGCCTGAGACCGACCGAGTGGTCTTGAGTGAAGCCCAGGCTCGCCAGGAAGCAACCGAGCGCGGTGTCATCACGGTGCTTCAGGACCTCGCAGGCCCACAGAGCGTGTTCGCGATGGAGCCACTCGGGTATGACGATGTTCTCGCTTACGGCGGCCAAGATGGTCCGGCAGTTGGCCCGGCCCAGGGTAGCCTCGGCTTGTCGATCGCGGGGCCCGGTCGCTTTGACGGTCGACCTCGTACGGAGGGTATCGGTGTCCGCACCCTGGGTAGATACGGTCCGGACGCAGTGCCCGTGCCGGATGTCGAGCCGCTGCCCCAGCGAGAGGTCGAGGTGATCGCCTGCTGCGCGGAAATTGACGGTGGGACAATTGATCGGTCGATCATCCAGCGCGTCATTCGACAACACCGCCGAGAGATCAGGGCCTGTTATGAAACCGAGCTACAACGCAATTCCGACTTAGAGGGTCGAATCGTGGTCAGCTTCTTGGTCGACCCGGTTGGCAATGTCGCAAGTGCGCGGATCCACGAATCCGACATGGAGAACGACGGGGTCGAAGCCTGCCTTGTACGGAGGATACGCCAGTGGCGGTTCCCGATGCCTGCAAACGCGGGCAATGTGCGCGTTAACTATCCGTTTGTTTTTGCGAATGGATCGTAGAACGGGCGGTGATCAACCGATAGCCCAGGTCGAGCGCCGGACGCTGGAGAAGATGTCCATTTCGCCGCTTCCATTCGCCGGACTCGAGATCGGCGGCTAGCGCAGCGAGACCCGAGGCGTACTCATCGGGCTCCCTTGCCGAAAAACTCGAGATTCCCGCCCGAACGGTGGGCTCGAAGTAAGCCTCGGGACGGGCCCACCAGGCTCCCAGGAAGCCGTCGGTGCAGTCCGCAGGAATAGGGACGACGTCGACGGAGATTGGCCCCAGGGCTGCCTCGTAGCGCGCCATCGGCGGAAAGCGGTCCTCGTCTTCGAGATCGAACTCCGGGAAATAGTCACGGGTTAACCAGAAGTCGTAGTCCGAGTAGCGATCAAAGGTGAGAATGATCACCCGGTTGGCGACCCTGGTCATCTCATGAAGACCGGCGGCGAAGTCGCTCCAGTGGTGGACAGTCAAGACCGCCATCGCAGCCTCGAATGAGCCGTCATCAAAAGGAAGCGATTCGGCGTATCCCTGCACAGCCGGAGCAGCGCTGGGTGGCCTTTGGCCGATCATCACCGCGGACGGCTCCAAAGCGGTGACCTCGCGATCGGTCGGCTCGTAGCTGCCGGCACCGGCCCCGACGTTGAGGACGGTTCTGGCGCTGCCGAGTGCCTCGGCGATTTGCGCTCCAATTCGGGCGTCAGGCAGGCGGTGTTTGCGGTAGCCCAGCCCGATCGCGTTGTAGGTCGCTTCCATGAATGCCTCCGAGGCCGGAGGGCTCAGTCATCGAGCCGGGGTCAAACTGAGATCACCGAGATCGAGGACGGCGGGAAAGCTGGTGACGTCGTAGTCTGTAGGGCCAGCAATGTTGTCCGGACCATCCCCTTGGAAGTTGCTCATGAAGATGACCAAAACCGAGTAGGTCCCCGCCTCAGCCAGGAAATCGTCCTCAGATAGTGGATTGTCGTCGTCTTCCTCACTCGAGTCCCACTCTTTGAACAGGATCGGCGAGTCTCCCGTCTCTAACGCAGCGCCCGCGTAGTCGGCCGGCGCGGGTAGCAACGCGGCCGCTATGATGTCCTCGGACGGATTTCCATCCATCTCGTATCCACCGGGAAGCAGAGCAAACATGAACCCGCCAGCGCCCTCTGAGGCCACAGGTGAATCGATCGGACTGTCGGACAGGCTCAGCACGCCCTCAATCGCTATCGTACCCGACTCGACGGCGTCCGGGGTCGAGTCGACCGACGAGTCGTGCGTAGGAAGAAAAAACACCGCCAAAGAAACGGAAAACCAT
>CAZDBH010000270.1:0-8820 GCA_964503485.1 uncultured Bradymonadales bacterium | reverse complement strand
CGGTTCCGCTGTCACCTGCTATGTCCTGCGTTGTATCGCCGGAAGCGTCACCGGCCGAATCTCCGTCGCTGTCGTCCGAGCACGCTGTCCACGCAAGGCAAGCGGACAGCACGATAGCGAATCTCAATAACGGGGGCCTCATATCTGGTTCTCCTGGGGTTGGGGATCGCTCCGAAAGTACATGAACAGGTGGGTGAGAGACAATAGGGGACAACGGCCTTCAGTCCTTCCGCCTACTGACGCCCGTGACATTGGACGCCCTCATCGCTACCATTCCGTTGGCAACGTCACGGCAACTCTGGGGGCTAAATTGAAACTGAACTCGGCTCGGCACTTGGTGTCATTCGCATTCGCCATTGCGGCGCTATCCATCGGCCTAGCGGCCCCACTGGCGGACCCACCGGCTGAGTTCGTGCTCGGTGACTCATCTTCGGTCGACGGGTGCGGTGAGGTATCAGTCACGATCGACATCAAATACACAGGCCTCAGCGGTTTGCAGATGGCGATTTGCCCCGAAGAGGGCATCGGAGTGACTGCGATTGGAATGGCTGAATCACTTCCCGACGACGCCTGGGCCGTTGCTCGAGTAGTCGAGGGTGGTGCGGTGTTGGGGCTACTGACCTACCCTGATGGGTCGCAGACTATGGCCCGGGCCGAGGGAGTCAGGATCGCCACAGTGACCGTGTGCTGCGACTCCCCGCCGGAGGGCGACAGTGATGTGTTTGCCCTCACGTTCTGCGAAGACGGGCTGGGCGATCCCAATATTCCGAATCTTACGTCGAGCACCGGGTATCCGGCCGACCCCGACGCGCTGGTCCTGCACGATAGTGAGTTCACTTGCCTGCCCTGGATCACGGTTGCGGACCCCGACCCCGACCCCGACCCCGATGCAGATGCCGGCGGGGATGTGGTTGTAGCCGATGTGTCCGATGCTGACGCCGAAGTCACAGATGACGCAGACGCTATTGCGCTCGATACAGACGCGGTTGATCTCAGCGAGGAAGTTGATAGCGGCGAGTCACCTGACGAATCCTCAGACGAGACGGAAGAAGCGGACACCACAGAAGAACCCGACATGGTTGAAGAACCCGATCAAAGGGATGAGCCCGACATGGTGGGCTCAGACGGGGCTGGTGATGACGCATCAGAGGATATCGCCCTCGAGGTTGCTATTCCGGACACCGGGTCCACAACCGATCCGGTGTCAGAGAGCGACGACGCTGAGGGGTGTGGTTGTTCAAGTAGCGCAGGTACCAGCCAGGGTGGTTGGGTCGTCCTGTTGGCTTGCCTGGTACTGGTGCTCCCCCGGCGGCGCCGGAAGACGCTCGCTCTCGCGGTATTGACTCTGGTGACCGTGTTCTCGGCGTCCGCCTCGGCTAGGCCGGCTTACGACGTCCGGGTGGGTGACGCCGAGGTCAACCTCGACGGCGACGTAGTCGTTCCCGTGTCTGTGCATTCCTATGTCACGGAGTCGGGTTTCTATGGTCTGGACCTCACATTGGGTGTGAGCGCTGCTGATGTGGTGCTCGCTACCGATATAACGCCAACAGATGTGGTCGTCGAGCTGAATGGCGGCAGGGGACCCATCATGGTGGAAAGCGAACTGGACCCCTGCGGAGATGGCACACAGATCGCCTTGCGCGCGCGGTTTACTTCGGAGGCCACCGCAGCTTTCGGGGGAGGGACCCACCATCTTTTCGATTTGACACTGAGAGGCGTTGGCGTGGGAGAAGCGGAGGTGTCTTCAGTGACCGCCGTCGAGACTTCCTGCGCTGATCCGGGGGTGGCGACAAGGGTGCTTCCGGTGGGCAACTCGGCACAGATCCCATATTTCGAAGGAGCCGATATCTCAGTCGTGCCCTATCTCCTCGAGATCGAGTCGCTCGAGAGCGATCCGGACCGGTCAGCGCGCGGCTCGATCTATCTGACTGTCCCTGAAGGGTATCCCGTCTCGGGGTTTCAGTTGACCGCTGAATCGTCCAACACAGAGGTCGCGACCGTCAGTTCACTGCGTACGGGCGACGCACTCGAAACCGTCAATGATGGGGGACGACCCGCCGAAAGCACCGTGGGTCGCCCATCCTGCGACACGAATCAGTATTATGCGGACATCACCTTCGACAATACGGTCGAGATTGATCAGGTACTGGACACGGGTCGGCACCACATCCTCGACTTGATTGTGCGGCCGGTTTCGGTGGGTGAGGCGACGATCGGTATCGACAGGACACCGTGCGACGGTGCTGTGGACTTCGCCATCTGGTCCCGCGAAACCAGTTACGATGCGTTGGTCGTGGGCGGTGCGTTCGATTCACACGAGACATATATCAGGGGCGACGTGTACGAGGACGACAGCGTGAGTGTTTCGGATGTCGATAAGCTCATCCAGATAATCCACAACGAGGACAGTTCGTGGTGTTGGGCGTTGGGGGACGTGAACGACGACAGCTTCGTCAATGTTGCTGACGCGGTATATCTGTTCAACTTCTTATTCAAAGAGGGGCCTGCCCCTGCGGAGCCTTTCGCGGAGCCTGCATCGGAGTTCGTCTGTGAGCCGTTCTGAGATTGCAGGAGGGCCACTAGAACGCCCTTCTTTGGTCGGCACGCTGGCCGTTCTACTGCTGCTGTTGCCCACCGGGCTGGTTGCCCAGCCGATGTTCCATACGGAGGCCCCAATCACTGTCGACGGGCGCGCCGACTACGGCTACGGCATCGTGGTCGATGACGGGGGAGAAAGCCTTACCCTGACGGCCGAAGTCAAACCAGACTGGTTGGCGCTCGACCATGATTCCGGGTGGGTCGTATCCACTTTTGCTGGTGGCGTTGACGGCGTTGGTTATCAGGATGGAGACGCCTCCGTCGCTCAGTTCAAGAACATGTACGGCATCACGCTCGCAGCCGATGGCTTTTTCTACCTGGCCGACACGCACAATCACCGCATTCGGCGGATCGACCCGGACACCGGGGCGACCACCACCTTCGCCGGTTCGGGAGAACGGGCCTTGACCGATGGCACCGGTGAGGCAGCCTCGTTCTTCTTTCCCCAAGGTATCGCCTCCGACGATGAGTCGCTGTACGTGGCCGACGCCTTCAACAATGCAATCAGACAAATCGACCTCGAGACCGCCTCGGTGACGACAGTCGTGGGTGACTCGGGCACACGAGCACTGGTAGACGGAGACCTGGCGTCGGCCCGTTTCAACCGACCCAAAGGCATCGCTGTGGCCGCCGGCGGCCTGCTTTATGTCGCCGACTCAGACAATAACGCGATCAGAGTGATCGACGTCGATGCAGATAGCGTGGCGACACTCGAGCTCGATGTCAGCTTGGCCTCACCTCGGGGTATGGAGTTCGATGGCGACGGCGACCTGCTGATCGCCGACAAGGACAACCATTTGGTCCGCAGTCTCGACCTCGACAGCCTCGAGGTGACCGACCTGGCGGGTGGCCCCGAGGTGTTTCAGCATCCATTCGACGTTGCGCTCGATGATGAGGGCAACATCTTTGTCGTTGATTCGTCGAACCACCGAGTGCAGCGGATCGATGCTGAGACCCAAGAGGTTACAGACTTGGCAGGAGACGGCACGGCCGGCTACGTGGAAGGCCTCTCGGACCATGCCCAATTCTATTTCCCCCGCAGCCTTACCATCGGTCCGGACGGCGCCGTGTTCGTCTCTGATCGCAGCAATGGTGCGATTCGACGTTTGGAGCGGACCACGGCCCAGCTCGTCGGTATCGCGACTGACGAGCAGATCGGCGATCACGAAGTGACCCTTCGAGCTAGTACCTCGGCAGGTGATGTCGACCAGAGTTTTACGATTTCAGTGGTAGGCTTCAACGCCCGACCCGAGATCAGCGGCATTCCAGCCAGGACCGTCAGCGCAGGTAGCGAGTTTCGATTCGAGCCCGAGGCCCGAGACGACGACGAGGATGTCCTCACATTTGAGATCTTTCAGAAACCGAATTGGGCGCGCTTCAACTTCGCCACGGGCGTGTTGTCGGGGACGCCGGCCGACACGGACGTGAAGTTGTTCACTCAGGTCGCGATTACCGTTGATGATGGCACGGGTATGGACAACAGCCGAACGACATTGGCACCGTTCAACATCATGGTCACGCCTCCGGTCGAACCGACTGACGGATCCGAACGGGTCGAAGAGGCGCCTGACGCGGGCAACAGCGAGGACGCAGAGGGTGATCTGGTCGATGCAGCCAGTGACTTGGGGGACCACACCGCTGAGGACCTCACTTCCGATGGTGCCACCGAACAGGATACGGCGGAGGACAGCCAGTCTGATGGATCAGCGGACTCGGGCCCGAATCCGGACGCCCTCGGCGACGCAGGGTCCGGTGTGGATCCGGTAGAGGACGATGGTTGCGGTTGTGAGTTCCGACCCGGGAGTGGACCCTCGCCAGGATGGCTGGCTCTAGTCATCGGGCTGCTCCTCATACTTCCATCCCGGCGCAGCAGCCGGTCATGAGGGAAAGATGAAACGCATTTGTGTCTTCTGTGGGTCGAGCCCTGGAGCCCACGCCGACTACCTTGCGGCAGCGGGTGATTTGGGACGCGAACTCACCGAGCGGGGTTGGAGTCTCGTCTATGGTGGCGCCAGTGTTGGGCTGATGGGCCACATCGCGGACTCGGTTTTGAGCCGGGGAGGGGAGGTGATTGGTGTCATTCCCGAGTCTCTCGAGAAGAAGGAGATAGCTCATCCCGGGCTGAGCGAACTTCACATCGTGGATTCGATGCACGAACGCAAGGCTCTGATGGCCGATCTCTCGGACGGATTTGTGGCGCTGCCGGGGGGACTCGGCACCCTAGAAGAGCTCTTCGAGATGCTGACATGGTCGCAGCTCGGCTTTCACACCAAACCGTCCGGGCTTCTCAACATTCGCGGCTATTACGAAAAATTGCTGGCCTTTCTCGACCACACCGTTAGCGAACGCTTCGTAGGAGCCGAACACCGCGGGTACATCTTGTCGGACTCCGAGCCGGCCGCGCTGCTAGACGCGATGGTCGCCAGTGCAAGAAAAAGGCCTACACAGAGCAAGTGGCTCGATCGCTGAGGGCGGTTTCTGCGTTGAGCGGGGCAGCCGGATTCCTGCCCAGTTTCAAATGGAAGTGCCATCCGCTTCTCAGGCCCTATCAAGTTATGCTTGCGTTTTTCTCACAACAGCCTATGTTGCCATCCGATCGAACCACGCAGGAGCGAGGTGTCGATTATGTTTTCCCCTACCCATTTCTGAGCGCGTCTCGGTCTAGGCAGGGGCCGCACCGGCGATACGGCGGCCAACCGAGAGGTTTTCAGTACCCGCTAGATAGCACGGATCAAAGGCAGGACACGCGGCGAAAGTCTCGTGATGTCTGTCGAACTTACCCAAGGCCGACGGCTACGGGTTTACAGCGACGTCGCAGTTTGGCGCGTCGGAAGAAAGAGAGAAGAGATATGTCTAAGAAACTTTTTGTTGGTGGCTTGAGCTGGGGAACTGATGATGACGGCCTTCGTCAGGCCTTCGAGGTTCACGGAACAGTCACAGAAGCCAAAGTCATCAACGACAGAGACACCGGCCGCAGCCGTGGTTTCGGTTTTGTCACCTTCGACAACGCTGAAGACGCTGACACCGCCATCGAGCAGATGAACGGTAGCGAGCTCGACGGTCGATCCCTCAACGTCAACGTGGCCAACGATCGGCCCCGTGGCGGTGGCGGTGGCGGTGGTGGCCGAGGCCGCTGGTAAGCCAGTAGTTTGAGATAGCTGTTTCGCGGCGCCCCCCCAGCCCCGCGCAGCAGAATACACCACATTTTACCCGGCCGCATTCTCACGGACCGACGAAGAGCCAGGGTGTCCGCGCTAAGTTAACGACACGCTTCCGATCGAGTCCCGCCAGAAAGATAAGTGTTTGCGGTCAACGTCGGCGACGAGCCGCAATCGATGTACACGTCAACTTGTGCATTGTCGCTGAATTGACTGTTGAGGACCTCGACGCGATCTCCCGTCGAACTCAGCGTTAAGGCGGCCCGGACATTCGAGCCGGACTGCCCCGCGAACGACAGATCGAGGTACGATATGGCCGCGCTCTCGGTTTCGCTTCGCAGAAAGATACCATGCCATGCGCCGGCAGTCGGTTCCACCAACGAACTGGTCATTACGACCGGACGGTCCGACGTGCCATCGATATTCAGAATGGCGCCTGCGCCACCACCTACAGACAGCCAACCTGACGACTCGAAGCGGAGCTCAACACCAGCGGCGATGTCGAGCGTGACCGTTGGGTCCCCTTCGACGACGATATCTCCCTCGACATCGTACGGAACCGACTGGTCCACCCACGCTGCCGAAGAACTCACCGTTCCCCCGTCGATTCGGTTGCGAGTCACGCCGTCGTAGGATTGTTTGTCTGAGACCGAGCCGACAGCGTCGGCGTGCAACCACATGCCGAGGGGGCAGGAACTCAAGCTGTTGTCTTCGATGCGCTGGGGGTTCTCTCCGCGGGCGCCAATACAGGCCTGTTCACAGGAGTCGAAACTGCTATCGATAATGGACACGCGACCCGCCGGGGCACGCACGGTCACGCAGCCGGCGGTGTTGAATCCGGGTTTTCCTCCGTGGCGAAGTGTGACGTGCTCGAGACGTGAGTCGGACAGCGTGTTCGTGTCGAAATGTACCCCATGCCAGCTACCTGCCGATGCAGAAGCCTGCCCCTCGATGATGATCGGATCGTCAAACGTACCGACGGCATAGAACTGGCCGGATTCGGCGCCTCCGACCCGCAGTCGCGAGTTGTTCGCGAATTGCAGGTGAACTCCGGGCCGAATCCACAGGTCCGCTCCGTCGACGTGAGCGACGTTCAGAGTCCCATCGACGTGCCACGGAATGCCCTGTGAGTACCACTCGACTTCCTCTTCTACGTCGCCGCCGTCCATCAGGTTGTGGGTCACCTCCCCACCGTAGCTGTGTCCCGATCCCACGGAGGCGACCGCATGAGGTGGAAGCCAGAGTCCGGCGTCGCTTTCCTCGAAGGTGTTGGATACGAAGTCATAGAACCCGAAGTCGTGATTCACCACGCCAACTCCTGAGAGCGCGCAGTCCCGGAAGACTGAGTTGGATATCGAGACGGCCCCGTCGGTGGTCCCATTGATCGTCACACAGCCGCGCGTATTGAAGCCGGTGCGTCCCGCGTGTTCGATGATCACCCAATCGAAGCTCGAGCCCTCGAACGTGTTCTCTTGGAAGTGTACGCCGTGCCATCCGCCAGGTTCGTCCGATATGGCGCTGGCCAGTCGTACTGGCGATTCTTCTGTGCCCTCGACCCGGAGACTACCTGTCGAAGATGCACCGATGCGCAGCCAAGCGTGGTCGGGGAACAGCAATTCGAGCCCCTCCCCGAGCGTCAGCACAGGCGCCGCGTCGCCCTGGACGTCGATTCTTCCGTCCGTTTCGAAGGGGATGCCCTGGGCGAGCCAGGTCGCCGACTCCGCCACGGTTCCGGTCTTCAGGAAATTGGTCTCGACATCGTCGTACTCGTACACCTCGCCAACGTCACCGAGTGTGGTCGGCGTGGCGTGGAGGCCATAGTCGCCTGTACTCACAAACCGCAGACCGGCCAGGTCTTGACCGTCGCCACCCAGGTGGGCCAGTCCACTCTGAAGGCAGTTCTCGAATGTGACTTTGTCGAGTGAGATGGCTGAGGACGGTGCGTCGTCGATTGTGAGGCACCCTTTGACCCCGAAGGAACTACGGCCGCCATACAAGACCTGTGCGTGCTCGACGCTCACCGACAGCGCTCCGGGCCCAAAAACGAGACCGTACCATTGGCCCGCTTCTCTGTGGTCGTCTTGAGTCGTAAACACGATGGGCTGCTCCTCCGTTCCATCGGCGATTAGACGGCCGTTGCCGCCAGATCCACCACCCACGCGAAGCCACGTGTCGAAGTCGAAGTGGAGGGCAACACCGGCCTCGATTGTGAGCGTAGCCCCGTTGCCCACATCAAGGCGTTGGTCGATCATATAAGGCGAGCACGCTTTGGTTAACGTTCGGTCCTCCCTGACATTCCAGTTGTCAAACTGATTTTCGGGGTCACAGACTTCGACGACTTCAGCGTCCTCGTTGCCGTCGGTGCCCAAATCGGCGTCCAAGTCGGAGCCGCCGTCGCCCTCTCCCACATCGTCGCCTCCGTCCGACCGATCGGCCTCGCCTAAGTCCTCCGCCGAGTCCGCACTATCATCCTCGAGGTCGGGTGTGTCCCCAACGTCGGTATCCAGGTCGGCCAAATCGACCTCTGGGCCGTCGCTCGAGGAATCAGATGCAGTGTCGCCTCGGTCTAGATCGACGTCGACCGTCCCGTCCGTCGAGGTCACGTCCCCATCTGGATCGGCGTCCGGTTTGACGCTCGATCCGCATCCAACAACGAGCGGGTTCATCAGAAATAGAATCGCGAGGAAGTACAGAAGGGTGGTGGAAAACTTCATTACGCCTTGGTTCTCACGTGCGGTTCGGTTGTTTCAGCAGCTTCGTTGAGCCGTGCTTATACCACATTCTGGTTCGGGGTGGCTGCGGGGTTGCCGTATTGGAGGGAAGCCCACGGTCTCCGCCAATCTAGGGCAGCGGCTGGTTCATTTCGCCGAACTCCGCTATCTTTGCATAAAACGAAACAGCGGGCATTGCGACGGAGGGGTAAGGAACTTGTCGGGATCCAGTTCGAACGACAGGGCCGTCTGGTCGGGGATTCGAATGGTGTCGATTGCGGTCACCGTGGCGTTTCTGTGGGTTGGTTGGCTAGACGCCGTTGGCAATCGGCGGGTCCTCACACATGGTGTTG